>JAJDEG010000468.1 GCA_029259895.1 Planctomycetota bacterium
AACGAGCGCCGTTTCCACCGCATTTGGTTCAAGGTCAACGAGACGCCGTAACGCGCGGTCGGCGGCCGCGTTGTCTCCCAACCGTTGGTACAAGTTCGCCAGCCGACGCCACAACAGCGGTGTGTTGGCATGGCTCTGCTCGACCGCGCCAAGTTTCGCGAGCGCGCGGCGTGCGCCCCCCGCCGATCCTTCGGCCGCCATGTATTCAGCTTCCATCATGGCCACTTCCCAGGCACCGGGCAATCGTTCCGTGGCTTGGCTAAGGGCTTCGCGAAACTCAGTCCAGTTGCGCTCTGCGACCTGCGCTGAAGCCATTTGGAGTTGCAAGTGGGCTTCCGCCAGTTGAAGCCAGACGTGTGCCGGAGCCGAAGGGCGTCGGGAAGCACGAGCCAGCGCCGAAATCGACCTGCCCAGGTGGCCAGCATTTCGCCAGGCTTCGGCCGCTGCCATGTGGGGCTCATAGGACTGTGGATAATGTTCCGCTAACTTCTCCAATTCCAACGCGGCCAAATCCCAGCATTTCAGCACCACGTAAGCCTGCGCCAAAATGCGCCGGTCATCCATGTCGCCGTTGTCGCTTCGGCGCGCCTCGGGGTCGTTCGGGTTACGTTCTAGCGACATTTTGAGCAACGTCACGGCTCCACCCGCTTGGCCGTTTGCTATCTGCAATTGGGCTTTAAGACGAGTCAAGAGGCGTCGGTCTTCCCGACGTAGTTCGGTGGCTTGTCCATCCAGGACTTTCGTCAATTCTGCCAACGTCGCGCTCGCCGACGTGAGGTCCCGTTGCGCCAGGTAGTTCCGGAACAAGGCGTTGTGCAGCCCGACGACGTCACTCCCCGCGAGTTCGAGGCCGCGTTTCCAGGCCCGTTCGGCTCCCCGCGGGTCACCAGTCGCTTGCAATGCCCGCCCCAGGCCGACGTGGGCTTGGGCAAGCCGCGGAGCAATCTCGATGGCCGCGGCAAAGCACTCCCGCGCGCGATTCTGATCTAGGCTTCCGTCACTTGAGGTCAGGAAGTGTTCACCAGCAGCCATCAGCACGACAATATTCTTAGGAGCGGCCTCGAGAGCCCTCTCAAGATCATCGGCAGCGCCTGGCAAGTTGTACCGCGTGCGGTACGCATAGCGTTGGAGTCTTGCCTGCTCCGCGATCGAATTGGCCGCAACCATTGCATCCATCACGGCGTCGGCAGAGGTTGCTGCTTGCCCCGCGTCAATTCCCAGGTCATCCGCCCGCTGACGCAGCAGGTTTGCTAGTGCCGATGCGGCGGCTACGTCATCCGGAAACTCGCGGCAGACTTCCTGCAAATTCTGCCAAGCGGTGCGGATCGCAAGCATACTGCCGGTGTCGGCTTCTTCCAGGGACACGATCGCCATTATTCGAGCGGCAACCTGCTGGTTGTCCTTTCCCGGCAGCGTGCGAAGTGCCGCGGCTTGCTCTTTTGCCGCCGACCACTTTCGCTGTTGCATCAAATAACTGATCAACCGTTGCCGCAGATCGCCCCGCCTGGGCTCGACGCCGATCGCCCGATAGAACAATGCAATCGCGACGTTGGCACCACGACCGTTCTGGGCTGCCCGATCGAAGTCCTCCGCGATGCGTACATGTACGCTGGCGTCATACGGTCTCAAACGCGAGTATCGCTTGAGATACTCGACGGCGTCGCTCCACCGTTGGGCCTGTTCCATCGCTTCCGCACGAGCCAGAAACACCTCGGCCGTGCGCGTCGTTTGATGAGAATGGGCGAAATACAGGATCGGCAACCCCACCAGGGAGATGACGACTGTCGCCACCAGCATTCGCACGTTAAGTACGCGATGCAATTGACGACCGCGCACCGGTGTGCGGTCAACGGATTCGGTTGGTTCGTGCATTCGCGATGAAGGCAGAATCGTCACTTTATCGAATCGACATTGCAAAGGTCAGCGAGATTGCGTCCACCCATGCCACGTCAGTTCTTCCTGCCCGCCGGGGCCTGCGGTCGTGATATCGCCGAGCTTTGTAAGTGATGGCGTCCATACGGCGCGAAGGAAGCGCTAGTTGCGAGATAGGGCGAACCATAGCCGTATTGTCCATAACGCAACGAGTAACGTCCCAGCGGTGTGCCCGCGAAAACCGCGCCGAGCACTCGCGCCCCTGCGCGCGACATGCGATCCGAGGCCAAACGGACTTGACGGGAGCGGCTGACTTCATACAACGCACAGAGCAACGCGCCGTCGACGGACTTGGCGATGACCAGCGATTCGCTCGCGCAGAGCACAGGCGGCGTGTCCACTACGACATAATCGTACCGCCCACGCACTTGTCCCAAAAGTCGTTCAAATGCCGCGCCGCCCATGAGTTGATGCGGACTGCATGTCAGGCGTCCGGCTGGCAGCATGCTCAGTTGGTCGTATTGATCCAAAATGCCGGGCACGATCGCCTCGTCCAGTCCGACGGTGCCCTCAAGGACTTCGGCCAATCCGGGTGAGAGGCGAACTTTCAGGATCTCGTGCAGTTCCGGCGACCGCATGTCCCCGTCGATCAGCAACACTCGGGCACCCGTTGCACGAGCAATGCTAATCCCCAACTGCGACACCAAACTCGTCTTCCCTTCACCGCTCGTCGCGCTGGTAACGGCGATTACTTTTGTGTGTTTCGACAGCTCGGCGAGATGCAGGCATGTGCGCAGATTATCGATGCACTCCTGATAAATCCCAACGTCGCGCATCAAGCGACGGTGCCCCGCTTGGCCGCGCATCAAAACCGGACGCGACGGCAATTCGACGATTTCCCCGATGACGTCCAAGGACGCATCTTGGGATAGCTGTTCCGCATCGTTGACGCGCCGCACCAATCGCTCCCAAAAAATCGCCAAGCCGAATGGAAAAAGAGCACCGGCGAGCCCCGCTGCGGCCAGGAACTTCGTGGGGTGGGCCTCAATCGGCTGCGTGGGAGGCTCGGCAAACTTTTCGATCGAGATATTCGGACGGGACTTCAGTCCCGTTTCGAGAAACAACTTGCTTGAGCCGATCAAGTCAAGGACCTTCTCCTCGCGTGCCAACTCCGCGCGGACGAGTTCAAGCTCACCGGTATCGGCACCCGCGACGTGCAGTTTCTTGACTTCCTCGTCGCATCGTGTCGTGAGCAATTTGATGGCTGCGTCGGCGCTGGCTTGTCGCTGTTTTAAGGCATCGATTCGCTCTTCCAATCGGATGCGCTGGGTCAGGTCCAGGCGTTTCGTGATCTCACCGGTAAGTTGCTTACGGATTTCGTCGGCCTTCGATTCCGCTACTGCCAACTTTCGCTTGCCTTGAACGTACGAACTGCTGGTGGCGCCTTGCTTGGCCCGGGCTTCCAATTCCGCCAATCCTGCTTTGATGTCGGCGATTTCTTTCTTGGCTGAGATCATCTCCGGCGTCACATCGACTTCGAGCGCGATCACTGCGATGGATTGCTGCGTACGCGGTTTTTGCTGCATCGCCTCCGCGGCACGTAGCTCGGCAGTAACTTGCTCATATTCGACTTCGGCCAGCGCAAGTTGTTGCCGCAACCCGGCCAACGTCCCTTCGGCACCCGTCGCGGCAGGTCGCGGATTGCCGGCCAGGGCTTCAGCCGGGCTCAAGCCCTTCGATAGGTCCCTCAGACTCTGTTGCAGCTCGCCAACGACGACCAGACGCGCAGTCATGGCATCGTTCAGCCGCTTTACCACTTCCTTTTGGTATTGCTGTTCGTTCTCGCCTTGCTTGTCCACATAGGTCTTGACGACAGCATTCACGAGCGTGGCGCAGTCCCGCGGGTCGCGTCCGACGAATCGGACTTCGTAAAGCCCGGAGTTTTTCCGCGATTCTACGGTCAAGTTTTGCCCGATCCAGGCGACAGGATCGTTCTGTTCCGCGAGTTCCTTGATCTCGGCTACCCCCTCGCGGCTCAGCACAGGGGTCAACACCACCGGGCTGAGCATGATCTGAACTTGCGTCCCGACCCATCCGCCGTCGTCGCTTTGCGACTGGCCGTCGCGGCCAACGGGTGACGGATCGCGCCCAATGAGCATGAAAACCGTGGCCTCGTACTTGGGAACAAAGCACGCCAGTACAATCAGACAGGCCAGGACCGCCAAGGCGATTCCCGAGGGGAGGGCCAATTTCCACCATTGTTGCCATACGCTCAGAATAAACGCCGGCCCCATGCCCCCCGACGACGGCGCTTCCGGATCGGTCATTCTTCGCGGACCAACCGCGCGCATTCGCATGCTAGGAACCATCGCCTCTTCGATCGCACGCGAACGGAGTTCGACAGGCGGAAGCGGATCGGAGGGAATACTCACGGTTTGACTTTTCGCTCAGGTTGATTACTTGTGCGAACAGCGCTCAGCCGCTCGGACCAATCTGCCAGCCAACGGGCCGCCGATGGCGTTCATACTCGGCCGGCCTCGCCCGAAATTAATTGCGTCGTCCCAATGACTTCGACTTCCGGCAGGAGCCGTCCAACGTACCACACGACGCCCCAGAACAGCGCTGCGGCAAACGGGATCATCGCCCAGCCGGAGACGTCGTGCGAGAAGTGCTTCGCTGCGTCACCCGATGCATATTGATAGAGCAATCCGGTAATCACGATACGCGTCGAGTTTGCAACGAGTGCAATTGGTATGGCGCTGGCCAAGAGCAACACCTTCTCCCACCAAGTTCGTCGAATAAACAAAACGTAGGCGAACGCCAACGCGAATATCCCAACGAAGATCCGCATTCCCGAGCACGCTTGCTCGACTTCCAAGGCATGCTCCCCGACAAGAATCGTGTTTCCTTCGGCGATCGCCCCTTGGCCAAGAAGTTGTAAAACCACGGTGCTCAGTTGCGTAGCGATTTGCTGTAGCGGGCGGCTAAGCGCCAGCTCTGCCGAATACGGAAGGGGAAACGCGAACCAAAGGAATGCGATTGCCGGTCCACTCCACGCAAGCACTTTCCAGCCACCGAGCAGCAAAACGGCACCGGCGATCCACATGGGAATCGTCCATCCGTCAAGTGACTCGATAAGCAGTAACGCAGCAGCAATTCGGATGCCGACAGCTGATCCGATCAACGCCCATCCGCAAGCCGAACCGTTTGACATGTTCGTCGGGGCCTGCCGACGACGCAACCAAAGATAGCCTAGCGACAACGGCACAACGAGATAACCGTGCGAATAGTCCGGGTGCCTACTCCACTCTCCAATCGTTTTGACTAGCGTCGGCCAATAGGACCACGCGAATGCGCATGCTAAAGCAATCAGGCAACACGCAGTGGCGCGGGATACACGAAGCCTTCCAACCGCCGGTTGGCAATCGACCACCCGAGTTCCATTCTCGCGTCCTACGGGTACTGGCGATCCGCTCGCAGCACTCTTGCGTCGGCTCGGCCGCGGACCAGATTTCACGCTCTTCAACTTTTAGTCTTGGCCCGAATGTACCGTGGAATCCATTGTCGACCGGAATCGGCGCGCACTCCGTTCTCTTCGGCTGCCGCGGCCACTGGCGTCGATCGCTGTTTAGAATGCCGACGCATCAGTCGGCATTTTCCAATCTCGAAATCTGCCGATTTAATTACAAGCTAGTAACGGATCCTCGGCAGAAACGACTCCTCCCCCGCAAGATCCGAGAGGACGAGATTCATACTAACCGAACCCTCCGTCTTGTCAACGGCTTGGCCGCCCGGGAGCAGTTCGGATTCCGTTCTTGGAAAAGGCGTTTTCGGAATATTCGGAATTGTCCGCGGCAACCGCCGCGGTTCGGACAGCGTTAGGACGGCCAAGGCCCGCAATCGGCAATGGAAACATGACCCAAACCTTGATCTGGCCGATGATTGCCATTAGAGTAGGTTTTGCTGGCCATCTCGCTAAATCAGCCGTCGAATTGCCGAAAGCTCGTATTTGACAGAGGATCGGCAGGACTTGCTCGCCGCTAGATTCTGTTACGTCGAACAAAGCAATGCCAAAGAGTGCCGACAACGTCGATTGTGGCAGATTAATCGGCCGTGCCGATAACGGCACTCGTATGCCGCAGACGCCCACCACTTCCGCCCATACCGACCGTTGTCTAATTGACGCCGCCCTGTCCGGCGACACGGCAGCCTGGGAGGCGATTTACGATCAATGCCACCCTCCGCTGCTAGACGCAGCACGCGCCGAGCTGGGTGGACGGAATGCGGACCCAAACCAGATCGACGAATTGGCGGCGCGAGTGTGGTACGCGCTCGTCCGAAACCGCGGTGAATTGCTCGCCCGATTCGATCCGTCGCGTGGTTGTCGGCTTACGACCTTTCTAGGAAGCCTTGCCCGCGATCATGCGTTGCGGATGTACCGTTCGGAGCGGCGGCGCCGCCGTCGCGAAATGATTGGTCTCGACATTGGCCAGCAGAGCGTTCATTGCGCAGCTTCTGCCTCGGTTCCCGCCTCGTTCGAGACAGCGGAATTCGAGAGCACACTTACGCCCAAAGAGAAAGAATTCTATCGCGAAATTGTCGCGGAAAACGCTCCACCTAGTGACGCTACCGATGTGCAACCACCTGCTCGTTCCGACGCCAATCAATGGCAGCTACGGCATCGCGTCCGCCGCAAACTCGAAGCATTTCTAACGAAATAGCATAGCTCCGTCGATTTCCCCGTGTTGTTCTCAGGGCTATGGCGGACACATCCCCAGCCGTAGCAGAATGTTGTGTGGCGGCTCGGGGATTTGGTGCTTGGTTTCGTTAGCGCGTATCACGTATTTGTGTAATTGTATCCTCAATGGCGTAGGTATTTGCGGCATTCAGGTTCGTCGAATTGGCCTAGCAGTTTGCCGCAGGTGAGGTCCAGAGAGCTTCGGCCGTGCGTTCGGCGGCCGAGTTGAGCAGCCGTTTGAATTCCGAGTACGCGAGTTCTATGGGATCGAAATCCGGACTGTACGGCGGCAATAGAGCAGTGACGCTCCGCGCGCTTCGATCGCTTCGCGGACGCCGATGCGCACGTGACTCGACAGATAATCCATCACGACGACATCGCCGGCACAAAGCTTCGGCGCGAGGTAAGCGTCAACGCTTCGCCATCGCTCTTCGGCGGGCTCGGTTTTGGCGGCGGCGGGTGGCGGCTGCTTGGAGTTCTTGGTCGCGGGAGGCGTGGACGTGTTGCGGATGGGCGTCTGCCCAGCGGTCGGGCAACAGCGGCGTGATGGTGGCGGCGGTGTCGGTCGGTGCGATCGCCGGCAGGCGGCGGAGCACGTCGGTGAGGTACGCCATGACATCAACGTGGTACAGCCGCGCGCTTTGCACGACCGAGTACAGCGTCGCGGCCGCCTGACCTCCCCGCAAACTGCCGAAGAACAAGAAATTCTTCCGTCCGATTGCCACGGGCCGGATCGAGCGCTCCAAGTGCCCCGTGTCGAGTTGGATCCGGCCGTCGTCGAAGAACCGCGTCAATTCGCCGCGGCGATTCAAGGCGTAGCCGATCGCCTCGGCCAGCTTCGTGCTCGGGCGCAGCGCCGGCAGCGCTTCGTCCCAACGCGCGAATAATCCATCGACCATTGGCCGCGACTCACCCGCGTGCAGTGCGCAGCGCTCGGCGGGCGACAATGCCTTCGCGCGATCGTCGACGTCGTAGAGCACCTGGATCGCCGCCAGCGATTCCGCCACGAGCGGATCGCTCGTTGTGACCAGCGCCTCGTCGAAGCCACGACGCGCATGCATCCAACAGCCGGCCGGAACCAACCGACCGTCCGACTCAGCGACCAGCGCTTCGTAGGCCGAAAAACCGTCCGTCTGCAACACGCCGCGATAATCGCCCAGCACTTGCCGCGGTCCGTCTCGATTGCGATGCGGCTGAAAGTCGTAGTACAAGTAGCGGTGCTCCGCGTCGCCGGCGTAGCCGAACAGATAGCCCAACGACGACTTGCCACGCTGCTCGCCGAGGTAGCGCACCGGCGTTTCATCGGCCTGCACCACGTAACTTGCCAGAATCTCGGCCAGCGGCTTGAGACACCGCGCCGTGCCGGCCAGCAGCTTCCACAGCAGCGCCCGCGACAGCCACAGACCCAGCGGACCGACCAGCATCTCCTGGTGGCGATACGTCGGCAAATGCCGCTCGAACTTAGCGGTCACGATCCAAGCCAACACGCTGGCGCCGAACGGACTCTTGTCGATCGGTAACGGCGGCTTCTCCGTGGTCACCATTTGTTTGCCATCGCGGCAACCGGGACAGGCATATGTGTACCGCACGTGCTCAAGAACGTAGGCCTCAGCCTCCTTCAACTCGATCTGTTGCGTCACGTGCGTGCGGATCACCACCCGCTCGCGGCCGCAGTTGCCGCAGGGGCATTCTTCCGCCGGCAATGGATGATCTTCGCGCCGCACCGGCAGGAAGTCGGGCATCACGAACTTGCGGTGCGTCCGCCGCGGCCGTTTCGGTGGCGCGGATTCGCCTGCCGCCTCGTTGTGCGGAGTTGAATTTCCCGGAGTTGAATCGTCCCGGCCAAGTATTGCGTCTAGCGGCGTGGCGGCGAACAGCAGTCGCTAATCGGGCGAAGGGGCGTAACGCTCGCGGCGCGGGGAGAACAGCGCCTTCTTGAGCAATGCCAACTGCTCGCGAGCGCGGTCGAGCGCCGTCGCGAGTGCTTCGATCTGCATGCGCTGCGCCGCGATGATCTCGTCCTTCTCGACCACCTGCCGCTCCAACTCGCCCGTCCGCCGTTCCAGCGCGTCGAGGCGCCGCAGCAGGTCGCTGGCCGACACGGCCCCGGCCGGTGAGTTTGCAGCCGGTGAATTCGCGGCTGACGAGTTTACAGCCAGCGAATTTGTAGCCGGCGCGTCGTCGTTTGCAGAGGAGCGTCCGTGATCCATGCCATTACTATGTACGCAGCGCCGTCAAAGTTTCGCAGCGGGCGAATGATTTCAGACATTTTTTCGCCGCGCCTGAACGCCGTTCAAGAATTGTACATGCGGCAACAACGCGCGCGCATCCTAGGCCGATGCCGTCTGCGGTTGCCAGCGCTTACGACGCTTCACGCTGGTCAGCTCGATCCCGTCGAGGGTCAGCGCCAGATCGCTGAGCTTGATCTCGACGCCCGGCGTGTTTGCACCGGCCGTGTTCGCATCATTCGCATTCGCATCGGCGGCGGCCCGCGGCAGTTCGAAAGTTCCGCGTTCGAGACGTCGATAGAAGATCGCCAGGCCGTCGCCGGTGAAGAACAGCACCTTCACCGAGTTGCGGCGTAAGCGCACACCACCGCCATGTTCTGCCGGAAGCGCGTTCGTTGGGCGGTCGACCGGCGGAGGCCGGCTATGGTTGGCGGTCGCGGCTTTGCTCGGGAAGCCGGCGGCGGGCGCGGCGGGTGGCTTTGGCGTCGGCTCGGTAGCGGGCTTCTTCGACGCGGTAGGGCCGAATGGCGTCGGGATGTGCGGCGGCCCAGCGGTCGGCGCG
>JAJDEG010000469.1 GCA_029259895.1 Planctomycetota bacterium
GGGGCCGCCGCGTTCGAGCGCAAGGCGGGCCGACAACCCAGCGCCGACGCGGCCAAGGACCGCAAGATCGCGCATCTGGAGACCAAGCTCACGCAGAAGAACGAAGTCATCTCCGAGTTGATGGAAGCCAACGTGCGCGAAGAAAAAGCCAATGGGGAGCTTTGAAGGTCCGCTGGGTTCCGCAGGCCAGCCAAAGTCTTCTTCGAGGAAAACCCGCCGTCCGGTTGCTTTTTTTGATTGGAGACCGCCCAGACGCTCCGACAGGATAAAACCCTCCGTGAGATTTTGGGACCACACGAAGGAATCGAAGCAAGGCCCTTGATTCTTTCAAGCGGCTTGCAATACTGCCGGAAGTTTAGATGCGATTGCCGTGGGTTGGTCGCCTTGTGGGCCACGGTTGACTTGCTGCCGGTGCGCGCTTCCGCAGGAAACGGCGAAAAACCGATTTGCGGGGGGCGTAGAGCGTCGAAACGTGTCTCGGCCATGCGTCGCGTGGTCGACGTCGTTTTCCGCGCTCTACGGGCTTCCTAATGCGAGAGAGCCTGGCGGCGGTCGCATCCCGCCATACTTGCCCTCCTGAATGCAATGGTCGCCTGCCGCGCGGGACGGCGGAATTCATGGCCGAGAAAGGTGCGACGAATCAACGACTTATCCACAGGGCCGGCCGTTAAAGGGAGTTAAAATACTTGTTTGGGTTAAACAGTTAGCCGCCCGGTAAGCCGTTGACGTGAACGTGGAATCGGCTTGCCGCTGCGCCTGTTCGCCCGATGAATTGCGCCTGATCGACCGTGGCCGTTTGCGCCTAATGGCCCGTGGGCGTGCGTCCATTCGCCCGACGGCGTCCACAGGTGTGGACCTGTTCGACTCCCCTCCCCTCACCGGTTCACTCACGGCGAAGAAACGAATCGGTGCCGGTGCGCCTATTCGCCCGACGTGTCGTCGAGCAAGACATTGAGTTTCCAGGATTCCGCAAAAATGCCTCGGCTCTGCCGGCGCATCGGCGCGCGGGCAAGTTCGCGGTTAGGATGATCGAGGGCCAGTTGGCCTCGGTGGATGAAGCGCACAACCTCGGCCCCTTCGCCGTTGCGGTCGATGGACAGTTCGTATTCGGGCAATTGGTTGGCGGCCACGACGCGGCGAATGTCGAGGGCGAAGTCGGAGAAGCGGGCGGAAGAGCCCGACTTTTCAAAGAGTTGCCGCATGGTAAAGCTCCAGCCGGTCGGTTGGTTGCCGGCGTGCTTGCGGGTCACACGGTACAACCAACGCTCGATGCCGCCGGTCAGCAGAAAGTAATCTTCGTGGATCGTCAGCACCCCTCCCCGCTCGACAATGCCGTCGTAGAGCCAGTCCGGCAGCGTGATCGTCATGCCGCTCGGCTCGCCGGTCGATTCGTTGACCGTTTCGGTCCAGCTTTCGAGCCAGTGAAATGACGCGAACTTCTTCTTGCCGTCGGCGCGGGTGTTGGTGCGGACGGCCGTGTGCGTGAGCCGCTCAAAAGCGGCGCGAAGGCGAGTGTAGTCGGCTCCGCCGGTCGTGCGGCGGATCGCGCGGAGCAACTGATATGGATGGAAGCGAATCGTCCGGGCAGGCGGCAGCGAGCGGTCGAGGGCTTCGGTAATCTGCGTCGCCGCCCAAATCAGAATGTAGGCATCCCAAATCGTGGCCATGCCGAACTGCGGATTGGCGCTCACCTCGACCCACACGTTGCCAACCTGGTACTGGATCGGCGTCAGCCGCGGTCGTTTGGCGAGACTGAAGAACGGCCGCTCCATCGCATCGCGTTGGTCGCCTATCGGGATGTCGGCGACGCTGGCCGAGAACAGGTCAGGCTGTTTCTCGCTCCACGGCGACACGCGGCGCACCACGTCAATTCCGACGCATCAATGGGTTAGCGATACGGCTCGTCCTGAAATCGTAAATACGAAAAACCGTATTCACGACGCAGTCCCCTCCCCGCCTCGCGGCGGAAACCGCTGGTCGAGCAATTCGCGGATCACGTCGGCCATCACCAGATTGCCGAGGGCGCATTGGCTCTTGATCCGGCGATGCAAGCTGATCGGAACGTCGATGGTCAGCCGTTTCATCGGTTCGACGCCAGTCTGATTGGCGACCCAATGGTCCACGTCGCCGACGGGCGGCGGCGTTTCGGGACGCTTGCCGGAGAAACTCACCTTCTTCATCGCAGCAACTGCTCCACTTCTTCGGCCAACGGGTCCATCTCCTGGGCAGCGAGCGCATCGGGGGCAAGTTCATAGATCGTCAACCCTTGTGTCGCACTTTCGGCGAAGACGACGCGCTGGCCGATCGCCGTCTTGAGTACTTCGACCGGATACTCGGACAGGGCGTCGGCCACGTCGCGGCCGATGGCCGTGTTGACGATCTTGCGATTGATGACGAACGCTTTTTTGAGGCTCGGCTTGTAGACGCCGGCCTCGTTGAGCAAGTCGATGATCTCCTTGGCCGCTCATACGTCGTAGGGCGACGGCTGCACGGGGACAAGCACGAGGTCGCTGGCCATGATGGCCGAGCGGGCCACGTCGTACACGCGCGGCGGGCCGTCGATCAGCACGACGTCGAAGTTGGCCGCGACCGCCGGCAGTTCCTTGTGGATCGACGACTTGGGTAAGCCGATGACGGGAAAAAGTTTTTCGCCGTGTCGGGCGGCGGCCCAATCGAGGGCGCTCCCCTGCGGGTTGGCGTCGAGCAACAGCACGCTCCGCTTCTTGCGGGCCAGCGCCGTGGCGATGTGGACCGCCAGCGTCGTCTTACCGACGCCGCCTTTCTGATTGAGGATCGCGATGACCTTGGGCACCTTTCGAATTCGCCTTTCCGTCGTGGACACGATTTTACGACTACGCATCGTCAATAGGACGAAGCGGCGGGGAAGTCAATCGAATTCGACGAAGGCCGTCGGACGCTGGGCTAGCAACGACTGCCACCGTTCATCGGGCGAATGAGCGCAGAATCGCAAAAGCGTGTTTCCGCAAACACGACGGGGCGTGTGGCGGTAACGTCGTGTTTGCGAAATCACGACTCGCTGCATCGTCGTGGAAACGACTCGTCGTAAATCCGCGTCGTCGGAATCTCGTGAAGTCGCATCGTCGCCGAGTCGTACTGGCGGCAGATCGCCTCGTCGCAGAAGCGTATCGTCGTGTCGTCGCAATTACGTTTTCACGGTGAAAGAACATCCTAAGCACCGCTTAGGGAAGATGTCTGACGCCAAATCACGTTGGACGACACGGCGGGCGGGGACTTGTGCGTTGCCTTGGAATTCGTGGATTGTCCCTTTGATTGGTGTTTTTGCAACATACAAGGACGCGGAGGACGCAAAGCGCGATGCGAGGCACGGTCGGGCGTGTTGTGCCGGCTCCTCTCGTCCTCTCCCCGCGACGTGAAGTGCTTGGGCACATCGATGTCGCGGCACGAGGAGAAAGTCGATTGTCTTTGCCGATTGGCCCTCACGCTGGTGAATTGCGTGCTGGATTTCAGATGGGCCGCGCGGGTCGGTCGCGGATTCACATCGGGTCGGCCGTCGCCGCGCGCCTTCTCCCGAAACCCTCAAATTACCCATTCCGCCAGCCAAGCTCCTTCGCAGCCCCCAAAAAACGCGAGTAATGCTCACAAATTCCCTCTTCCGGGTGGTACGCTCTGCCATCAACAAACACCAGCGCGCGCACCACAACAAGCGGCCGGCACGTCGCCGAACCAAAACTCAATTCGCGTCCTACGGTCATTGCGGGCACAAGCACCCGCGTGACCCTCTATTGACGAACCCAACCTACCACATCCGTGGCCTACTTTCCACCAAGAATCAGGCCACTCGCTCGGCGCAGCTGGTGCCACTGCCGACTCGCCCAGCAGCGCAGAAGCGGAATCGGACAACGACTACCGCCAACGTCCCCTGAATCGAAAATAGATCGCGCCACGCCACGGCACGTCGCACCGCTGCCCGGCCCGACCTACCCAAAGAACGAACGCTCTGCGCCCCCTGCGCGATCCTCCGCGCACTCTGCGTTAAGAATCGAACACCCTCGACTTGCAACAACGAAGAAAGAAGTTGCCGACCAGTCGCACGAAGTTTGCAGTCCATCCGACGCGGCAAAAACACTTACGCCCTCGCCGCGCTCCGCCGCAACTCGCGCGGCAACGGAAAATACACCTCTTCGTCGCGAATCGCCCGCGGCTCGACCGTCGCTCCGAACTCGTCGCGCAGATAATCGAGCACTAGTTGCACGACGGTCTCCGGCGCACTTGCCCCGGCCGTAACGAGCACGGTCTCCACGCCCTCGAACCATCCGCGGTCCAAATCCTTCGGCCCGTCGATGAGATGCGCCTGGCGTCCGGCCTGTCGCGCCAACTCCGCCAGCCGCTGACTATTCGAGCTGTTCTGGCTCCCCAGCACGAGCACCAGATCGGCCTGTTGCGACAACAGATTCACCGCCTCTTGCCGATTCTGCGTGGCGTAGCAAATATCCTCTTTCGGCGGCGCGGCAATGTTCGGAAACCGCGTCTTAAGCCGAGCGATGATCCGATTCGCGTCGTCGACCGACAGCGTCGTCTGCGTCACGTAAGCCAGCTTCGCGTCGGCCGCGACCGCCAGCGTGTCGACGTCGTCCACCGATTGAACGAGAACGATCGACTCCGGCGCTTCGCCCATCGTGCCGACAACTTCATCGTGCCCCTCGTGGCCGATCAACACGATCGTATAGCCCCGCTCCGCATAGCGAATCGCTTCCAAATGCACCTTCGTCACCAGCGGGCACGTGGCGTCGATCGCATGCAGCCGCCGCTCGGCCGCTTCCTCGCGCACGGTCGGCGAAACGCCATGCGCCGAATAGAGCAGATGCGAACCGACCGGCACTTCGTCGATCGCATCGACGAACACCGCCCCCTTGGCCAGAAACTCGTCGACGACGTGCTTGTTGTGAACGATCTCGTGATACACGTACACCGGTGGGCCGTACAGCCGCAACGCCAGATCGAGCGACTCGATCGCCATATTCACGCCCGCACAAAAGCCGCGCGGACTGGCCAAAAGAACTTTCATGGTGAAACGTCGTTAATGTTGATCGTGGCGTTGCTAGCGGTCGAGCGGCGCCTCTACCGCGTCAACTCGCGGCGTCGCTCCCTTTGCGGTCCATCTATCGTCCATCATAATGCCTGACGAACTTGCGGGACAGACGACGCACCGCGTCAAGTTCCCTCGTTCCGCCGTCAGCCAAACCGAATCTCGCGGGCATTTTCGGAAAGTCGCCCTCGCCATGCCGACCGTGATCTCCGACTTGTCGCAGTACGGCCCTGGCGTTGCAGCGAATCCGCCGTCGCTCGCCGAAGCGCGCCAATACTGTCGACGGCTAGCCTCCAAACACTACGAAAACTTCACGGTCGCCAGCCGGCTCGTCCCCCGCGCGTTGCGGCCCCACTTTCACGCCGTGTACGCTTACTGCCGCTGGGCCGACGATCTGGCCGACGAGACGACCTCGACCGCCGAGTCGATCGCGCTTCTCGATTGGTGGGGCGAGTTGCTGACCGATTGCTATCGCGGCCGCACCGCGCACCCCGTGTTCGTCGCCCTCGCCGACACCATCGCCACGTTCGCAATTCCCATCGAACTGTTCCGCGATCTGTTAACCGCGTTTCGCCGCGATCAGCAACAGAATCGCTACGACACGTTCGACGACCTGCGGGCATATTGCCGCGGATCGGCCGATCCCGTGGGGCGGCTCGTACTCTACCTCGGTCGCTGCCACGACGAAGAACGCGGCGAACTATCCGACCGCATTTGCACCGGCCTGCAACTCGCAAACTTCTGCCAGGACGTGGCCCGCGACTGGAAACGCGGACGCATTTACCTCCCCGGCGAAACGCTGCGGCGGTTCGGCTACGACGAAGCCATGTTCGCCCGCGGCGAGGCGAACGAAGCGTTTCGCAACGTAATGCAAACGGAGGTCGCCCGCGCCGAGTCGCTGTTGCTGGCCGGATTGCCGCTGGCCGATCGCATGCCCCGCGATTTGCAGGTGCAGATTGAACTTTTCGCCCGCGGCGGATTGGCGATACTCGCCGCGATTCGCGCAATCGAATACGACGTCTGGCGCTTGCGACCGACGGTTTCTCGCTGGCGCAAGCTGCAACTGCTGGCGTCCTGCTGGTGGCGGCGCAAAGCTGGCCGCTCCCAAGATGCCGCACCGGTCGCATCCGGCGTGCTGCCTTCCGCATACCGCCCAACCGATGCCGCGTCTTCACCGCGTCGCACAGGGGCGTCGCCATGAGCACCGCCGCGCCTATGGGCAATGCGACGCACTCGCCCGCGGTCTCCTTAGCCGAAAGCTACGCACATTGCGCGCGGGCTGCACGCAGGGCCGCCTCGAATTTTTATCTGGCGTTTTGGCTGTTGCCACGCCGCAAGCGTCGGGCGACCTGTGCCTTGTACGCGTTCCTTCGTCGCACGGACGACATTGGCGATGCCGACCTTCCCATCGAGCGGCGACGCCAGACGCTCTCCGCATGGCGCGAGTCGCTCGAAAGGGCGCTCGCCGGC
>JAJDEG010000470.1 GCA_029259895.1 Planctomycetota bacterium
AGTTGCAGCAGGCTGAGCAAGCTATTCTTGAATGACGGCTGGCAATGTTCGATCGTCTGCGCGGCGTAGAGCGGATTGATCCGCAGCATCACCAGCGGCGCGACGGCCCGCATGAGATGCCAGACGGAGCCGCCGACGAACAGCACGAACGCGATCGAGCGGCCGACGACGCCGAGTCCGCCGGGAATGAGCCAATGATCGACGAGGGCCATCGCGAGCAGGTACGCGACCAGACCGGTGACGAGCACGAGCAGGCCGTGGGCGATATCGACGCTCTTGACGTATGCCCGCGTCTTGCCGATTTGTTCGTCGATGAAGTCGCTCGGCAGCGCGTGCCTTGCGGAGGCGCGCGACGATCGCGGCGGCGGAGCCACGGGCGGAGGAGGAAGCGTGCCGCTGGCCATGAGAAGTGCCTCTTCTGCGGTTGCGGAAAGCGGAATCGCGGACGTGGCGTCGCGTGGGAGGCGTGCGGCTGCTCCGCACCGTCTCCGACGACGCTCACTTCATTATAGACGACGCACCGGGCGGAGGAATTCCCGGCGGATTAGCGAATTTTCCGGTTTTTCTGGCGGTCAGATGGGCTCGACGTCGATCCCGCGGCGTCGATCCCGCGGCGTGGCTCGCCGGCCGCGCCTGGCCGTGGAATCGTTGTTGTAGAGCCTAAATGAAAGGATCGGCCATCGGCGGCAGCCCCACCGCCCGCCGCCAGACGGTCAATTGGCCAACGTGGACGGCCGAATGCGCCGCGAGAATATGCAGCACGGCGTGCCCCAGCGTGGGGAAAATCTCGCGGTAGCGTTCGTCCGGCAGCGGCTGGCCGAGGGCCGATTCCCCCAAACGCCGCAGCCGAGCGGCGACGCGTTGCCGTGCATCGTCTAACGTCGCCAGCAGTTCGGCTTTGGTCGGATATTCGTGGCGACGGTCGGTGGGCGTGCTGCCCGTTCCAAAGCGAGTTTGCCAATCGTCGTCCAGCCACGGCGGCAGGCCGATTTCGCCGCCAATCGCCTGGCAGCTAGACGTCAGATGCCCGATGACCCACGCCGGATGGTTGACCGCGCCGGGCGGTTGCCGCGCGAACCAATCCTCCGGAACGTCTGCCAGCAGCCGGTGAAGAAATCCGAGCACGAGCGAGTGGCTACGAACGACTTCGTCAATCATCGGCATCCTCGTCTCGGCATCCTCGACTCGATTCGCGCCGCGGTGGGTTGCGACCGAGGCCATGTCCGGCGACGGCGGCTGGCGAATCACGCAAACTCGCCAGCCGCGGAAATCCTACCAAGGCTACTGAAGGCTCACCACTCGCATGCCCTACGACCGGATCAATCCGGTCGACCCGATCGCGGCATGGAAGCGTCCCATAGAAGCGGTGCATGAAAGCGCCGCAAGGTTTCCGCGACGGTTACGGACGGAAAGAATGCCAGCGCGTTGGCGATGCGGCGACGCGAAGTCCGAAACTTGATGACGGGTGGCTATCCACCGTTTCGGCCGCCGCACACCTTGTTGTCGTGATGGCGGTTTGCCCACCGCCGATCGTTGCACCAGCCGACACGCCATTATGCCGAACATCGCTTACCACGTCTGGATATACGTTGGGCTGATGGTCGGTCTGGCCGGCTTACAGCTTCGCATGATCGACACCTTCGTGTTTACGCCGGAGTCGACGCAAGTGCTCAATGACTGGATGGGACCGAAAACCGACGCGCCGACCGGCGCGATCCAGCGGTGGGCCGTCAACGAGAATCTCGTCCGCAAGCAGTATCAACCGCCGCTCTGGCTAGGCTACGCGCTGATTTCGACGGGCGGCGTGTTGTTCGTTCACGGCTGGCTGCTGCGGAAGGCCGGCAAGGGTTAGCGAACCGCCGTGCCGGTGGGGGCGATGGCCGTGCGAACGGGTGCGTGAACGGGTGGACGCGCGGCGTTGGGCCGCGTTCCTGGCGGGCGGTCCCATTCGAGCACGATGGGCCGCGCCGGTTCGATGGCTTGTGGATGCGTGGCTTCGCGGGCGGTCGGCTGCGCGGCTACTGCCTCGCCCCGAGCCGTGCGGGCGTACCAACTGCCCGGTGGGGCGTTCTTTGGCGATGCATTCATTTTCGGATTCGTCGCAGCGGCGATATGACGCGCGTCGGGCTGTGCCGCGGTTTTGTCGCCTGCGGGCGGTACGGCTTGCTGGGTCGATGCCAGCAGGATGTTTCCGTCTGTCGGGCGGCCGGCGTACTTGGCCGGGACGGTGTTCGGTCCGCCTTCGCGTATCCAGCCCAGCCACGAGTTCTGTAGTTCGCCGAGATTCTTGTAGCCGTAGTGCTTCTCGATCGCACCGGCCCAATCTTCGCGCTCGAAGCCGCTGGCGATGAACTTGACGAACTCTCGCTTGCCGCCCTGGGAGATGAGGAATCGCGCCGTGGCGTAGCCTTGGGCGTAGAGCGGCATGATGTCGCGCGGGTATTCCTTCATGGCGAACATGCGGTCGAAGGGGATGCCGCGGCTCGTTTTGAGAAACGTGATGAGCATGGCGTGTTGCTTGGCTCGCTCGCTCATGTGTTCGACGGTGGTCGAACCGCCCTCGTCGGCCCAGCGAGGGAGCGGGCGGCGAAAGTGCGTGGCGAAAATCGTGTGCGTGACTTCGTGCGGCAGGACGGAGTCGAGGATGCGTTCGCGCGAGCCTTGCACGGTCATCCGCCAGCCGAAGACCTGCGGCTGGCCGGAAGCGTCCTGGTCGAACATAAACGTGGTGGCTCCGCCAGCGCCGACATTGGGGCCAACGGTGGTCGAAATCGGGCACGGTTCGCCCCAGGGCGGCAATTCGCGGCCCAGCCATTCGATGGCCAGGTCTTTGCGAAACGCTTCGGCAGCGCGGCCGAATTCTTCGGCCAGTTGCGGCGTGGGCGCGTCGACAATGAAATTCTGCGTGCGGAATCCGGCGCCTAGCGACAACATAGCGCCGGCGAGAATCGCCGCGCGGACGAGACGAGCTTCCATGCTCTTATCGCTCCGTGAAAGGAGAATCGAATTGGAGAGGCTACATCCTTGCAGCCGCGCTGGCACGTGGAGTCGTTAGGCCGTCCCTCGCTGGACTCGCCCGTGCCGAATTCATCCATCTTGCGTGCAAACGCCGAGCCAAAGCGATCTTAGTGGGGTCGCCTTCGCCGCGACGAATCGTTGCAAGTCGGTTAACGATGCGATTGTTCGTCGCATCATTTTTTGGTCCGCGGCGAAGATTACTTTGGCCTGACGTTTGTAAAGTTTTCACAATGTATGGCATGTTTTGCCGGTGTGGATAGGTCAGTTTTCGGGAAGCGAATCGGGCCGAACGGCGTGGCGATGTCGGCGTTTTCCGTGTGGGGTTATCCGCGCCGCACGAGCCGCTACTCACGCCGCCGCAAGCATCGCTATCGCGCTCGGCCGAGATATTGCGATAGCTTGCCAGGCGGAAAATCGGGCATAACTCACCCAGCCGAATTCGCGCCGCCGAACTTGCGCATCGCCGCCGCGGCGCATGGATGGAAGCGAGACTCGCGTTTCGTTGGCCTAAGCTTGGGCATGGAAGCATTTCAGGAGTTCCGAATGACATTTGGTGTAGAGCCGCGAGCGATGCCGCGGTTGGCGGCGACCGTCGGCGGGCGTTTTTGCGGATCGGTTAGCTGCTTGTTGGTAGTGCTAGCAGTTTCGCTGGCGCTCCACGTGCGCGATGCGACCGCGGCCGAGTCGATACCGGCGGGTAAGTCGGACTTCGAGTTCCGCGACGAGCGCGGCAATGTCGACCGGCCAATTCGCGTGTGGTCGTATCGGCCTAAGAGCTTTACGAACGAATCGCCGATTGTGTTCGTGATGCACGGCACGCTGCGCAACGGGGAAGAATACCGCGAGCCGTGGATTCCGTTGGCCGATCGCTATGAGGCCCTGGTCGTTGTGCCGGAGTTTTCGGTCGAGCATTATCGCGGGCAGAGCACGTATCAGTTCGGCAACGTCAAAACGCCCGAGGGCGAGCCGAACGACGAGTCGAAGTGGACGTTCACGGCAATCGAGCATCTGTTCGACCACGTGAAGGCGGCGACGGAGAATCGGAGCGAGCGGTATTTCATTTTCGGTCATTCCGCCGGATCGCAGTTCGTGCATCGCATGGTGCTGCTTAAGAGCGATACTCGCATCGCGCTGGCCGTGGCGGCGAACGCTGGCAGCTATACGATGCCCGACGACGGTGTGGATTTTCCGTACGGCTTGGGCAAGTCGCCGTCGACCGACGCGCGGCTCAAGGCGGCGCTGGGCATGCCGATGTTGGTGCTGCTCGGAGAAGAGGATAACGATCCGAACGACAGGTACTTGCCGAAGAACGCCTATGCGATGGCCCAAGGAGCGCATCGATTGGAGCGCGGAAAAAACTTCTTTCGCGCCGCGCAGTTGCAGGCACGGCGACTCGATGTGCCGCTGCGGTGGACGATGCAGACGGTGGCGGACGTTGGGCACGATAACGCCAAGATGGCACCGCTGGCGGCGCGGGCGATGTTTGAAGCGGGACGCGATGGCGAGTGATCGCCGAGACATCGCGCCGCGGCTCGTACGGTCGCCACGCCGGTTTACCAAGCTTGCAGCGTCGGGTTCCAGGGCCAGTAGCTGGTTCTTTGGCCGCCGAAGTGGAATTCGCCGCCGACGGTGATGGAGAGGTTGCTTTGGCCTGCGACGCCGGCGTTGGGGAGCGTGAGATTGTTTGCCAGATCGAGCCGTAGGGCGGCGGTGGGCGTGGCGCGGTACTTTAGGCCCATCGCCAGGGGAATGCCGACGAGTTCTTTCTGATGGGCGACGCCTTGGGCGTCTTCAAATTCGAAATGGGCCGCGCCGAGGCCGATAGAAAGGTACGGTCGCAGCCGCGTGTCGCCGGTGGGATACCACAGGACGTTCAAGTCCCAGAGCATGATGTCGGTGTCTGCTAGTTCGACGCCGTTGGCAATGTCTTCCGTGCCGGTTTGGGCGAAGCCGAGACGCATTTCGCCGCCCAGCCGGCGGGTCCAATCCCAGCCGAGGCGAATGCCGCTGAATAGATCGCCCTGGTGGCGGACGTTGTCTTCGATGAGCGTCGCGCCGTACATCACGCCGGTGAATGCGTCGACGTGTAGCGGGCGGCTGAGCCAACTCTTGCCGACCATCTGTTCGGGTTCTTCCCACTCGCGGCCGAGACCGAAGGCGAGGCCGAATCGCGGGCGGCAGAATCGTCCCAAGCCGAGGCCGAGACCTTTGCCGATGCCGAAGTGAAATCGATCGTCGGCGTCGGTTTCCGCGCCGGGTTCCGTACCTAAGTCGAACGCGGCCGGTTCGTCGATTTGTAATTTCGATGCGTCGGGTTGGTTGACGGCGTGCTTGACTGCTTGCTTGGCTGGGGGCGGATCGATTTCTTCGGGCGGATCGAGCAATTCGAGTTGGCGCTTCTCGTTGCCACTTGACGGCAGTGTGGGTTGCTTGGCGGATGCGACGTTATCGATTCGCCGATCGGCGCGGGCGGCGATGCCGGAAGGCCGACCGTTGGCCAGTCGCTGTGCGCGCGCATCGGCGGCCATCAGCGCGAGACACGCGAGGGCGAACACGAGCAGCGAACGAACTGCGAGCATCACGACTCCGGCTGTTTCGGTTGCGCATGGCCGGCGCAACCGCCAATAAAAAAGGCGGCGGATTGTCTCGAAATCATCGCGGCGCGTCAATGCGAGCGGCGGGATTTGGCGGCCCTTTTGACGGCGGTTGACAGGGGGATCGTGCCGCGACGCCGAATCAATATGCCCGACGTCGCAAAGTATTGCGTGGACACGACTTGCGGCACGCGATTCCTTACGGAGGCCGATTGCCAGCAGTCGCTAAAATCGCTATATTCACGGTTTTGGCATTTGCCGTGAGAGTCAGGGAAAGGACGCACACTTGGCCGACGATATTGACGACGTGGACGAGCCGACCGAACCCGAAGATTCGGGGGAGACGGACTCTGCTGGCGAGGGGATCGAAGGGGACGCAAACGGCGACCTTGGCCGCCTGCTGACGCTGCCGATCGAGCAGGAGCTGAAGGATAGCTATCTCACTTACGCGATGAGCGTGATCGTGTCGCGCGCGCTGCCCGACGCGCGCGACGGGCTAAAGCCATCGCAGCGACGGATCCTCGTCGCCATGAACGATCTGAATCTTTCGCCCGGTGCGTCGCGGGTGAAATGCGCGAAGATTTCCGGCGATACGAGCGGTAACTACCATCCGCACGGCGAAAGCGTGATCTATCCGACGCTGGTCCGCATGGCCCAAGATTGGAACATGCGGTACGTGCTGGTCGACAAGCAGGGGAACTTCGGCTCGGTCGCGGGCCTGCCTCCGGCGGCGATGCGATATACGGAAGCGCGGATGTCGGCGTTTGCGTCGCTGATGCTCGAAGACCTCAAGCTCGACACGGTCGACTACGTGCCGACGTACGACGAGCGGCACACCGAGCCGACCGTGCTGCCGTCGAAGTTGCCGAATCTGCTCGTCAACGGCGCGAACGGCATCGCCGTCGGCATGGCGACGAGCATTCCGCCGCATAACCTCAGCGAAGTTTGCGACGGCGTCATCAAAGTGATCGACGAACCGGACGTGTCGGTCGACGAACTAATCGAGTTGATCCCCGGGCCGGACTTTCCGACGGGCGGCGTCATTTGCGGACGCACTGGCATCCGCCGCGGCTACCACACGGGCCGCGCCACGATCACGCTCCGTGCGAAGACCACGATCGAACAAAAGGGGAATCGCCAGCGGATCATCATCAACGAGATTCCGTTCCAACAGACCCGCGACCGGATCGAAGAACGCCTTTCGGACCTGGTCAACGAAGGCCGGGTCAAGGGTATCTCGGATATTCGCAACGAGAGCGACTTGGAAGAACCGGTGCGGCTGGTGATCGAGTTGAAAAAGGACGTCGATCCCGAATTGGTGCTCAATCAGTTCTATCAATTCTCGCCGCTGCAAGACACTTTCTCGCTCATCTTGCTCGCGCTGGTCGACGGCAAGCCGCGCGTGCTGTCGCTCAAGGGATTGATCGAAGAGTTCATTCGGCACCGGATGGCGGTGATTCGCCGGCGGACGTTGTTTCTGTTGTCCGAAGCGCGGGCGCGGAAGCATCGCGTCGAGGGCTTGCTGCTGGCGCACGCCAACATCGACGAAGTGATCCGCGTCATCCGCACGTCGAAGAATCAGCCCGAGGCCAAGACGCGGCTGATGACGATCGAGTGTCCCTCGTCGTTGATGCAGCGGGCGCTCGGTGATCGTGGCTTCGAGAATTTTCAGTCCGAACGGGGCGCGGCGCCGCACTATACGCTTACGCCCGTTCAGGCCGACGCGATCTTGCGGATGACGCTCGGCCAGTTGGTGAATCTCGAACAGGAGCGGCTCGCGCAAGAGTTTGAAAAGCTGCTCGACGACATCACCGAGTACAACCGCATTCTGTCGGACGAGAAGAATATCCTGGCGATCATTCGCGAAGACACCGTGGAGGTGAAGCGCAAGTTTGGCGACAAGCGGCGGACCGAGATCAGCGGCGAAGAGATCGGCCAGATCGACCTGGAGGATTTGATCGACGAAGAGAACATGGTGGTGTCGATCAGCCACAACGGCTACATCAAGCGGACGGCGGCGAGCGTCTATCGGGCGCAGCGACGCGGAGGCAAGGGACTTACCGGCGCGAAGACCGACGAGGAAGACCCGATCGAGCATCTGTTCGTCGCCAGCACGCACGACTATCTGCTGTTCTTCACGAACTTCGGCAAAGTGTATTGGCAGAAGGTGTACGATCTGCCGCAGTCGGGCCGCGACAGCCGCGGCCGGGCGATCGTTAATCTGCTGAACCTCTCCGAGGGCGAGCAAGTCGCCGATTGCCGGGCGGTGCGCGATTTCAAAGCGCCGGATCACTATCTCATCATGGCGACGAAGAAGGGCTTGGTGAAAAAGACACCGCTCGACGCCTATAGCCGGCCGAAGCGTGGCGGCATCATTGCGATCAAGCTTCGTGAAGGCGACGAACTGGTGGACGTGGCGGTGACGAAGAAGGGCGACGAGATCGTACTTGCCACGGCTCACGGCATGGCGATTCGCTTCAGCCAGTCGGACGCACGACCGATGGGGCGCAATTCCAGCGGAGTGAAAGGCATTTCGCTCGCTGGGGACGACCGGCTGGTCGGCATGGTCGTGGCCGATCCCGAGGCGACGCTGCTGACCGTTTGCGAGCACGGTTACGGCAAGCGAACGACGTTTGGGCCGAATAGCGCCGAATCGGACGACGCCGCGGCGGATGACGGGCCGGAGGGCGATGCTGTTGACGACGCCGCTGTTGACGATGCCGCAGTCGACGAAGCTGCGGACGATGTCGTCGATGAAACGCCGGCTACGCCGGACGCGGGTGGCGAGGAGGCCGAGGGCGAATATGACGCCGGTTCGTCGGGCGCTCGGTATCGCACGCAGCGACGCGGCGGCAAGGGTTTGCGCGACATCAAGACGACGAAACGCAACGGCCCGGTGATTGGCGTGTGCCGCATCGACGACACGGACGAGGTGATGATGATGACGGGCCGCGGCAAGCTGCAAAAAATCCGCGCGGCCGACGTGAGCGTGATCGGCCGCAACACGCAGGGCGTGCGGATCATGACGCTCGATGAAGAGGACACGCTGGCGGCAGTGGTCCGAGTGCCGAAGGACGAGGACGAAGGCGACGTCGTTGCGGACGCATCGCCGCAGACTGAATAGCGTTCGCGACGCGGCGCGATTTTGGCGGTTGCAAATGGGCCACTCGCCGTGTAGTTGTAAGACTGACGCGATGGAGTGCGCTAGAATCGCGCGATAGAATTGCGAACGTGCTATACGATTCTAGCTGCGCCTCGTCGCCGCGAGCGTTTCGTTGCGGCACGTTTCGTTAACGAATTCTGGCCGTCGCCACATTGGCGGCACGCTAAAGGAACGATCCATGCGTTCGTTGAATCTCATGCGGCGAATTGGCCGTTCGCTTCGGCAAAGTTACCTCGGCAAAGTGCGACGGCCCGGCGTTGCGGCGTTGGTCGTTTTCGTCGTTGCGGCCGTGGGGGCGGCGACGCTCCCCGGTGGTCGCGCTATAGCGGCCGATGGTGGCGGACCGCCGAATGTGATCGTCATTCTTGCGGACGACGTCGGTTTTTCGGACATCGGCTGTTACGGCGGCGAAGTCGAGACGCCGACGCTCGATTCGCTGGCGAA
>JAJDEG010000048.1 GCA_029259895.1 Planctomycetota bacterium
GACGCCGCTGTCCCGCGTATTCGCCTATTCCGCGTCGAAGGCCGGCGTCGTCAGCCTGACGCGGAATCTCGCTCGCGAATGGGCCGAGCAAGGCGTTCGCGTCAACGCGCTATGTCCGGGCTTCTTTCCCGCCGAGCAAAATCGAGCGATTCTCGACGAATCGCGCGTCGCCGACATCCTGCGGCACACGCCGATGAATCGCTTCGGTGAGCCCGACGAGCTTATCGGCATGGCGCTGCTGCTGCTCGCTCCCAAGGCGGGCAGCTTCATCACCGGCGGCACCCACTACGTCGACGGCGGCTTCACGGCGATGACGATCTAACTCCGTCGCATCCCATCGAAGCGGTTCGAGTGCGTGCCACGTCCGAATCAACGTCCGGGGCATTGTCTGCGGCATCGTCGGCCCCTGTCCAAAGCTCTGCTCCGATTCGCGCCACCGGTCTGCAAGCTCCAATCGAATCCGTACAGGCAACCGCCCGAGCAAGCGTGAGTCAACCCGACGATAGTGCCTTGGTGCGAACGCCCGCCCTCAAAACCGAGGGAAGTGAGGTCGCCTAAAACGCGCGGATTCGTACAATCAATTCGCTCGGGGTGCAATTTCGTCCCAGCGGCGACGAAACAAGAGGCACCGCGAATGTAGTCGCAACGACCTACTACTCAACCTCCCTATTCGGCACTCGATCTGCCCCGCTCGTCGCTGAGCAACTTCCGCAGCAGCCACCGCCCATGCAATCCATCCTCACCACACTGGCCGCTAGCGTCTTGCTCGGTGCGCTCGGTCAATCGCTGGCGAGCTTGTTTCGCATTCCGGCGATCGTGTTCCTGCTCGTGCTCGGCGTGCTTGCCGGGCCGCAAGTGGCCGGCGTCATCGAGCCGCTCGCGCTCGGCGACGGCCTCCACGTGCTCACGGCCTGCTTCGTGGCGATCATCCTGTTCGAGGGCGGGTTGAGCCTGCCGCCGCACGTGTTGATCGGCGCGATGACGCCCGTGCGGCGGCTAGTGACCGCCGGCGCGGTGGTGACGATGATCGGCGCGGCGTGCGCCTGCCGATTGTTTCTCGACTTGCCTTGGTCGCAGTCGCTGTTGTTTGGGTCGCTGGTGATCGTCACCGGGCCAACCGTCGTCACGCCGATTCTCAAACGCGTACGGCTCGAACCGCGATTGGCCGCGATCCTCAAATCTGAAGGCATCCTCATCGATGCGGTCGGCGCAGTGGCCGCCGTCGTCATGCTCGAATACACGCTCGCGCTGGAAGCGAGCTTTAGCGCCACGTTCGTCGGACTCGCCGGGCGATTGGGCATCGGTCTGCTCGTCGGCGGCAGCGCCGGCGCGATCGCCGTGCTCGTCTGGCGGTTGCCGCTGTTTCACGAACACGAAAACGAGCATCTCGTGCATCTCGGTGCGCTCGGCGCCGCGCTCACCTCGTTCGCCGTCGCCGAACAGATTCGCTCGGAAGCCGGCATCATGGCCGCCATGACCGCCGGACTAGTGCTAGCCGCTTCGCCGATTCCGTTTCGCGACAAGCTCGAAGAATTCAAGGAACACCTCACGACGCTCGGCATCTCCGTGCTGTTCGTCCTGCTGGCGGCGAATATCAACTGGACGTCGGCCGCCGAATTCGGCTGGGCCGAGGCCGGCGTGATGGCCGCGCTGATGTTTGTCGTCCGTCCGGCGTCGGTTTGGATTTCGACGTGGGGCACCGAACTGTCGTGGCGAGAGAAGACGTACCTCAGCCTCCTCGCCCCGCGCGGAATCGTCGCCGCCGCGATGGCCAGCCACTTCGCAATCGAATTGCAGCACCACGGCATGGAGGGGGCCGCGGTAATCGAGTCGCTCGTGTTTCTCACCATCGCCGTCACCGTCTGCCTACAAGGTGTGTGGGCGGGCTGGCTCGCCCGCGTGCTCGATGTGAAGGCGAAGAAGCCCACCGGCGTGATGATCGTCGGCGTCAACACGTGGTCGCTCGTGCTGGCCGGCGAATTGCGCCGCCGCGAAATGCTCGTCCGCTTCGTCGACTTGAATCCCGTCCATTGCCAACGGGCCCGCGAAGAAGGTTTCGACGCCGTGCAAGGCGACGCCAGCGACGACGATAGCTTCGAGCAATTGCTCGATCTATCGGACGTCGGTATGCTCGTCGCGATGACGTCGAACGACGCCGTGAACACGCTCGCCTGCGACGCCGCACTCGACTGGCTCGGTCGCGGAAACGTGCTGCAAGTTCTCAGCAGCCCCGTCGACGGCGAGCCAAGGGCGAAGGTCCGCATGTCCGGCGATTGGGCGATGCCCAGCTCGCGATCGCATCACGCGATCTGCTCGATGCTACGTCGCGAGACGCTGCAAGTCGCCGTGCTGCCATGCGGCGATGACGTCAAGATCGAGCGCGACATGAGTCCATCGGCAAAAGTCGTCGCCCCGTTGCTGGTGATCGCCGAGGGGCGAGTCCGCGTGGCGGCGGAAGGAAAAACGCTCCCGCCGGGCGCGGAATTAGTCGCGCTGGTCGAAGCGTGAACGCAGTCTCCGTGAACGCAGTATCCGTGAATTCGATATCACGGCGTTTGCACGGTCGGCCCGGTTGAGGCATTATCGTCTCTACGAACGTTCGACAAACGCACGGCCGTCTAAACGCACGGTCGACGAGGCGAACATCATCTCGAAAAGGACGCACCCGATGCCGCGACCAGCGATCATATTCCTTGCCCCTTGGCTACTCACCGCGACGACGATGATGGCCCACGCCCTAGGCGACAATGAAGGCGCGGCCGACGTGCCGTTGACCGGCGATACCGTCGCGCACTTCGCCAGCGTCGACGAAGCGCGAAAGATATTGACGAAGCGCGACCGATTCGTCGCGGCCCAAAGCCCGTGGGATCGACAAGCACGATTGAAGTCCGCCGGCGACGTTTCGGTCGACGAATACCTCAAGTTCGTCTCCGGCGAAGTGATCGCCTGGAGCGATGCCGACCGCGAGAAGATCGTCGACGCGATCGCCAAGGTCCGCGAGCGTTTGCGAATTTGGTCGCTGCCGTTTCCGCGGCAAGTCGTACTCGTTCAAACGACCGGCAAAGAAGAAGGCGGGGCCGCGTATTGTCGTGAAAATGCCATCGTGCTTCCCCGGGGCATCGTCGCCGGCCGGTCCGCCGAAGGACTCGAGCGGCTGCTACTCCACGAACTATTTCACGTCCTCAGCAGCCACAACGCAGCCCTTCGCCAGCGACTCTACACCGTCGTCGGCTTTTCCTACTGCGGCGAAATCGCGCTCCCCGCCGAACTTGCCGCTCGCAAGATCACGAACCCCGACGCACCGACGATCGAACACCGTATCGAAATCGACGTCGACGGCGAGCCCATCGCGGTCGTGCCGATTCTGCTCGCTGACTCCGCAAAGTACGACGCGGCCGCCGGACGCGAGTTCTTCGCATACATGAAGTTTCGCCTGTTAGCCGTCGCAAAAGACGAACGGGGCCACTACACACCGCGGCTCCGCGACGAGAAGCCCTGGCTTATCGATCCGGCCGCCACGCCGAGCTACCACGACAAGATCGGTCGCAACACGGGCTACATAATCCACCCGGAAGAGATTATCGCCGACAACTTCACGCTGCTCATGCTCGGCGAAGAAGACGTCAAGACGCCCAAAATCCTCGACGACATCCGCGCCATACTTCGGCAGCCGGCCGACAAAAAGTAGCTCACGCCGATTCATTTAGCCGCCGTCGCGCAAGCGTCTAATCGCTCGACTAGCCGTCCCCCGACCCCGCGGTTATCCTCAGCCGCATGAACGCCCACGATCGAAGCGCCCACGACCAATCTCCGCGTCCCGACGCCGGCAACGCCGACGCCGATCGCACCGACGCGAACACCACAATCGCCGTGCTCCGCGATCTGGTCGAGCGATTCGTCACCGACCGAGACTGGCATCAGTTCCACTCGCCCAAGAATCTCTCGATGGCCCTGGCGATCGAGGCCGCCGAGCTAATGGAGCACTTCCAGTGGATCGACACGGCCGCATCGCGCGGCATCAGCGGCGACGCCAAGAAGCTCGCCGAAGTCGGCGAAGAACTGGCCGACGTCCTTTGCTACGCCGTGGCGCTCGCCAACGAACTCGGCCTCGACATCGCCACCACCATGCGGAGGAAGATGGTCAAGAACGTCAAAAAATATCCCGCCGCCGAATTCCGTGGGCGGTACGGTCGTGATGACAAGCGTCAGGACGCCAGTCCGTCCGGCGACGCGACGTAGTCCGTCGTCGCAGCACGAGGCGGGAGCGCTACAGACCAAGCCATCGAGCAGACCGCCGTAGTTACGACGAGCCGCGCCGAAATCGCCAGCCCCGACGATCCATCAACCGCTGCGCCACCGCTCCCCATCGCGACCTCATATCGTCGCGACTCTTTCTCGCCGCTCTCGCCAATCCGCACCCGCCCACCTGCTTGCCCACCGCAAGCGCACCCATCACAATGGTGAACACCCGTTTCAATCCGCCCCACGAAACCGCGCCTCCCTAACTCCTGTCTCCTGTCTCCAAACTCCTAAATCCTGTCTCCTAACTCCTGCCCCCCGACCCCCGACCCCCGCTCTCCATGCTCGCCAAGCTAAACACCTTCTCGCTCCTCGGCATCGACGCCGCACCCGTCGAGGTCGAGGTCGACGTCTCGCCCGGCGCGCTCCCCAAGACCATCCTCGTCGGACTCCCCGAAGCCGCCGTCAAGGAAAGCGTCCATCGCATCGAAAGGGCGATCGTCAACTCCGGCTTCATGCGACCCATCGACCGCATCGTCATCAACCTCGCCCCCGCCGAACTCCCCAAGCAAGCCGCCTCCTTCGATCTCCCCATCGCCCTAGGCATGCTCGCCGGCAGCGGCCAACTCGCCACCGACCTCTTCGACCAATACGCCATCGTCGGCGAGCTGGCTCTCGAAGGCAGCACCCGCCCCGTCAAAGGCGCGCTCTCAATGGCCATCGCAACCGCGAAGCAAATGAACACCGCGAAGCAAATCACCGCCCAGCAGAGCGCCGCCAGCGGAACCGCCAACCAATCCACCAGCGGCCCTCCAAAAAACCTCCGCGGCCTCATCGTCCCCGCCGCCAGCGCCCGCGAAGCCGCCGTCGTCGACTCGGTCGAAGTCATCCCCGTCAGCAGTCTCGCCGAAGCCGTCGCCTTCCTCGCCGGCCAACTCGCCATCGAACCCACCCCGCCCCGCATCGACCAGTGGTTCCACGAATATGCCCGCTACGAGGTCGACTTCGCCGACGTCCGCGGCCAAGAGATGGCCAAGCGCGCCCTCACCATCGCCGCCGCCGGCAGTCACAATCTGCTAATGCTCGGCCCGCCCGGCAGCGGCAAGACCATGCTCGCCCGCCGCATGCCGACCATTCTCCCCACGCTTTCCGCCGCCGAGTCCATCGAAACCACCCGCGTCTACAGCGCCATGGGCCTACTACAAGAAGGCCAACCCCTCATGGCCACCCGCCCCTATCGCTCGCCGCACCACACGATCAGCAACGCCGGCCTCGTCGGCGGCGGCAGCACGCCCACGCCCGGCGAAATCAGCCTCTCCCACAACGGCGTCCTGTTCCTAGACGAACTCCCAGAGTTCAACCGCCAAACCCTCGAAGTCCTCCGCCAACCGCTCGAAGAAGGCACGGTCACCATCAGCCGCGCCCTGGCCAGCAGCACCTTCCCGGCCAGCTTCATGCTCATCGCCGCGCTAAACCCCTGCCCCTGCGGCTACCGCACAGACCCCAACCGCCAATGCCACTGCACGGTCCCGCAGATCGAACGCTACATGGCCAAAATCTCCGGCCCGCTCCTAGACCGCATCGACATCCACATCGAAGTCCCCGCCGTCCCCTACAAAGAACTCGCCAGCACCACGCCAGGCACGTCCAGCCAATCGATGCGAGAGCAAGTAGAATCCGCCCGCCAAATCCAGCACCGGCGATACAGCGGCTCCGCCACAAGATACAACGCCCACATGAACCACCGCCAAATCCGCCAACACGCCCCGCTCGACGAACCCAGCCAAAACCTCTTAAAGGCCGCCATGTCCGACCTCGGCCTCTCAGCCCGCGCCCACGACAAAATCCTCCGCACAGCCCGCACCATCGCCGACCTAGAAGCAGCAAAAGACATCGCCACCAACCACCTCGGCGAAGCGATTAACTACCGAATGCTGGATCGGAATCTTTGGACGTGATGTTGCGTAACGCAGACAATGCGCATTCACGTAAATCGTGGCCAGTAAACCGAGGGCATAACAAACACGCAGATAAACAGTCACTGCACAAGCGGGAAGACGAGCGATTACTTAACAGCCCGTTGAAAAAGGGCGTTTCATGCCGCGGCCGCGGCGAACTTCCGAAGCTCGGTTTGGCGGTTGGAAACGGCGAGTCGGCTTCTTGT
>JAJDEG010000471.1 GCA_029259895.1 Planctomycetota bacterium
GCCGCGAACATCCTCGACGAGCGGATAGAGTTTGCCGTCGGTGGTTTCGAGGGCGAGCGTGCGGTCTTTGGCCTCGGGCACGCTCTTTACGCCGTGGAGCCGCGCCATCGCCTCGGCCGCAAACACCACTCGCCCGCGCAATGTCTCGACCGTGTACTTGCTTGCCCGCTTGGCAGACGCTTCTTCGCCCTTGGTGTCCGCGGACTCGCGTTCGTCGCCGCCGGCACGGACAACGTTGTCGCCAGCACAGATGGGGCCGCCGACGCAAGATAACATCGCCGCGACCGCCGTCGTCACAAAGAAAGCCCGTCGATTCATGCGCCGTGTACTCCCAGCGAACAGCCATTGGTCCGTTGCTTCAACTCTACGGCAGCGCCATCTTGATGTCGAACGTTTTCGTCCCTTTGTCCTTGTCCGAAATGACGATATTCGGCACTTCGCCGACCACCGTTCGGCCGTTTTTCGCTTTTCCGGTGGCGACGATCTTGTACTTGCCCGGCGGGACGGTTTCGAACTTGTAAGCCGCCTCGTCGACGAAATCGACCGGCGACGGGTCTACGGACGTTGTCGATTGCGGCTCGCCTTTGCCTTCTTCGAGCGGCACCAGCTTGATCGTCACGTTGGCCAACGGGTTGTCGTACAGCGTCGTGATGCCGACGATCGCCACGCCGCCGCCGGCCTCTGGCATCGTCTTTTCTTTCGGCTCTTCCAGGTCCAGCGGATTCGTCGTTCGCGCCGGGTTGCTCCGCCGTTCGACCTGATTGACCGCCACGGCCCAAATCGACCAGCGTCCCGCTCCGCGATCGAACGGGATCGTGATGGGAATCGCCTTGCTTTCGACGATCGGCTCCATCTTCGCTCCCGGCGGCGGCCAGATGAAGTCGGGCTTCTTCTGCTCGTCGTCGGCCAAGCGGTCCTTGCTTTCGGGGAAAATGAAGAACTCGATCCGCGCCACGCCGCCACGGTCGAACACGGTTGGCGTGACGGTTATTTCCAGTCCCTTCTCCGCAGTCGTCTTCGATGGCGACGGATCGCTCATCGACAGCGACGGTTGCTGTTCGTCGACCACGACGCGCAGGCGGTCTTCGCTCTTCGTCGTTTCGCCGGAGCGCAATTCGACGCCGACCGGAATCAGCGCCTCGGCCAGGGTGGTATCGAACGCGATCGCATCCGCCCCCACGTGATCGCCAACGGTCGACGTCAGCGTCATCACACCCTCTTCATCCCAACCCTTTTCGAACAACAGCACGTGCCCGGCCCGCCACGCCTCGATCGGTCGGGGCGCATTGTTGCCGTCCTCAAATTTCACGATCGCCGAATCCGAAGGCAATCCATCCGCCTCGATCCCAATGTTCACGCGCACCTCGCCCGGTTCGTCCTTCCTATAGGCGAACAAATCGCGCGGCGGATCGACGATTTTCACCCGCTGAAAGCTCAGTGTCGGGCGAACCGGCACACCGGACGACACTGCCGGCGTAAACATATGAACGAACGCACGCGGATAATCGTCGACGGCTACGAACAGCGGGATCAACGGCTTGCCCGGCGACGGTTCCGGCGGATGCCAACCGTTCACTCCCAGTCGGATCTCGTCGTCGCGCTTTTTCAATACTTCCATCGTGCGGGCCAATTGCGGATTGATCTCGACGCCGTCCGCCGTCCACTTGGCCGAAAAACCGTCCGGCGGCGGCGTGGCGTCCGCTCGCGGCCGAATCAGAATCTCCAACCGTCCGCGATTACTGTCGTACGTAACGATCGACTCGACGTAGCTATCGGGCCGTCGCGCGCGGAAGTCGACCCAGTAGTACCACAGCAGTTCCGGTTTAGTCTTGTCTTGAACGCGAAACACCATGCCGTGACGGAAGTCGGCGACGGGCGGCGGTGGTGCAGCGTCTTTCTTTTCTTCCGCCATCGGCGCCACGGTCGGTGCGGCCGCCGGTGTCTCCTCGCCCTCGGCCGCCGGCTTTGGTGGCTCGACGAACGGAAACGTCAGCGGCGCGTTCGCCAAGAGGCTCAATTCGCGGCGGAACTCGTCCATCACGCGAAAATACCGCATGTCGAGCAAACCGTTTGGGCCGACCGTGTCGAGAGGATCCGCAACCGCACGGCGGACTTCCAAAACGTCGACTCGAACGTCCCGCGATCCCGACGCGCCCGACACGTTCGTAAGCTTGAAGCGATATTGATCGGACCGGTTGGGAAACGGCCGCACGCGGACCTGAAACAGCCGGGCCTTGACGTTGCCTTCGCTAACGCGAGGTTCGGGAAGCTCGTCGATCAACTCGTCGTCGCGGCGATTGGCGATCGGAATGTCGACGCCGTCCCGCACGCGGTACGCCGCCAATTCGACCAATTCGCTGCCGTGCGCTTCGACGAAAATGTCCGCGAAGCCCGACTGCGCGGCATCGCCCCCGGCCACTTCGACGACCAGCCGTAGCTTCGCGGTTTCCGTATTCGTCTTATCTCTGCGATCGTCGGCCTGTTCGAGAAGAATCTCCGGCAGCGTGCCTTGCGAGGCGAGCCGAATTTCGACCGGGCTGCTGACAATCTGTACGACCTTTTCTCCGGCGGCCCGATTCTCGTAGACCACGCGGACGGTTGCCATCGCGCCGAGTTCGCCGTTCCAGCGATACGTCGGCGCGATTGCTTTGCGCGCCGCACTCCCCGCGCTGCGCGGCGGCAAACCGATTTTGGAATCGGCCAGAATCACTTCCACGCGCGGCGTAATCCGGGGCACGATTCGCCGCTGTCCGATCGAAATGTCGCGGACCGACATATCGGCCGCGTCGCGGCCGTCGACGAGCCGCAGCCGCCGTTCCAGATTGCACAACGTCGCGTCGTCGTGGCTAGCGTCGGCACTACGCCGCAAGCCATCTTCGAGACTTTCTGCGAATCGGCGAGCTTGCATACCTACGGCGCGATACGCCTGCCAATAGGCCTTCTCATCGGAGCGCGGCGCGCTGCCGGCGGCGATGCGGCGAATGCGTTCGACGTGCTCCGCCAGGCCGGCGTCGCTCGCGCCGCCGGCCGAAATCAGCGCCACGTCGCTCGGCGGCGCGCCGGATGTGTCGCGAGACGACAGTCTGGTGAGTTTCAGATACAAGTCGACCCACAATGCCGGTTGCGTGTCGGTGATGTCACGCGGCTTCGAGCGGGCAATATTCGCCGACGCTTCCGCTGGCACGGTGCCGGCCGTGTGCAAATGCCGCTGCACGTCGGCCGACTCGTGGAGCCGTGCCCGCAGGTTGCGAAGTCGCGAGAGCAATTCAAACTCGCTCGTCCAATATTCTTCGTTAAGACTCGACAGCGCTTCCGTTTCGAGTTGCGTCGTGACCTGCTGCAACTCGGTTATCGCCGCATCCAGTGCCGCATACCTCGTCGACGACGGGTCTGGCAAATAGCCGTAATGACGCACTTGCTCGACTACGCGGTACGTCAAATAATTCTTCAGCCGCACCGCGCTCACGAAATTTTGCACGCTGCGTCGCGATGCGTCGGCCGCCGATGCGTAGCCTGCGCCGTTGCCGAACGCCGCACGGGCGCGCTGCAACTCGGCAAACACGTCGATCGACGTGGTAAGCGGAACATTGCCTTCGTTTCCCGCGAGCAGCACGCCGTCGAGCGGCGCGAGAATCTCGGCAGCAATGAACGCGGAATTCTCCGCTCGCTGTTCGCGCTCGATCTCGTAGCGTGCCTCGTACCACACGAGTTGCCGCCGCAACTGCGCCCACAGGTGCGGCGCATAGTCGATCGGCGACCACGCGCCGGAATTCTCGAGCGGGTCTTCGATCTTTTCGACCCGATCCCAAACGTCGGCGAATTCGATCATCGCCGGTGGACCCTTTTTTGCGCTGCTGGCCGCGGGTGCAGGCGTTTGTGGCGGCGGCGGCGCAATTGGCGGAGCCGCCACCGACGCTGGCGGTTCGGCCGCCGGCTGACCATCCGCCGTCGTCGGTGTTGTCGTCGGTGTTGTCGTCGGTGTTGTCGCTGGCGTTGTCGTGGGTGGCTTAGCTGCCGCATCGCCCTTCGCATCGGCGGTCGGCGCTTGCGCCAACGCCATCGCCGCAAATGCCACTGGCAACGGCGCGCCCCCTTCGGCGCGACGTGCCGACGAACCGACGGCAACGCGCCGATGCGCAGCAGAGCCGCGGCCGTTCGTCGCGGCCACTTCGACATCGCGATTGAAGAAATCGTACTTCAGGAAAGTAACATTCGGCACGTCGCTCGGCGCGAGTACGCCGAGATCGCCATTGATCAATCGCGGTGTTTGGATTTCGCCCGTCCGCGAAGCAACCGTTTTTCCAACTTCCGAAACGACGTAGCTCACGAAGGCGCCGAGCGACAAATCCTCGTCGTCGCGTTCGCGCGACGCTCCGGCCACGCCCTTGGCGACGAAATGGCCGAACACGGAAGTGCGATCGGCGGCAAACACGCGAGCCTGTTCCAACGCCGAGTGCGACGTGAGCACCCACAGCGAACGGTCGCCCGACGCTGCGACGCGCTCCTCGGCCAACCGCGGAAACTCATTGACGAACAAGCCCAATCGCGGATCGGCGACGAACGTGCCGCAGTCGAGAACCAGCAACTTCTGCTTCGCACCGACATCCGTCACCTGTTCGAGCAGGTCGTCGAAGTGCATCAGGCTCGGCTTCGATTGGCCGTCCGCGCGACGGGCAAGCTCCGTCGCGTAGTCCTCGTTCCACATCAAATAGGGCTCGCCGTCGATCGCCACACCGTGGGCGTTGACGTACAGCACCAAGAATTCAACGTCGCCCAGATTCCACTTATCCTTGAGCGGAGCGGTGAGCGATTCGACGAGCTTTTGAGCCGCCAACTTCGAATTTCCGCCCGCCGCGACGTCCGCCACCGTAAACTGCTTCGGAAAAATCCGTTCGCCAAGCGGCGCGAAGGTGCGTCGATAGACACCGCCGGACGATGCGACCGGTGGCCCCAGCGTGGCGACCTCGACCTTGGCCGGATTCCGCAGCGTCGGCCCGTAGTCCTCCGCCAGATACGCGAAATAGACTTTTTGCCCGCGCGGAATGAGATACCAGATCAACACCCCGATCAGCACAATCGACAACAGGGTGAAGATCAGCCGCTTCACGCCGCGCGTGGCCGTCGACGTTTGCCCCGCCTCGCGCTGCTTCCAATGCCGGCGAGCGGCTTCAGTAGGGCGTCGCCAATCCTTTGCCATGATTCCAGCCTCGGCAGCGGAAAAGATACGAGAAATCGCGATCGGCGGGCGAGATCGGACCGCCAACGCCCGCGCGGTTCGGTATAACACCTACGGGCAGGTCGGGCAAGCGAACTCGCCGCCGCGCGTTGACCGGCGATTGGCACCGAGTTCAACGTTGTCGAACGGCGCGACGCTAAGCGCGACAAGGTAAACAAGGAAAACAAGGAACTCGACAACGCGACTTCGAGCCGCCTCGTTGTTCGGACGCATGCGTGCCCAATTGTACGATCCGGTTTTGAGCGGCGATTTGGCCACGATGTATGCCACGATGTAGGATACTGCCCGATGCGTCGTCCGATGCATCGCCGCGGGCTTGTCGGCCCGTCTACAGCGTGCTATGGTGCAACGTTTTATGACATAAGCCCTTTGGTCCGTTGGCTTTTGCGCCGCGGCGCGTCGCGACGCCCGGCGGAACGAAGCCTGCAACGGCGAGCCGAGGCGAACGGAAATCGCGCGACGTTCGGCTGGCGCATCTCGCCGTATTTCGCGAGCCAGCGGTTCGTCCGTCATCGAGGACCAGCGATCCATGAAGAACTTGCCCGTCCATTGGTCCGAAGGCATGTTCTTGCGGCCGCACCATTTTCAGGCGGCCGACCGCTTTTGGGGCGAGCAGCTAGACGCCTCCGAACGGTGGGACCACCCCTACAACTACGGCGTCCGCGACCTGGAAATCAGTCCGGCGGCGATCGAGAACTTCCAGGTCGAAGTCACGTCGTGCCAGGCGCGGATGCGCGACGGCACGTTGATCTCGATCGAGCCGAACGCCGGCCTCGACCGCGTCGATCTCCGCAAGGCGTTTGAAACGCGGCAAAGCGTCAAAGTCTTCCTGGCCGTGCCGCGGCTCAAGATCGGTGCCGTCAACGTCGCGCAAGGCGTTCCCGGGGGCCGCCCGCGCTACGCCGCCGCCAATCAGCCCCAGCAGGACGAATCGCAAGGCGGCAACGACCAAGACATCGGTTACCGCACGCTTAACGTCCGCCTTATGCTCGAAGGCGACGAGACCGATGGCTACGAGCTATTGCCGATCGCCCAAATCGAACGCGCCGGCGAGCAGCAAGCATTCCCCCAGGTCGATAAGAACTACTTCCCGCCGCTGTTGGCCATCGAGGCCTGGGGACCGCTCGGCCTGGAAATCGTCCGCTACCTCTACGACAAGATCGGCAAGCGGATCGAACGCCTCGCCGCCCAGGTGACGAACCGCTCGATTAACTTCGCCAATCAAGACCCCGTCGATCTCGCCCGCTTGTTCATGCTCGTCGAGTTGAACCAGGCCTTCGCCACGTTGGGTACGCTGGCGTTTTCCAGCGGACTGCATCCGTTTATCGCCTACACCGAGTTGTGCCGCCTCGTCGGTCAGCTTTCCGTGTTCAACGAAAAGGAACGCCGCGCCCCGCTCGATATTCCTCGCTACGACCACGACGATCTCGCCCGCATCTTCAACTACGTCAAGGCCAAGATCGAATTGTTGATGGAAGAGATTCCAGACGACAAGTACGAGCAACGGTTCTTCGAGGGTTGGGGCCGCGGCATGCGTTGCAAGCTCAATCCGAAGTGGCTGGGCACCGACTGGCAGTGGTTCGTCGGCGTTACCTTCAGTGGAAACCTAAAGGAGCAGGACTGCCGCAAGATGCTTTCGCCGGGCTACCTCAACTGGAAGCTCGGCAGCGAGCGGATGGTCGACGACCTGTTTGAGTTCGGTCTGGAAGGTCTGCATCTGGTGCCGCAGGAACGCACGCCGCGTCCACTTCCGGAACGAAACTGGATTTACTACCAGGTGACGCGCGACAACAACGCCTTCCGCGATGTGATGGACCACGAGTCGCTCGCCATGCGGCTCAACGAAAACCTGATCCTCAACTTCGACACGCTCAAGAACCAGCAGAAAATTCGCATCCGCTTCGAAAACGGCCAAGCCGAACTCCAATTCGCCCTTTTCGCCGTCCCACAAAAATAAGCGTTTGCCGCCCCGATTCCCGATTCCCGACCCCTGAATCCCATCCCCTGCTGCCGTGCGTCCCAAGTTCGCCATCGCCGTCGACCGTGTCTTTGCCCAGGTTCTCGATCTGCTCCAACGGATCGACAAGGGCGAAACCGTCAACCCAGAAACCGAGCGCACGCGCATCCAGTCGCTGCTGAATCAGTCGGAGAACGAACTTGGCCGCGGTCCGGAATGGGATCTTTCCAAGTACGCCCTCGCCGCCTGGATCGACGAAGTCCTCATTGGCGCCAGTTGGGAAGGCTGCGTCTGGTGGAAGGAACACGCGCTCGAATGGGAGCACTTTCAGTCGAATAACCGCGCCACGCGATTCTTTGAAAATGCAAAGCGGGCTGCCTCGTCCGAAATGAAACGCCGCGACGCCCTCGAAGTCTATTACATCGCCGTCGTGCTCGGGTTTGGCGGAATCTACGTTCACGGCGAGGCCGGCGAGGCCGACGTCTGGGCACGCCGCTACGACTTACCCCCGACGATCGAGAAGTGGCTACGCATTACGTCCAAGAGCATCACGCTCGGTCTCGACCGGCCGCCGATGGATCTCACGCCGGCCAACCCGGGCTACGACGCCGCGCCCCGCGAAGGCGAGTCGATGCTCGTCACCTGGTCGCTCGTCGGAATCGTGTTGGCCGCAGTGACCATCGCGTTGGGGGCCATCAATTACGGACGATTTTTCGAGTGGTTGGGTTGAGTCGAACGGACCGTCGAAAGCAATCCGATTCGGAATCAGAACGTACTGGGAGCTGAGCTGTGCAATTTTGGCGCTCGATCATACAGTTCTTCAGCTACCAGTACCGGTTCATTACGTCCCTGTTCCGGCTGTTCAAGTTCGACAAGCTAGCCAAGTTCTTTGGCAAGAAGCCGGGCAAGGGCCTGATCTCGTTCTCGCTGCCGGCCCGCGTCGGATGCTTGTCGTTTGTCTTTCTGCTGATTTGCCTCGCCACGTTCTATATCTCGATCATCACGGCGAAGGATCACGGCACGCTGCAAAACTGGAAGCAGCTCCACTTTATCCTGATCCTGTCGGCGCTCGTCATCGCCATTCCGATCGTCATCTACAAAACTCTCAAGCTTTGGCTTGAGGGCGAAGGCGCTCTGTTCCCCGATATCGAAGCCGCCTGGGACGAGGGCATGGCAGAGTTGGACCGGCTCGGTGTCGACCTGACGCTTACGCCAATGTTCCTCATCGTTGGCGGACATAGCGAAGCCCAAGCTAAGGCCTTGTTCGACGCCAGCCAGATGGAAATGGTCGTGGCGGGCGTGCCGACGGGCCACGCCGCGCTGCATTGGTTTTACGGACGCGATTCGCAAGGCCGCGACGCCATCTACTTGTTTTGCGCGAACGTTTCGTGCCTCAGCCTGCTATCCCGCGTGGCGAAGAACGCCGGACCGGCGACCGCCGCCGCGAGTGGCGCTTCGGGCGGCGGAGGCGCTCACGACATCCGCTCCACCATGCAGGTCGCCGACATTCGCGACACGATGGCCGGCCCCGGCCCAGAGCCCGCCCCGACGGCGCCCGCTCCCGCGCTAAACATCCGCGGCACGATGGAAGTCGCCAATATCCGCGACACGATGGCCGGCACCGGTCCCGGCGGAGCGGCCGCGCCAGCCGTTGCTCTCGAACAGCGCATCGCGGTCGACAAGTCGGAGCGCGAAGAAGCGCAGCGCCGCCTGCAATATCTCTGCAAGCTGATCGTCCGCGCCCGTAAACCGTTCTGCCCGATTAACGGCATGCTCGCCGTTCTGCCTTACAAGGTCTTGGAGAGCCAAAGCGGAGCAGGCGAAATGACCGTCGCCGCGACCGCCGACTTGCGCGTCCTGCACCGTGCCTTCAAGCTGCGATTCCCCGTCAACGTGCTCGTCTCGGGCCTGGAAGACGAACTCGGATTTCAGGAACTCGTCCGCCGCGTCGGCCAAGCGGATGCCGCTGCCCGCCGATTCGGAAAAGGTCACGACATCTGGAAAACGCCGCTGGCCGAGCAGATGGAAGCGCTCTGTGCACACGCCTGCGGCGCGTTCGAGGATTGGGCCTACTCGCTGTTTCGCAAGGACGACGCGCTGCGCAAGAAAACCGGCAACGAACGGCTCTACCTGCTGCTCTGCAAGATCCGTGGCCGCGTGCAAATGCATCTCGAAAAAGTGCTGGCCGAAGGCTTCGGATTCGACCCCGACCGTCAGGACGACGTCGTTCCACCGCTCTTCGGCGGTTGCTACTTCGCCGCCACCGGCGAACGCGAGGACCGCCGCGCTTTCGTCGCCGGAGTGCTTCGCGACAAACTTTTCGACACCGAAGCCGACGTCGAATGGACCGACGACGCAATCGTCGAGGATCAGCGGTATCACCGTTGGGCTCGCACGGTAATGGGCATCGACGCACTGATCGCCGTGGCGCTGGCCGTCGTCCTGTACGTCGTGATCTGGCTGCCGTCCCAGCGGTAGCCTCCCACGGTCGAAAGATACTGGCCGCCGCGGTTCTGCCGTCAAAGTTTCCCTGCCTTCTCAGCCCGGACGGCAGAATCCCATCGACCGCGCCGTTCTCGCCGCGGTCTTGTCGATTAGCGTCCGTTTGCCGCGTGGGTAATCCTGGCAATCTGCGTACGCTTTGACCTCTAGGAATTTAGCTTCTTACGCAACGCCGCTGGCGTGCCGATTGGTTTCCTTAGCAGCAACCAATGCCCTCACCCCAGGGCCGACACCCGTTGCGCATTGCCGCCCCCGCCGCGGCCAAAGAATTCCAGCGTGGTGTTGCAATCCATATGTCGCGGCCTCCGGCCGCCCGCGTGAATGCAGTCGAAGGAGGACTGGTAACATGTCGCTTCGCAAGCACGTCTTCCGCCTAACGCTCGCCGGCGTCGTTTTCGGCGCCGGTACACTGGCCGAAGCGCAAAATGCTCCGCCGGCAGCGCCCGTCGGACCAGCGCCTACGATCTGGCACTCCCTCGGCCTGCGACAAGGCTCGTGGATGAAGCGCGATGCGTTTCTGAACAAACGCGGAAACTTCCCCGGTCTCGAACGCAAACCGCCGCTCAAGCGACTCGCCGATCCTTCGCTGGCCGAGATCGACAACGCGGCGATCAAGAAGGCCCAGCAGATCAAGGCCGAGGAAGAACTCGCGCCGCAAAAAATCAAGGCCATCAAGTACCTCGCCACGCTGGGCTGCGAAAAGTGCTACGGCGGCATCGAGGAAGCGATGCTCGAATCGCTCAAGGACTGCACCGAGGAAGTCCGTTACGAAACGGTCAAGGCGCTCGGTACGATTCCGAATGGCGATTGCCCGATGTGCGACAACGATTGCTGCACGGAAAAGATCACCGAACAACTGGCCAAAATGGCCTACGAACGCGATCCCGACCATCCCGATTGTTGGTTCGAGCCGTCGGCGCGAATTCGCGAAGAAGCCATCGCCACGATGGCCATTTGCTGCCCGAACCGCGGCGCGCCCCCGATGGCGGAACCGGTCATCGACGGCCCGCCGGTCGAAGGCCAGCCGAACACCACGCCCATCGAGCCGGGCACCAGCGCCCGACGCGGCACGCCCAACGGCAACGCACTGTTCGGCGGCATGTTCAGCCGCACGCCGGCTCAACCCGCCCGTCCGGCGATGCAATATCACCGGCCGACGCCGTATCAATCGGCGATCGCTCAGCAGCCGCAAGCACCGCGTACGCCGACCGTATGGGTCGCCGACGCCGGCTCGCGGCAGCCCAATACAGCGGCCCAACCGGTCGTTCGCCCCGCGCCACGATACGCGGTGGCCGCCGAATCGGAAGCGTACGTCGAATCGCAGGACACGCCGGCGTATGAAGCAGACGAAGCGCCCGTCGACGAGCAGATCGTCGTCGATGAGCAATTCGAGACGACGCCCTACGTTGAAGACCGTCCCGTCGCCGAGCAACCGCTCTCGGCGCCGCAAGCTTCGCAGCCCGAATCGTCGGTCGAACAGCCGATCCTGCAACCGGTGATTCGTCAACCCAGCAACCTCACGCTTCGCGCTCAGCGACCGGCGCTGATTGCCGCCACACCTCAATCGACGGCGACGGCCGAAATCGCCGATCGCGTTGAATCGACATCAGCGCAACCCGTTGCCGTCGAACGGCCGACGTTGATCCAGCAGCCCGCGAATTTCGGCAACGCCATCCGCCGTGCGTCCGCGGAGGAACCGGCCGCGTACATCGAAGTACGAGAACAACCCGCCGCAACGAACGTGGGGAACGCCCACGCGAATAATGCGACGCAGTCCGGCACGCCCCGAAACGTCGAAGCTCGCCCCGCGGCGGTGAAAAGTACCCAATCCGCCCGCGGTGTCGTGGCGAAAGTTTCGGCGGCCGCCGGAACGGTCCAGCTTCGCTTCGCCGGCGGAACGCAACCGGCGATCGGCAGCCGCGTCCAGGTACAGCACAAGTACCTGCTCACGACAGCCGAGGTCGGCGAGCTTGAAATAGTCGCGGCCGGTTCCAACATGGTCACCGCCCGCCCCGTTAACCAAACAAACCTGTCGAAAATCAGCAGCGGCGACGTCGTGGTGTTGCAAACGCGGTAAGGCCAAGGAGGCTGGCGACTTGCACGAGCTACGCCATTCGGATCGGAAGCACGCCCGATCCAACTGGGGCGCGTGGCTCTCCTGCGAGAACAATCCCAGTCTCACGCCAGACAAAATGAGTCAACACGTTTCCCACGTTCGCTAGACGATCGATTTTCTCAGGAAGTGCCCGGCGGGAGTTCCACAGCAATGGAACTCCCGCCGTTTTTGTTGCGCTCCGCATGACTCGACTATGGACGCCAAAAAGTCCCACATCGACGAGACGCAACGCTAACGCCGCTTCGCAACGTCGTCCCACGATAGCCCGAAACGCAAAAGGTACTTCCGCAACCGGTCTGCGTCGTTAGGCAGCTTCTTCGCTTTGCGCGACACGGCAAACAACTCGCGCCCGGCCGCCGACAGCGATTTCGCCGTACGGCAAACGCCGACGACCTCCTGCAACTGCACGCGGTCGAAACGATCCAAGGCGGCGATTTGCTCGTCGGTCATGACGTCGGCGAGGATCGCCCCATCGCGACGCTCGGCCGCCGCCCCGCTCCATTGTCGCTGCAACCGCTCGATTTCTTCGACCGCCAATTCGATCGTGATCCGTCCGCCGGCCGCTAGCGTCGCCATTCGCGTGATCGCCGCGTTGAGGTCGCGGAAGTTCGCTCGCCAGGCAGCCTCGTCCGATTGCGCGAACGACAGAAACCGCTCCCGCGCCTCCTTGTTCATTCGCACGACCTGACCCGTACGCGATGAGAACAGACTCAACTCGTACTCGACGTTCGGCTCGATATCCTCGCGCCGCTCTGCAAGGCCCGGCAGTCGAAAGGTCCATAGGTTGATCCTCGCCAGCAGGTCTTCGCGAAACCGCCCCTCCGCCACGTCCGCCGTTAGGTCGCGGTTCGTTCCCGCGAGCAGTTGAAAATCGCTTTCGACTTCCCCGTCCGCCCCCACGGGCAAGAATCGCCGCTCCTCGAC
>JAJDEG010000472.1 GCA_029259895.1 Planctomycetota bacterium
TCCACGTACTGCATCGTGTAATAGTGGACGCCGTCGGCCTCGCCGAAATCGTAGACCGGCACAATATGGGCGTGCTGCAACTGCCCCGCCGCCTGTGCCTCGCGCTCGAAACGTGCGATCCGCGTGCTGTCGAACCACGCCGGCGTCGGCAGTGCCTTGAGCGCCACGCGACGGCCAAGCCGCTCCTGCACCGCTTCGTAAACGATCCCCATGCCGCCGCGGCCGAGCTCGCGGACGATGCGATACTCGCCGAGCCGCTCCGGCATTGCCGCCTCAATGCGGCTTCCGCTTCGTTGGCCCGACGCCGAAGCCTGACTGTGCTCGTCGACCTGCTCCATCAAGAGCAGCGTCGAGAAAAGCTCGCGGATCTCGCCGGCCGCATCGGGACGCCGCTTCGCGAACTCCGAAATCGATGGCCGCTCGCCGCGACGGTAGCGCTCGATAAACTCCTCGGCCAGCTCCTCGATCGGATGCCGCTCGTCTGTCGCATGGCGTTCGTCAACGCTGCTCATCGCGGCACCCCGCCGATTCCTCCAGGGAGCGTCGCCAGCGCGTCGCGCAATCGCTTCAGGGCGCGATAATACCGCTGGCTGGCCGTGCCCGATGTGATGCCAAGCAAGTCCGCAGCCTCGGCATTGCTCAAGTGTTCGAAATGCCGCAGCGCCAGAATCTCGCGGTCGTTGTTATCCAACCCGGACAGCACGTTTTGCAATTCGGCTTCGGCCTCGGCGCGGCTCAAGGCCCGGCTGGGCGACGTGCCCGAATCGAGGATCGCCCCGGCGAACCCGCACGACGACACTTCGACGGCCGCGTCCGGCGGAATCGGCACTTCGCGACGAGCGTCGCGGTTCTGCGCCTGCAAGTGACGCCGATGCAATATCAGCAGCCGCTGCACTGCCAAAAACCGCAGCCAAAAGTAAGGCGCGGCCGGAGCGTCCTGCTCGTATTTGTCCCATCGCGCCGCCGCATCGAGATACGTCTCCTGCAACACGTCCGATGGATCGACGCGCGCCTTCAACCGCGGATCCATACGCAACTCGATCACCGTCCGCAGCCGCTGACGGTATTGATCGAACACGTCGGCCAACTCGCGACCGCTGGACGAGTCGGTCGCCAGCATTTCGCTCGCGCTCGGCGGCGTTTCGGCGGCGTGACGTGTGTTGTGACGGGGGTCGGACATGGCGAAGTCTGCTGGCCGAGTCGGCAAAAATTCCAGGTTTTATCTTATCATGTCCGCCGGCGGCGCGACAAATATGCTCCCCACGTCCTCTTTCTGCATGCCGATCACACTTGGAAAGCGGATTCCCGAGAGCAATGTAACGTCGAAAATCTCATCGACGTTGCCCGCGAACTCCAGCGTCGCCGCGATCTGCCCGCTTTGCGTATCGATCACCCACACCCCGCACTTCGGCTCCGCAAGCCGCTCGGCGATCGGTAAACCGCCAAATGTCCGAGACTCGCGAAACCGTGAGAGTCCCACGAACGCGTACCGCCCGGCCAACGCCAAGCCGCGACCGTAGCCCGGCAATTCGGCGACCGTTTCCGCCTCTCCTCTCGACGGTTCGATCGAAAGCAATCGACCGGTTCCCGAATCGAGCAGCCACAGCCGTCCGTCATGTACGCGTGGCGAATGCGGCATCGACAATCCGCGCACCACGATCTCCCCGCTCGGAACATCGATCACGATGCCGCCGCCAACTTTGTTCTCGCGCCAACCGCCGGCCACGTCGCTTTCGCCCAGCGCCGTAACGAACCGCGGCTTGCCGCCATCCATCGCCAGCCCATTGAGATGACACCGATCCTCCGCCGCCAGCGCCGACACGAACGGCGGTCGCCAACGGGGAACGAAACTGTACCGCGGATCGAGCGAGCATAAGCACGAAAACCGCGTGTTGACGAACCAGATTTCGTCGTCGACCCAAGCCAATTCGTGAATCCGCACATCGCCGGTGACATGCGACGATCGCGGCAAGTAACACGCGTCGTGCTGTCCGGCCGGCTCGATCCGCGGAGCAATGTCCGGCGCGTTCGCCAACCGCCAAATCTGATGCCGCGCTCCAACCGCCGCCACATCCGGCCGCACCGCCAGGCCCATCGCCCGATCGAACGACCGCAGCAGCATCGACAGGCGTTCCCCATCTGCCCGGACGACGATCAGCTTGCCGGCCTGATAGGTCGACACCCAAAGCGAGCTACCGAGGCCCGCTAGTAACGCGGGGAAACTGGCGGAATGCAGGTAGCGGAACCGCTCGGCTAGATCGGCCGATTCGGCGTCGGCTGGCGTCCGGCTCGTCGACGCATGCGTTTCGTCGGTCACGCTGGCCTTTCCGGTGTTTTTTTTGGCGTCGCGGTGGCTGCCAACTAGGATGGGGGACTATACCACGGCTCATATTCCAGATTGACCGCCCGCCGCCGCATTTGCCACCCCATCTGACGCCGCCCACGCCGTGAGATTCGTATACGCAACACAGGTTGTCACGATCTTGCCGCCTTGCGCAGTTATGAATGTGTGCATCCTTGCGCAACTCGACAGAACGATCCGCGCGACAAGCCAAGCATCCTGACCGAAAGCATTACGATGTCACTGTTTACGACGAATCGTCGCCGCCTCCCGATAGCTCCCCGCTCGTCGCGCCCGCGTAGTTCGGTCGCGCCGCCCGCCGCTCGGCATATGCGGATCGAGCAGTTGGAAGCCCGCCATTTGTTGGCGATTTCGCCCCTTCCGGCGTTCGTCCCTGCCGTCGAGTCGCTGGGATCGCTCGTTTACCGCACCTCGGCGGCCGACCGCCTCGACAGCGCCGGCCAGACTGACTCGTTCTCGCTGGCCCTCGATGCCAACCAACTCCTGTCGATCACCGCCCGACCGCTGAGCGCCGAGGGCCTGACGCCCCGCGTCGAACTTTCCGATCCCGCCGCACAACTCGTCGCATCGGCGGACGCCGGCAGCCCTGATGCGGCGGCTCTGGTCCAGACGCAACCCACCTCCGCGGCAGGCACTTACCGAATCGACGTCACCAGCCTCGCCGGCGGCGGCGACTACGAATTGGTCGTCCGCGCCGGAGCCGCCGTCGAAGCCGAATCGGTCGGCGGAGCATCGAACGACGGCATCGCGTCGGCTCAATCCTTGGCGGCAACTTCGGTCCTGCTCCCCGCCGGCGCGGATCGTCTCGCCGTCTCCGGCCGCCTCGACGGATCGGCCGACGTGTACGCGTTCGACCTAACGGCCGGCCAGCATGCCCAACTCGCCCTCGCTCGCGACGACGCCGCGCCGCTGTTCTCCGCGCCCGAAGGCCTCATCGTCGCCGGCAAGCCAGCGGGCGTCGCACTCGGCGACATGAACGGCGACGGCCGACCGGACATCGTTACGGCGAACCAAGGAATCTTCCCCATCGTCGGCGAAGTCAGTGTGCTGCTACAAAACGCCGACGGAACCTACGCTGCGCCGCAGTCGACCGCCGTCGGCGACCGGCTATTCGCGTTCTCGCTCGGCCACTTCAACGCCGACGCCCATCTCGACGTCGTCGTCGCCAGCTACGATCTCGACAACGTGACCGTCATGTTCGGCGCGGGCGACGGCACGTTCAGCTCGACGCTCGACCT
>JAJDEG010000473.1 GCA_029259895.1 Planctomycetota bacterium
TGAATCAAGCGTAGGGTGGGTCGAACGAAGTGAGGCCCACCAAGGTCCAAGAACGGAACGAAAACAAATCGGTAGGCCTTGCCCCGCTAGCCCCACGCAACACGACGTCGGCGGTGCGTCGACTATGCTTTCTCCCGACGAACGGCAACAACTCGCCAGGACGTGCGCCACGTTGTTGCCGCTTGACCCGGCCGCCGCCGATTCGCTGGCAACCGAAGTTTACGACGCCGTCGTCGACCTGCACGGTGCGCACGGTGCAGCCCGTCTAGGCGCGGCGCTGCGGACGCTCGACAGCCGGATCGCCAATCTACTCGTCGCCGGTCGCTTCGCCCGCTTCTCTCGTCTCGCGAACGATGAACGCGAGCGTCTGCTGCTCGCTTGGGCCGACGGCCGCAGCCAACTCGCCCGCACGGCCTTTCAGGCGATCAAACGCTTGGCGATGTTTCTCCACTACACGGAGAATCCGCCGGCCGGATACGATCCCGACTTGGGCGACAGTCCGCCAGCAACCCAGTCGCCGATCCGCCCACTGTCGGTCGATGGCGTCGCGCGGCTGTCCGCCGACGTACTCGTGATCGGCAGCGGCGCTGGCGGTGGCGTCGTCGCCGGCGAACTGGCCGCCGCCGGATTGGATGTCCTCGTCGTCGAAAAAGGCACCGCCCCGGCCGACCACGAATTCCCCCGCGACGAACGCCGCGGACACGCCGAACTCTACGAACGCCGCGGCGCGCTCACCACCGCCGATCGCGGCATGACCGTGCTGGCTGGCAGCACGCTCGGCGGCGGCACGGCCGTGAACTGGATGACCTGCCTCGAACCGCCCGACGAAGTGCTCGACCAATGGCACCGCGATTTCGGATTCGTCGCCGCGACATCCGCCGAGTTTCGCCAGAGCATCGCGACGGTCTCGGCGCGGCTGAACGTCAACGTCGACGAAAGCCCGGCCACCTCACAAGATTCCGCGCAAAACGCCGTCCTCGAACGAGGCTGCCGCGCGCTCGGCTATCGCGTGGCGACGATTCCTCGCAACGCCCGCGGCTGCACGACGTGCGACACGTGCTCGTTCGGCTGTCGCCACGGCGGCAAGCAGGACATGCGCCGCACCTACCTCGCCGACGCGGCCGCTCGCGGAGCAAGATTTGTCACCGGCGCGGAAGTGCTCCGCATCACGCACCGCGGCGGCGTCGCAAGCGGCGCGGACATCCTGGCCAAGGAAAGCGATGGGCAACCGCGCTCCATCGCCGTGTCGGCCAAGATCGTCATCATCGCCGCCGGTGCGATCCACACGCCGGCCCTGCTTATCCGCTCGGGCCTCACCAACCGCCACGTCGGCGCGAACCTGCATTTGCATCCAACGACGGCCGTGTGCGGGGAATTCGCCGAGCCGATTCGCTCCTGGTCAGGCCCGCCGCAAACGCGCTACAGCGATCAGTTCGCCGACCTCGACGGACGCGGCCACGGCGTGCGACTCGAAGTCAGCCCCGCGCATAGCGGTCTATGGGCGTTGGGCCTGGCGTGGACGTCGCAAGCCGAGCATCGCCACCGCATGGACCGCGTCGATCATCTCGCAAACGTCATCGTCATCGCCCGCGACGAGCACGCCGGCCGCGTAAACGTCGATCGCAACGGACAACCGGTACTACGCTACCGCATCGCCCCCGACGACGCGCGGCGTTTGCTGCGCGGCGCGGTCGAAGGTCTCCGCATTCTCGCCGCCGCCGGCGCGACGGAACTACTCAGCCCGCATCAAGCCAACCTCGCGTTCCGCCCCGGCGATGTGGCGAAGTCGAGCGACTTCGAGCGTTACCTGTCGCAAGTCGCGGCCGCCGGCTGGCGCGTGAACGATCTCGGCCTGTTCAGCGCCCACCAACTCTCTAGTTGCCGCATCGCCGCCAACGCAAAGCACGGCGCGGTCCGCCCCGACGGTCGCGCGCACGAAATCCAAAACCTCTACGTCGCCGACGGCAGCATCCTACCAACCGCCTGCGGCGTGAACCCAATGCTAACCATCGCCGCCCTGGCGCATCACATCGCCCAGCAAATCAAAGCCGCAACGACGTAGCGCCTGCCTCGCGTCCCACGATCCACGATATCCTACCCTCCGCCCTTGATCGGCAGCGTCGCCGCAAACTCCGCCGCCGCCCGCAGCCACCGCCGCAGTTCCGCCGCGTCCTCGTAGCCCTGCGGCTCGACCATCACCCAGCCCTTCATGGCTCGTCCCGTGATGTCGAATTCGCGGACCGCCGGCTGCTCGAGCGTCTCGTCGTAAGCGTCCGGTCCCACGCGCAATATCAAAAACTCCTTCCACACGCCGCAGCACATGTTCCCGCCCAGCAGAAATCCGATTCCGCCGAACATCTTCTTCTCGACGAACGCCCCCCGCGGCTCCAAAGCATGTCGCACCCGCTCGGCAGCTTCTTCGTCGAAGGCCATAATTCAATGCTCCCCTAAACGACTCACCTAGTCAGCGACCCGACGACGATAGCCGTCACCATTATGTCGCTAGCCAAGATTTGGCATACTGTCGTCGAGTTCCTCGCATGACCTAACCCCTTCGCCAACCCCCGTTCCATGCGTCTCGGCATTTTCGGCGGCACGTTCGATCCCGTCCACTACGGCCACTTGCTGCTGGCCGAATGGTGCCGCGAGGCCCGCGCGCTCGACGAAGTCTGGTTCATCCCGGCCGCCACCGCGCCGCACAAGCAGCATCAAACCGCCGCCACGGCCGCCGACCGCACCGAGATGCTCCGCCTCGCCACCGGCGGACATCCGGCGTTCACCGTGTCGCCCATGGAAATCGACCGCGGCGGCGTCAGCTACACGGTCGACTCGCTCGCCCAGATTCGCGCCGCGCACGCCGATGCCGAGTTGTTCCTCCTCATGGGCAGCGATTCTCTCGCCGACCTCGTCCACTGGCGCGAACCGGCACAAATTTGCGAACTCTCGCTCCCCGTCGTCGTGCATCGCGGCGGCACTATGCCGCCAGACTTCGGCCCGCTCGCCACGCTCGTTTCGCCCGAGCGCATCGACGCGATCAAGAACCACGTCGTCGACATGCCGCTCGTCGAATTATCCAGCAGTGAAATCCGCCGTCGTGCCGCCACGGGCCTGTCGATCCGCTTTCAAACCCCGCGGGCGGTCGAGGCATACATCGAATCGCACGGCCTCTATCGCCCCGCGCCCACGGCCGGAGCATCGCCATGAAAAATGCCGCCGCGTCAGGCACCGCGGAGATCCTCGTCGTCACCACGACCACCGCTCGCAAGGACGAAGCCGAAACGCTCGCCGGCGAGCTCGTTTCCCGCCGCCTGGCCGCCTGCGTGCAAATCGTCGGCCCAATCTCCAGCATCTTCCATTGGCAAGGCAAAGTCGAACACGGCGAAGAATGGCTCTGCCAAATCAAAACCCGCCGCGACAAATTCAGCGAACTCGAAGCGGTCATCCGCGAACTCCATCCCTACGACGTGCCGGAAATCCTAGCCACGCCCGTAGCGGCAACCAGCGAGTCGTACGCGCGATGGCTAAGCGAAGAGTTGGATCGCGAGTCCACCTAGGATGGCACAAGTGGCTGCCATGCCTGCATATCGACGCAACTCGAACTCCGCCCAAAATCGAACGAGCTTGCCGCCGTGCCCAAAATTCCCCGCCCAAACCTGCCGCTGCCCACGTTTGGCGGAAAACAATTCTGGGCCGACCGTCTTCACTATCGCGGTTGGCGCGTTCAGCAACACGTCGTCTCCGGCCACTGCCGTTTGCTCGATCCACGTAGCGTCCGACGCGCCTGGGGCCCGTTCGATCGCTGCGTCGAACGGCTCGAAGACGCCAAGCGCCGGCTCGCCCTGCGGCCGCTCGCTGGCGAAATCGTCGTCGCCCTCCACGGCCTATTCCGCGCCCGCACGTCGATGGGCCGACTCTGCCGCTATCTGCGCAACGACGCCGGCTACGAAGTCTGCAACGTTTCGTACCCTTCGACGCGCGCCGACGTCGCCAGCCATGCGCGCAATCTCGCGTCGATCATCGCCGGCCTCGCCGGCGCGAAACAGGTCCACTTCGTCGGCCACAGCATGGGAAACATCGTCATCCGCCGCTACCTCGCCGATCGCGCGCAGGCCAGCAGCGACGAAGGTTTGCCGCCCATCGGCCGCATGGTCATGATCGCGCCGCCGAATCGCGGT
>JAJDEG010000474.1 GCA_029259895.1 Planctomycetota bacterium
GCCGCAAAGTTGGGGCGAGGACGGCGTTTATCTGCGAGCGCTGTCGGATCGGCTGGTCGTGCGGCATCGGCGGTCGGTGCAGGCGAAGGTGAAGCGGATGATCCGCGTCTTGCAATCGCCGGAGTGAGTGGAGCGGGATTATCGGTTGTCGCCGGTTTGGCAATCGGCGGACGGGCCCCTCGGGACGGCGCGGTAGCCTTCGTTGCCGCGAGCCGGAGAGCCTGCGATCGCCCAGGACTTGCGGACAACGGCGGGTAACGGGTGTGGCGCTCCCCGTCGAATGTTGTTTGGGGATCGGCGAGAACGACGCGGAACGTTTTTTTTCGGTTGAAATGAGGCCAGCGGTTTTGGTACAAGGATGGAGCGGCGCGAGCGCGTTGCCGCCGCGGGGGTTTGTTAACACGGCTTTTTGTGGCTACGACGTTGTTCTAAAGCGGAACGGTTTATTTCATGACTGACGCTAGTGCGGTGCGATTGATCGTCGACGGCGAAGTCGAGCAGGCCTGCTCGCTGTCTGCCGCGGAACTTGCGACGTTGGCGGCGGAATATCAGATCGCCGACGTGTCGCAAATCGAACCGAAGCGGCAGGGTCGCGGCATTTGGCTGGCCGGTTTGCTGGCGGCAGCCGGGACGAAGGCGGCGGCGACGCACGTTACGTTGCATGCGGCGGCCGACGATTTTCACGCGAGCGTGCCGCTGGCCGCGGTGGCGGAGCGGGCCTTCTTGATTTACGGCGTTGACGACGAAGCGGCGATGAAACCGTTGCCGGCGTCGGCGGGTGGGCCGTTTCGATTTTTCATTCGCGACCATGCGGCTTGTCACACGGCGGAAGTCGACGAATGTGCGAACGTGAAGTTCGTGGACCGGATCGAACTGACGGTCGGGCCGGGGCAGGACAATCGGCCGCAGGACGAGGCGGAACACTCGAAGCTGCACGAGAAATAGGCGCTACGAGTAGACGCGATATTTAGGCAAGAGGCCGCGCCGCCTCGTCACGCTGGATGTGGCTCTCGTCAGCGATTCGCTTGATTCGAGCATGCGGGCGTGGGGCCTGTATTGCTGGCGTTCGACCGGTAGAATAGGCGATTACCCTTAGCGCGGCGTTGGGTTGCGTTGGGGTGACGCTCGTGTCCTACAAGCCATCAAGCCCAAGCCATCAGGCCATTGCCCGGAGATTGTCCATGTCGTCGCCGTCTAAGAAGCAGCTATTGTCGCAAACGGTCGAGCATTTCGACATTACGCGAACGGACGTCGTGCCGGTGGTCGAGCAGATGCGGGATATGGCGTTTTCGGCGCGGGATCTGGCGCGGGCGGCGGAGATTTACGACCGGATGTTGCGGGATGGCGACTGTGGCGTGATTCTCACGTTGGCCGGGTCGCTGATCAGTGCGGGGCTTAAGCAGGTGTTCGTCGATATGATTCGCAACCGGATGGTGGATGCGATCGTTAGCACTGGGGCGAATATCGTCGATCAGGATTTCTTCGAGGGGCTGGGCTTTCGGCATTACGTGGCCGAAGAACGGCTGAAGGCGGGTATGGACGACGGCATGCTCCGCGATCTGCACATCGACCGCATCTACGACACGTTGATCGACGAGGACGAGCTGCGGGTGTGCGACGAGACGATGAAGCAGATCGCCGATTCGATGCCGCCGGGGGCGTATTCATCGCGCGAGTTCATTCATGAGATGGGCAAGCACCTCGCCGAGCACGGGAAGAATCGCGACTCGATCGTGTTGGCGGCGTACGAGCATGGCGTGCCGATCTTCTCGCCGGCGTTTTCCGATTGCTCCGCGGGGTTGGGCATGATCGTGCATTATCACGAACGCGGACCGGGCGAGCGGGCAGTGTTCGACAGCATGAAGGATTTCTACGAGCTGACGCAGATCAAGATTCGCAGCGGCGAAACTGGCTTGTTCATGATCGGCGGCGGCGTGCCGAAAAACTTCACGCAGGACATCGTCGTGGCGGCCGACATCCTGGGCCACGAAGCGCCGATGCACAAGTATGCGATTCAAGTGACCGTGGCCGACGTGCGAGACGGAGCGCTATCGAGCAGCACGCTCAAGGAAGCTTCGAGCTGGGGCAAGGTCGACACGGCCTACGAGCAGATGGTGTTCAGCGAAGCCACGCTGGCCGTGCCGCTGATCGCCGGGTATGCGTATCACAAGAACGCCTGGCGGGAGCGGAAAGAGCGGCGGTTTAACGAAATCTTTGCCGAGGCCGTGCAGGTTGCGGAGTAGCGAGATTCAGTTGCTCGTTTTCGGTGGAGACGTGGTTGCTTAACCACCGAGTCGCACGGAGGAGGAGCGCCGTGGTACACGGAGAAGACTTTGGTGCGGACTTTTTTTTCGGGCTACTGGCATTAGTCGCCGAATTCGCGCCCGTCGTCGTCTCGTCAGCGCCATCACGGCGGGACTCTTGGCGCTTTGACGGCGAGGACGCGTTGCTTGTCGGTGCGACGGGCGTGTGTGCTTTCGCTTCGAGCACGTTCGACGTGGAGCTTTCATTGTTCGCCGCTAACCAGCGGTACGAAGCGGCAGGGGAATAGGGGCATCCTTTGGGCTTTGCCGTGGTGTTTGCGGATTGCGTAGAGGACTTGGTCTTCGCTGGGGCCGAGGGGGAGCACCATGCGGCCCTCTTCGCGAAGTTGGTCGAAGAGCAGCGGCGGAATTTCGGGCGTGGCGGCCGCGGCGACGATGACGTCGTAGGGTGCTTGGGCCGAGTGGCCCTGGGTGCCGTCGCCGATGACGCAGGTGACGTTGGCGTAGCCGAGGCGGGCGAGGCGGTCGGCGGCCTCGTTGGCGAGCATTGCGTGTCGCTCGATGGTGACGACGGTGGCGGCCAATTCTGCGAGCACGGCCGCTTGATAGCCGGTGCCTGTGCCGATGTCGAGGACGTGCTCGCCGCCAGTGAGGTGCAGGGCCTGGGCGATGGCGGCGACGACGTAGGGCTGGCTGATGGTTTGGCCGCAGTCGATCGGCAGGGCGCGGTCTTCGTAGGCGGCGTCGCGCAGCGCTGCGGGGACGAACTGATCGCGCGGGACGCGGGCCATCGCATCGAGGACGCGCGGCGAGACAACGTCGCGTCCGCGGAGGTGCGTTTCGAGCATCGCTTGGCGCGCGACGGCGTACGGGTCTTCGGTCATGCGATAAGGCTTGAGGCGCGAGGCTTAAGGCATGAGGGCGATGACAACGCGCGTGTGTGGGCTCCTCGATCGAGCTTCACACGTTTGAGGAGTCGGGGCGGTCGCGATCACTCGTCCAGCGCGTGGTCGGACGGCTTAACGCCTTTGGCGGCGCCGCCGAACTTGAACGGCCGCGGCTGGAATTCGCCGACTATGGTCACGTCGCTCTTCTCCGGAATCTTGTCTTCCATGCCGAGCGCCCAGTAGCAGGCGTTGACGAGCATCCGCCGCGATCCTTCGGCGACGAGGTCTTGCGACGCGCCCATCGTGGTATTGAAGATGCGGGCGGTCTCGCCGGACTCGCCCTTGTAGGACTTCGTCCACGCGACGGGCATCATGGGGTCGTTCTTCTTGTCGTTGACGGGTTTGTCGTCGATCTTCATGCCGGCAAGCACAGCGCCGAGGACGAGCGGCTGGCTGTCGCCGGGCAGGGGCAGGCGGACGCCGTAAACATCGGACGGTCCCCAGATGTCGCCGTCGGCGATGCCGCGGAGGATCGGATGGTCCTTGGCCTCGGGCGCGACGATGCCGCGCGTGCTTTCGCGGCCGTGGCCGCCGTGGTGATTGATCCAGGTTTCGCCGAGCACCTGACGGCCAAATCCGCCGCTCCATTCCTTATGGTTCCAGGTGTATTTCTGATAGGCGCTGTTCTTGAGTTGGAAAGCGTGGGTGGAGGTTCGCATGGCGACGATCGGACGGCCCGACTCGACGTAGTCGACGACATGCTTCATCTGGTCGTCGGGGAGGTTGCGCATCCGCGTGAACAGGACCATCAGGTCGGCGTCTTTGAGCTGCTCGAGGCCGGGGATGTTGTTGTTGACGTCGGGATTGATCTCGCCGGTCTTGGGATCGATGGCGAACAGGACCGTGCAATCGAAGCCGTGCCGGCGGGCGAGGATCTTGCCGAGTTGCGGCAGTGCCTCTTCGGAGCGGTATTCCTCGTCGCCGCTTACCAGGACGACTCGCTTGCCATTACCGGGGCCGTCGCCACCGCGGTAGGAGACCCAGAGGTCGGACTGTTCGGCGGCCGCGGACGGGGCGACGCACACGGCGAACGTTAGCAACGCGGCAAGGAAACAAACGACCGACGATTTCGTTTTCATCGATATGCCATACCTTCATGCCTTCGAGGCAAGTACGCGAATGGGTGGGCGACAGGATCGCGACGTGCGCCAGCCTGCCGTGCGACGAGCGGTTGGTACTATCGTAACCGCGCCGCCCATGGGAATGAAGAACCGGCGGCCGGATTCGTGGCGGAAAATGAGACGCTATGGCAACCGCTACAGAACCCCGTTGCGGAATCCTGTTACAAAGTCTACGAGCGACGGTCGTCGGCCGGTCAGCCGCAGGCGTTCCGCCTTCTCCCGCCCCTAGCCCGTCTTTGCCGTCGCGCGGTATCATCATCGGCATGTCCGATCTGCGAGAAAATCGAGAAAATGCGGCCGATGCCGACGCCGGTGCGGCGCCGCTCGATGTGTTGGTGATCGACAACGACAAAGACCACGCACAGGCGGTGGCGGAAAGTCTCACGCGCATCGGCTACCGCTGCACGGTGGCCACGAGCGGCCCGGAGGGGGCCAAACTGGTCGACGATCAGACTTTCGACATCATCATCACGGACCTGATGATGGGGGGCGTCGACGGGCTGGAAATTCTTCGCCGGGCGAAGGAAAACGTTGGCGACGTCGAGGTGATTCTGATCACCGGCCACGCCTCGATCAGTTCGGCCGTGACGGCGATGCAGCAGGGGGCGTTTCATTATCTAGAAAAGTCCGGGATCGCCGAACTGAGAGCCGTGACCAACAGCGCGGCCGAGAAAGTGCGGCTGAAACGGACGAATCTCGAACTCAATCGGCGGCTGGACGAGCGTTTCGGCTTCGAGGGGGTCGTCGGCACGAGCGCGCAGATGAACGGCGTGATCGAGCGGCTCAAGCGGATTTCGCCGACCGACGCGACCGTGCTGATCCAAGGCGAAACCGGCACCGGCAAGGAGTTGGTCGCGCAGGCGCTGCATCAGAACAGCCCGCGGAAGAAGAAGGCGTTCGTGGCGCTCAACTGCGCGGCGCTGAGCGAACATATTTTGGAAAGCGAACTGTTTGGGCATATTCGCGGCGCGTTCACCGACGCCTCGACGGATCGCGTGGGCAAGTTCGAGTTCGCCCACGGCGGCACGATGTTCCTGGACGAAGTGGGCGACATGCCTTTGGCGACGCAGATCAAACTGCTGCGCGTGCTGGAAAACGGCGAGATCACGCGGGTGGGATCGAACGAACCGATCAAGGTCAACGTGCGGATCGTGTCGGCCACGAACCGCAACCTCGAGGACGCCATCGAGGCGGGCACGTTCCGCAGCGATCTGTACCATCGGCTGAAGGTCATCACGATCCGGCTGCCGCAGTTGACCGAGCGATCGCAAGACATTCCGCTGCTGATCGATCATTTCAGCAAGCAATTCGCCAAGCGACACAACAAGCAGGTTCGCGGCATGTCGACCGCCGCGCGGCGGAAGTTCGTGGCATACTCGTGGCCGGGCAACGTGCGCGAGCTGCGAAATTTCGTCGAGAGCATGGTGGTGGTCGACTACGACGGGCTGCTGGACGTGGATGACCTGCCGAGCGAAATGTCGGACATGGGCGATGCCGTCGCCGACGCGCCGGACGCGGCGCAGGGCCTCGCCGGTCTGGTCGGCAAGCCGCTCAACGATATCGAACGGCTGTTCATCGTGGAAACCCTCAACGCCACGGGCGGCAATCGAGAAGAAGCGGCAAAGATGCTGGGGATCGGGGAGCGGACTTTGTATCGGAAGATCAAGGAATATGGGGTTTAATGAGCAATGCTCAATTCTCAATTCCCAATCAACTATCAATGCCCAATGAATAATTGGTGGCGCCGAGTGTGCATGGACAGGCCCTTCCGGTTGGGCATTCGGTCTTGGTTATTGATTCGTCATTGACAATTGGGAATTGATCATTATTCCCACCGCCTTCGCAACTCAACAAGGACGGCCACTCACCATGCCTCGGATTCGGCAGCTATCTCAGAGCGTGATTAACAAGATTGCCGCCGGCGAGGTGATCGAGCGGCCGGCGAGCGTCGTCAAGGAGTTGATGGAGAACGCCGTCGACAGCGGCGCGACGCGCATCGACGTGGCGATCGAGCAGGGCGGCTCGGCATTGGTTCGCGTGGTCGATAACGGCTGCGGCATCGCCGAGGACGAGTTGCCGCTGGCCGTGGCGGCGCATGCGACGAGCAAGATCGCCGACGCCGACGATCTGTTCCGCGTGGCCACGCTGGGCTTTCGCGGCGAAGCGCTGGCGTCGATCGCCGAGGTGAGCCAGCTTGCGCTGCGCAGCCGCACGGGCGAGGAAGCGGGGGGCGCGGAGCTTGAAGTCAACGGCGGACTGCTTCGCGGACCAACGCCGTGCGGCGCGGCGGTCGGCACGCAAGTCGAAGTCCGCAATCTGTTCTTTAACACGCCGGTCCGCCGCAAGTTTCTCAAGAGTACGCAGACCGAAGCGGGCCATTGCAGCGAAGCGTTCACGCGGATTGCGCTGGCGCATCGCAGCGTCCACTTCACGCTGCGGCACAACGACCGCGCGCTGTTCGATCTGCCGCCGACGGCCGATCTGCGCGGTCGCGTTGCTGCGCTGTTTGGGCAGAACCTGGCGGATCGGTTGATTGACGTCGACAATCGCGACGGCGACGTGCGGCTGTGGGGCTACGTGGCCGATCCCAGCGAAAGCCGCGGCAACAACCGCATGCAGTATCTGCTGCTCAACGGTCGGCACATCCGCGACCGCTCGCTGCAACACGCATTAAGTGAAGCCTATCGCGGCTTGTTGCTCACCGGCCGCTACCCGATCGCCGTGCTGAATCTGGACATGCCGGCCGAGCTGATCGACGTCAACGTCCATCCGACGAAGCTCGAAGTCCGCTTTACCGACGGCGGGCGTTTATACAGCCAACTGCTCGGCACGCTCCGCACGCGATTTCTTTCCACCGATCTGACCGCGCGTGGTTCGGCGTCGCGTGCCGATGCGCCCACGGCCGACGGAATGGGCGAA
>JAJDEG010000475.1 GCA_029259895.1 Planctomycetota bacterium
CCCACCGCGAAAGATCGACCAACCGGTGGACCTCACTTCGTTCGACCCACCCTGCGCGACTGGGGACATCGGAATTCGGCCGATCGCCCGGTTGCCCTCGGCGTGCCTTTCGCGAATCATTTATTCCCGCCTTATTATTCTTCCCACCGTATACGCAGGAATCGAAACCATGAAATCGCTCTTTCCGAGCATCGTTTTGCTTACCGCCATGACGGCGATCTTCGTCGGCTGCACGGACCCTTCTCGGACACCTAAGCAAGACTCGTCGGCTAAGGCCGAAGCCGACAAGAAAGACGCCGGTACGCCAAAGGCGAGTAATCCGCAAGAAGGTAAGCCTAAGGAAGCCGGCGACGACGACGCTAAGCCAGGCGACGCTAAGCCAGGCGACATCAAACCGGACGCGGGGCCGCCCGATGCGGTGACTCCGGCGACCGAGAAGACGGAAGAGCCGGCACCGGCCGAATCCGACGCCAAGCCCCCGGTCGAGGCGGAAATCGCCGAGCCCGCGCCCTCGGGAAGCGACGCCGCGCCAGGATTGCCGGCGAGCACACCAGACGATGACGAACCGGCCGAACACGTTGGCGATTACGCGCAGTGGGGCACGTCGCCGCTGAAGAACAACGTGTCGACGGCGACGAATCTGCCGTTGGAATGGGAAGTCGGCAATGTCGACTTCAAGACCGGCATCCGCGACGCCGCCTCGATGAAGAACATCAAATGGGCCGCGTCGCTGGGGTCGCAGACGTACGCCAACCCGATCGTGGTGGGCGGCAAGGTGCTGATCGGCACGAACAACGGCAACGGCTACGTCAAGCGTTATCCCGCCGACGTCGACCTCGGCTGCATGATCGCGCTCACCGAGAACGAAGGGAAGTTCCTCTGGCAATACTCCGCCGAGAAACTGCCCACCGGCAAGGTTCACGACTGGGAGCTGCTGGGAATCTGCTCGACGCCGATCGTCGAGGGAGATCGGGCGTGGTTCGTCGACAACCGCGGCGAGATCGTGTGCGTCGACACGGAAGGATTCTACGACGACGAAGACGACGGCCCCGTGAAGGCGGAATGGGCGCGGCTGTTCGATATCGCCAAGATCGAGGAGTTGGTCGAAATCGAGGAGGGTGAAGAGCCGGTCGAAGACGTGGTGGGGCCAATCGTGTCGGGCTTCGGCGAAGGGAAGCTCGCCGCTGGCTTGCGTGAACAGTTTGCGACGCTGGACATCGAGTTGCCCGAACAAATGGAGATCCAGCCTGGCACAACGCCGAACTCGTGGACGTTTTCGGCCGAGGTCGGCGGAGTGAAGCGGAACTTCCGCGTGCGGATGGAAGGCCCGCGGCTCAGCACGTACTGGCAAACGACGACTTACGACAAGCACGAAGCCGACGTCGTATGGCGGCTCGACATGATGAAGGACTTGGGATCGTCGCAGCATAACGCCGCGAGCTGCTCCGGCGTAATCGTCGGCGACTTGCTGTTCATGAGCACGTCGAACGGCGTCGATGCGCAGCACAACAACGTGCCTGCGCCGAACGCACCTTCGCTGATCTGTCTCGAAAAGTCGACCGGCAAGGTCGTGTGGACCGATAATTCGCCGGGCGTGAATATTCTGCACGGTCAGTGGTCGTCGCCGGCGGCGGCGGTGCTCGGCGGCGTTCCGCAAGTGATTTATCCGTGCGGCGACGGCTGGTTGCGAAGTTTTCACGCGGCCCGCACGGAAGACGGCATGGGCGAGCTGCTGTGGGAGTTCGATTGCAATCCGAAGGATTCGCTGTACGAAATCCGCGGCTTGGGCACGCGGAATCACATCATCGGCACGCCGGTGATTTACAAGGGCCGCGTCTATATCGCCGTCGGCGAAGATCCGGAGCACGGCGACGGCGTCGGGCATCTGTGGTGCGTCGATCCGACGAAACGAGGCGACGTGAGCCCCGACCTGGCGTTCACGCGCGACGAGTTTTCCAAGCCGGAAGCGGAGCGCAAGCCGCTCAAGGTCGAGCGGTTGGACGACGGCCGCCGCATGCAGACGATCGACGAAGCCAATGGCGAAGTGGCCGTGGCGAATCCGAATTCGGCCGTCGTTTGGCATTACGCAGCCTACGACGTCGATGAGGACGGCGAGATCGATGACTATTTGGAAACGATGCACCGCTCGCTAAGCACGGTGACGATCAAAGACGATGTGCTGTATACCGCCGATTTCAGCGGGATATTCCATTGCGTCGATGCCCAGACGGGCAAGCTTTATTGGACGCACGACATGCTCGGCGCGTGCTGGGGCTCGCCGCTGGTGGCCGACGGCAAGGTAATGATCGGAGACGAGGACGGCGACTTGTACATCTTCGCCCACGGCAAGGAGAAGCAGTGGCTCAACCAGCATCCGGAGGAGGATACGAACCCGACGATCAACATGGGAAGCTCCGTGCTGGGAACGCCGATCGTCGCCAACAACGTGCTGTACATCTTCAACAAGAACACGCTGTTCGCGATCGAGAAACAGCAGGCCGGCGACGACTTGGAAGCGGCGGGCAAATGAGCGACGCACAAGGCCGCGCACACAGCACCAAGGCAAAGAAGCGCGTGCTGGACGTGGGCAACTGCCCGCCCGACCATGCGGCGATTCGCTCGCTCGTCGGGGACGGGTTTGACGCGGAAGTCGTGCAGGCACACGGCCTGGACGATGCGATCGCCGCTTTGCGCGGCGGCCGGTTCGATCTCGTATTGGTCAATCGCAAGTTGGATCGCGACTACTCCGACGGGATCGAGGTCGTCAAGGCCGTGAAGGCCGACGCGGCGCTGGCCGACACGCCGATGATGCTGATTACGAACTACGCGGAGCATCAAGACGCGGCGGTCGAGGTTGGCGCGGAGCGCGGTTTCGGCAAGTTGGAATTCGACGCGCCGCAAACGCGCGAGCGATTGGCGACTTTTCTCAGTTAACACGATGCCGAAACAATCAGACCTTTCCGCCGAGCATCGCTTGCTCGGCTCAACGGACATTCGCGTATCGCCCGTGGCATTCGGGGCGTGGCCGATCGCCGGCATGACGAGCATCAACGTGAACGATGCCGATAGTCTGGCGACGATTTCGGCCTGCCTCGACGTCGGTATCAATTTCATCGACACGGCATATTGTTACGGTGCGCAGGGCGAGAGCGAGCGGCTGATCGCGAGAGCGCTGGGACCGCGGCGAGACGAGGTAGTGATCGCCACGAAGGGCGGCATCCACTGGGGACCGGAAGGGAGCCAGGTGCTCGACGGCCGGCCGGAGACCTTGCGACGCGAATGCGAGGAAAGCCTGCGGCGGCTGGAGACGGACCGCGTCGAATTGTTGTATCTGCACGCGCCGGACCCGAAGACGCCAATTGCCGAGTCGGCCGGTGAGTTGAAGCGACTGTTGGACGAGGGCAAGACGCGGGCCGTCGGCGTATCGAACGTTGGCGTCGAGGGGCTGGCGGAATTCCATGCCGTTTGCCCGCTCGCGGCGTATCAGCCGCCGTACAATATGCTGCAGCGCGAGATCGAGGCCGACGCGCTCCCCTGGTGTCGCGAGCGGAACGTTTCGGTGATGGTGTATTGGCCGCTGATGAAGGGGCTGCTGGCGGGAAAGCTGACCCGCGATCACGTGTTTGACGCGAAAGACGGCCGGCGGAAATACCCGATGTTCAGCGGCGAGGAATGGGATAAGAATCAGGACTTCGTCGATCATCTGCGCGCCATCGCCGCGGAGGTGGGCAAGACGGTCGCGCAGGTCGTGATCAACTGGACGATTCATCGCGAGGGAATCGCGGCGGCGTTGTGTGGGGCTAAGCGAGCGGAGCAGTTGCGCGAGAACGCCGGGGCGATGGGCTGGCGGCTGTCGACGGACCAATTGGCCCGGATCGACAAAGCTATCGCCGAGCGCGGCACGCCGGTGACGCGGCGGGCAGTGCGGTAAGATTCACCACGTTGATTTGAAACGCGATTGGCGAACGAATTTGGAAGAAACTGAAAAAGACATCGACACGCTCGCCGACGCTTTGTCGCGGCACGGGATTTCGCTCGACGACGAGCAAGTTGTCGAGTTGGATCGCTATTGCCGGGCGCTATGGGCGTGGAACGCAAAGCTGAACCTAACGCGGCATACGACGTACGATAAGTTCGTTGCGCGGGACGTCGTGGATAGCGTGCAGCTCGAACGACTAATCGACGCCGGCGAGCGCGTGCTCGACGTGGGGACGGGCGGCGGCGTGCCGGGGGCGATCTTGGCCATCGTGCGCCCGGACCTCGATGTGACGCTTTGCGATTCCGTGGCCAAGAAAGCGGCGGCCGTGGCGGCGATCGTGGAAGAATCTGGCGGCAGAACGCCGGTCGTGCATGGACGGGCAGAAGAACTGCTCAAAGGCGAGCGGTTCGACTCGCTCGTCGTGCGGGCCGTGGCACCGCTGACGAAGCTGCTCACCTGGTTCGAGCCGCATTGGGATTCGATAGGGCAACTGCTCGTCATCAAGGGGCCGGCATGGGCGGCAGAGCGAGCGGCGGCACGCGAGCGGCAGTTGCTCAAGGGGCTCGAACTGCGAAAAACGGCGGAATACGAAACGCCGGGGAGCGGGGCGACGAACGTGATCTTACGTATTTCGCCGGGCGAGTGAACGATCTTCCGAGCGTTTGCCGTCACAATCGGCTTAATCGCGACGGTCTTATCGGCGGCTCAGGCCGATCCGAGGGAAACGATTGACCTCGGTTTCGCCGTGGCGATAGACTTGTCGAAAGGGCGCGAAGGCGGCTCGGCGCGATTGTGGCTCGGCGCACGTTGCCATTCGCGGTTCGGATTCGGGGCTGCGCGACGCCGAAGCGGGCAAGATTGGCCGCGCGGTGAACGAACTACCCGCAAGGCCAACGGTGCAATGCGAGAAGCACGTAAGCGACTTCCACTCAACCACGCGAGGCGCGGATGTTTTTGGGAAAAATGTGGCGGTCCGTCAAGGCACAGTTCAACAAGCTGGGGAATTTCTTCTCCGGCGTCGATCCCGTCGCGCAGATGCAGTTGGAGTACGACCAGGCGGTCGAACAACTCAAGGAAGGCCGCGTGGGGCTGGAGCAGTACCGCTCGCTCGTCGAACGGGTGAGCCGACAAGTCGACGACGCCAAGCAGAGGACGGTCGAGCTTCAAGCGACCGTGAAGCACTACCTCGCCGCGGGCGACCGCGAGGCCGCGGCGCAATACGCGACTTCGCTCCAACGGGCACGGAAAGAGTTCGAGGAAAACTCGTCGCAGCTCGCCATGCACGAGACCGCCTACGAAAACAATCTTGCCAAAATCAAGCGGGCGACGGGTCACCTTGGCAAGATTCGCGAGAAGATCAAGAAGTACGACGCCGAACTCAAGATGAGCCGGGCCGAAGCCGAAATGGCCCAGCTTGCAACGAGTTTCAACTTCGACATCACGACCGACTTCGGGCAAATCGAGAACGTGATTCAGGACAAGATCAGCCTCAACAAGGCCAAGGTCCGCGTGGCGGGGGATCTGTCGGGCGACGAGCAGATCGATTATGCGCGGGAGCGGGCAATGGAGAAGGCCCAGGGCGAGCAGGCGCTGCGAGAATTTGAAATCGAAATGGGCCTCGTGACGCCCGACACGGCCGGCGTGCCGCAAAGCCAGAAGCAGATGGGACCGGCGCGGGAAAAGCAGGCGGATGGGTAGCCGTGATGCGGCGATGGATTCCCGGCGGCACTGAGACTCTTCGCGGAACGCCCTATTGGATTCGAGCGCTCTATCGTGAGTACCGCCGCCGAACAACCCGACCTTTCTGACTCGTCGGCGCTACCGCACTGGTTTCCCGACTGGGCTCGGCGGCTGACTGAGCTCTATTTCTCCGGCACGACGTGTCTTTTCGTGCTGCACGGGAATGTCTACGACCTCTTCGAGACGGGCGACGGCGATGCGCGGCGGTTTTGCGACTTGAAGGAGTTCTTGGCCACGCAGTTGTTCGGAGCGTGGGACGCCGTGCTGGAATACGACTTGGGCCGCGGTATGCGGCCGCTTGCCGCCGGAGATGCCGGGCGATTGCAGGCGATGATACGATCGCTTACGCCGCTGTGGGGCGAGCCGTCCGCGTGGCCGCACGATCCGGACCGCGTGGTGGCGATGCTTGACCGGCTGGTGGAGCGGATTCTCGTCGATTCGGCGGCGGCAATAACGAGTGCGGCGACAACGACTTCGGCGACAACGAAGTCCGCGAGAGCGGGCGGTGGCATTGGCCTGGGTAGCTTGGGCGTGGTGATCGATCACGCGCAGTTCGTCGTTCCGCCCGGCGACGCGCAGATGCTTACGCCGGCGGCGGCTTCGCGGCTGGTGCGGTTGCTAGGTTGGAGCCAAAGCGCGATCATTCGCCGGGCGAACGTGGCGTTTTGCCTGGTGACGGAACGGTTGTCGGAACTGAACGACCGGCTCGTGCAAAGTCCGCACGTGGCGGTGATCGAAGTGCCGCTGCCGGATCGGGCGGCGCGGCGGAGTTTTGTGGCGAGCAATTTGACCGATGCCACGACGCATCGCGATGCCGAAATCGAGCAACTTGCCGACGCTTCGGCCGGGTTGAGTTTGGTCAATCTGCGCGTGCTGTTGTCCCAGGCACGCGGCGAGCGAGTGGCAGAGAGCGCGGCGTTTCGACGAACGAAGAAAACGCTCATCGAGCGGCAGTGCGGCGATCTGGTCGAATTCATCGAGCCGCGGAGGACGCTCGCCGACGTGGTGGGACACGACGCGGCCTGCGAGCGATTGGCGCAAGACGCACGCTGGCTCGCCGAGGGAAAGCTCGACGTCGCGCCGATGGGATATCTGATTTGCGGTCCGGTCGGTACCGGTAAGAGTTATCTCGCCGAGTGCTACGCCGGCAGCGTGGGCATTCCGTGCGTCAAGCTGCGCAACGTGCGCAGCAAGTACGTCGGAGAGACCGAGGCCAACTTGCAGCGCGTGCTCGCCGTGCTCCGTTCGCTGGGGCCGGTCGTCGTGATCATCGACGAGGCCGACGCGGCGCTCGGTTCGCGGCAAGCCGAGGGCGATTCGGGCACTTCTGCCCGCGTGTTTGCGATGCTCGCCGCACAAATGGGCGATACGCGATACCGCGGCAAGATCGTGTGGATGCTGCTCACCAGCCGGCCGGAGCTTTTGCCGATCGACCTCAAGCGGCAAGGGCGGGCGGAAGTTCACATTCCGCTGTTCTATCCGCAGTCGGCCGAAGAGATCGCGCCAATGTTCGCGGCGATGGCGGCGAAGAACGGCGTCAGTCTGGCCAGCGATGCGTTGGAAGCGGTGACCGACGTCGAGGACGCCAGCGGAGCAGATATCGAGAGCATCGTGCTGGGGGCGCGGCGGCGGGCGCTCGTCGCCGGTCGAACGGACGTGAGCCGCGACGACCTGGCCACGGCCGTGGCGTCGTTTCTGCCGTCCTCGCAAGGTTTGGAGAAGCAATATCAAGAGCTTTCGGCCGTTTTGGAATGCACGGACGTTGAATTCCTTCCGGACGAGTGGCGCGAACAAGTGGCCACGCGCGAGGATCGGGCCAAGCTACAGCAACAACTTTTGGCACTGGCGGAGTTGCTGTAACGGCGTGCGAAGATCATCATGGCGTGTGAAAGTGTCCACGTCCCATGCCGTCCTTGGGCGTGGACCGAGTTCGGCAAGTGGCGACGCGACTCGACGAACGCCGGACTCAATTCGATTCACAGGCGAACGGTTATGTGCCGCGTTCTTCGATGCTCGTTGCTAGCTGCGCTCGCCATCGCGACGTGCGCGATATGCTCGCCGTTGGCGCATGCGGAGCCAGGCGATCCGATCGAGACGGGGCGCGAGGCGTTCGATACGGGCGACTATCCTTGGTACGACGCCGAAGCGGATGATGTGTGGCCGCTGCGCGTGCGCAGCGGAGCTACGGAGGTAAAGGGCGAGTCCGGCGAGCGGCGGGTAGCGGACGAAGAGGGCGAAGACAATCGTTCGATCACCATTTCGCCGGGGGGCGCGATGGCTGGATTGGAGATCGTGGCTTGGGTAGCCGTCGGCGCGGTCGTGGTCGCGCTGGTGGGCGTATTGCTGTATGCGGTGCTGCAAAGCGAAGGGCCGACGGCAAAGAAATCCGACAACACTTCGGTTTCCGGTGGCGTGGATCTTGCGGCGCTGCCCGTGCCGATTGCGGCGGCGGATAGCGATTTGCTTGCCGAAGCACGGCGGTGGTACGACCAGGGCGAGTTCGGCCGGGCGATGATCTATCTGTATAGCCACGTGCTGTTGCGGCTCGACAAGGGGCAATTGATTCGGCTGGCCAAGGGGAAAACGAACCGGCAGTACCTGCGCGAAGTCGGTGGCCGGACGTCGCTCTGCGAATATTTCGAGTCGGCGATGCACGCATTCGAGTCGGCATTTTTCGGTCGCCGCGACTTGCCGCGCGACGAATTCGAGTCGGCTTGGCGACGCGTCGACGATTTCCATCGCATGATCGACGAGGCGCACGCATGAGCCGGCAATGGATGTCGATCGGTTTGTTGGCGTGTTGCGCCGCGCTGGCTGGCGGTTGCGGCGACGATGACAAAGGCGTCGAACTCAACGTCGAGTACGGGCGGCAGCGCGGCTGGCTGCACGGCGATAGCGTCAACGGCACGGCGGCCATCGCCAAGATGTTCGATCTCGCGGGGCATCGCGTGGCGGCGCGATCGGCGCTGTCGCCGTCGGTGGCATCGGCTGACGTGATCGTGTGGTTTCCCGACGATTTCGATCCGCCGGCCGTCGACGTGCGGCGATGGTTCGAGGATTGGCTAAGCAGCGGCTTCAACCGCACGCTGGTGTACGTGGGCCGCGATTACGACGCGGAGCCGCTGTACTGGGAGAAGGCCATCGAACGCGCGCCGGAGGACCAACGGGCGGGAATGCGCAGGCGACTGGTCGCGGCGAAGGTTCGCGTGGCGGAGGAGCGGACGCGGCACGCGAATAAGGACAAGCACGAGGTCGATTGGTTTGAGTTGACGCCGGGCAATGGCGCGGAAGTCGCCAACTCGCTGGGCGGCGATTGGAGCGAAGTCGTCGACGTGTCGAAGACCGAAATCGCGCTGAATGACAAATTGCTGATTTATGGCGACGACGAACAGCTTCTGTACACCGGCGACAGCGTGGTCGCTGCGCGGGTTACGCGGCCGCACTTTGGCAACGGGCAATTGCTGGTCGTTCAGAACGGTTCGTTTCTGCTAAATCTGGCGCTGGTGAATCACGAGCATCGGCGGCTGGCCGCAGAATTGATCGACGCCGTCGAGTGGCAATCGGGGAGCGAATGCGACGTGGTGTTTTTGGAGAGCGACGAAGGCGGACCAACGGTCCACGACAACGAACCACGAGCCCAACCGCCAACCGAGGCCGACTATCCGCCGCCGATCAGCGACATGCTGTATCACGGCATCGTGCTGGCGATCATCGTCACGCTGGGAAGCTGGCCGATCTTCGGGCGGGCGAGACGGCTTGCCTCGCCGCCACTTTCGGACTTCGGTCAACACGTTGAATCGCTCGGCGACTTGTTGCGGCGATCGCACGACGACGGCTATTGCCGCGAGCGCGTGGAGCAGTGGTTGGAGCGCGAACGGCGTTGAACCGGATCGAACGTGCCGATCGGCGCGTCGATGCCGCGATAATCGCGTTTTCTTCGGGAAATAGGCCGTTTTTTGAACGCCGGCGGTAAAATCCCGGTGGCGAGAAATCGACCTTGACCGTGTTGGGAAATTGCCATATTCTCCCGCCTCACGCATGGGCATGGCGGCTTGGGCCGCGGCTCGATAGCGGCGTGCTCGCCTCGACTGGCGAGAGAAGTAACCTAGAGGCAATGATCCACGTGGATGGGTCTGCATGGGGAAGACGCTTGCGTCTTTCTGCGGACCGCGAAGGGTGCCGCCGGCATGGATGCCAGGCGGTGCTTTTCGATTCCTCGCCGTTACGTTTGCAAAACACAGACGACCTTCTCGCGACGTCGCTTTGCCGGCGCTTCCGCGAGACTGGGCGAATCCAATCGCTCCCGGAAATGCAGGGTGTCCTTTGCCCCCCTGGGACATGGCCTTTCCGGGGGCTTTTTTATGCGCGCAACGCAACGAGCGCGGCGACGATAGCGCCGACGTTGCTTGCTACGCCACTGAGAAGCTCGCCGTTACTTCGGCAACGTGGCGTCGCCGGCGACCGTCGCACCGGCGGAACCATCGGCCGGCGAGACTACGGGGGGCGGTTCCACCGAGGGCGATTCACCAGACGGATTCGGGCTTTGTGCCGCGCTCGGCGGCAGCGAGCGAATCCACTCCGACGTGATTTCCACGGCCCGCCGATCGACGACCGTCGTGCCCAGCGGAGGCATCCGCAGGCATGGATCGTCGGTGGCAAGGCGATAGTGCAGCATCGACAGTTCGACGTCGCCGGGCCGCACGATCCGCACGTCGAGCCCACGGTCCTTGTGATAGTGCGAGGTGCCGTCGACGAGGCCTTGCTCGCCGATGTCACGGGCCAGCCGAGCGTCGAATGCCGCGAACCGCGTCCGCGGATTGTGGCAGCTCGAACAATTTACGTCCAGATACGACCGCACGCGATGTTCCAGCGTGGCCGTCTCATCGTCGAGCGCGGCGAGTTGGCCGACCAGCGCCGCGGGCACCTTTGCGGCGGCTCCCGAGAGCACGCCCATGCGAATCAGTCGTGCGATCTGGTTCTCGGATTGGCCGACATCGGACGCGACGTCACGACCGAGTTGCCCAAGAGTGAAGCCAAGCACGTGGCCGGAAGCGTGATTGTGACAGAGAGCGCATTCAAAACGGCCCGGGTAGGTCCACGTTTGCGTCGTCGACGTGCCGTCGGCAAGCGTGACGGCGATCGTCTCGCTTTCGTTGAACGTAACGAGTTGGGCACGGTTTCCATCTTTCGACCAGCGGTAGGACGCGCCGTAGACCTCGCCTCGGTCGTCGCACACGAGGACGCGCGTTTCGAGCGGCCGAGGCTTCGATTCTGCGCGCAGGTCGGTCGGCAATTCAAAGTGCTTGACGAACACCGTGCCGGCTGGAAAGCACAGCTTACCGTGCGGTTCGGCTTCGACACGCTTGCCCGGCGGCAGGGCGATCCAGCGGCGTTTCTCCGCACCATCCGACCAGAGCGGCACGTTGACGTCGTACGCCACTAACTCCGGATTTGTGAGCAACTTGGTCCAGTCCGAGAACAGGCCGGTGTCGGCCAACTTTTCCGGAAGGAAATCGCGTTCGTCGGCGCGCGTGCGGCGCAGCTGGAACACGCGCCCGGTCTCCGACGCAAGCTGGCCGATCGAACAGAAGTACAACTCGCCGTCCTCGTCTTCGCCGAGCGATGAAATGCCGATGCCCGATTCGCCCAACACGGCGATCAAGCGGTTGGCGCCGGCGCTGCGTCCGTCGTCGGAAAGGTCCAGCGCGTAGATGCGGCCACTTTGATCGGCGTACACGTAGCGACCGACGAGCTCCGGAAACTGCTTGCCGCGATACACGTGGCCGCCAATGATGCAGCGATGGGACGCGTCGCGCGAGTATTCAAACAGCGGCCAGGTTTCGACGCCCAGATATGGCGTAGGCCGTTCTTCGCCGGGCGGGTCGAGGTCGTGGGTCAGCAGCGTTCCTTCGGCGTAGCTCCAACCGCAATTGCTGCCCGAGTCGATGACGTCGATTTCCTCGCGACGGCGTCCGCCGACGTCGGCGGCATAGAGCAAGCCAGTCTTTCGATCGAAGGAGATTCGCCACGGATTGCGCAGTCCGATGGCGTAGAACTCTTCCAGCGCTTTGGGCGTGCCGACGAATGGATTGTCGTTGGGGATGAAGTAGCCGTCGGTACGTCCCTTGAAGGGCTGCCTTGGCGGCGGATGGCTGATGCGGCCGCCTTGCCGGTCCACGTCGAGGCGCAAGATGCCTGCAAACAGGCTAAGCGAAACCGTTTGCCAATTCCTATTGTGAGCGCCGAGCGCGTCGTCGCCGAGGGCGAGATACAGAAAACCATCGGGACCGAAAAGCAAACTTCCGCCGTTGTGCGCCTGGTCTTGCTGTGGCTGATCGATCAGCACCGACTCCGATTCGTGGTCGACTTCGTCGAGGCGTCCGGCTTTCGTACGGAACCGCGACAGTCGATTCATGCTCACATCGGGCGTATCGCTGTGGCCCACGTAATACACGAAGAACTCTCCGCGGTGGGGCGAGTCGGCCTCGGCGAACTGCGGATGAAACGCCAGTCCCAGCAGTCCCTCTTCCGCCGCGTCCGGCGTGAGGTGGACGCGCGATGCGATGTCCATCAGCGTCTGCTTGACGAATCGACCTTCGACGCGCGAAACGAGTTGAACCGTCCCTCTGCGCTCGACGACGACCAGCCGACCGGAGCCGTCTGGCAGCGGCGTCAAATAGAGCGGATCGAAGAACGTCAAACCTTCAAAGGCGTCGTCGCAAGCGAAGGGAACAAATTGCCCGGCGCGTATCGGCAGATCGGTCGCGCCAGCCCACTGCGGCCGGTCATTCGTCGAGGAAGCCGGCACGACGTCGCCGGGCACGAGCAAGGTCGGCAACCGGCCCGGCAGGTAGAAACGTGCGAGCAACGCGCAAGCAATGACAGCAACCGAAGCGGCGACTGCGAATCGAAGGCGGCGAGACATCCGGTTCTCTCCGAAAGGGCAGAGGCTCGGTGCCGATCCGCGG
>JAJDEG010000476.1 GCA_029259895.1 Planctomycetota bacterium
GCCGCGAACTTGAATCGCTCGGTGAGCAGTTTGACGAGGGCGGCGGGATCGCCGGTGGTGCCGACAAACGTGATGCGTTGCACTTCCTGTTTCGTGCTGAAGTAGTACGTGAGCGAACCGGCCAGGTCGTGTTCGGTGGGGCCGGTTACGAGCGGCACGCGGTAGCCTTGCAACTCGGGCGGAAGGGGTATCGTCGTGACCCTTGCCCAGCGGCCCATAATCCAGGCCGGCGAGACGTCGAAGCGGAATACGTCGGCGGGGTCGAGCGCGGGGTGGCCGTCGATGCGCGGGCCAAGCATCTCCGGCGAATTGATACCGGGCGGAACGGTGGCAGCGCCGGGGTTCGTGCCGGCGAGCGCTCCGGCGGGTGTGCCGGCACTGGAGAAAGGGAGCGTGCCGACGGTTTGCGCGGCCGGTTTTTCGCCGCCGGTAAGGCTGGTCCACATCCGCGATAGCGGGCCGGGCTGGTCGCCGTCGCCGGAGAGCATCATCGGCACGCCGACCGCCGCGGCGAGGGCCGCGATCATCAAGAAGCTTCGGTGAAACATCGTCTGCCCTCCGATTCGCGCATTGGGCCAGTAGAATCGGGCCAGTGGAATTGCCGCATTGGCGCGCGCCGCCGCTTTATCGTGACATCGACGGCCGCTGCTGGGCAGCTTGCGTGCTTCGCGGCGGCGTCGCAGGTTCGTCACGAGCGGCGGCGTTTCGGTAGTCGTCGCGTTTAGATCAATCGGTACGGCGAGAGTTCCTTGACAATCGCACGCCCGCGCCCCTACGATCCACACGATCCTTTCCGTTTCGGCGCGAAACTCCCCTCTTCAACTTCCTCAGCCGCCCGCGGCGCGATCTATCGGCATGGCAAAACGAACGAGCACGCGCCAAACGACCTTTGCCGGCATGGAGAATGACCGGGAAACGCCCGACGATCGGGCCGCGCCGCCGAAGCAGGCCAGTCAACGGGCCAGCCAACCGCCCAGACAATCTAGCGGTCCGCCGGCCTCTCTCGCCGGCAAGACCGTCTGGGTGGTCGATTCAAACTCGCTGATCTTTCAGGTATTCCATGCGATCCCGGAGATGACCAGCCCCGCGGGTCAGCCGGTGAATGCCGTGTTCGGCTTTACACGCGACGTGCTGTACCTGCTGGAAGCGAAGCGGCCAGACTATTTATTCTGCGCGTTCGACCGCAGCGAGCCGACGTTTCGGCACGAGTTATTCGCCGAGTACAAAGGGACGCGAAGCGAGATGCCGACGGACCTGGGGCCGCAGTTCGGATCGATTCGACGGATGCTCGACGCGATGGGTGTGGCCGTGCTCGACTGTCCCGGTTACGAAGCCGACGACATTCTGGCGATGCTGGCTCATCGCAGCGATGCACTGGGCGGCGAATGCTATCTCGTGACCGGCGATAAGGACTGCCGGCAACTGATTACGGATCGCGTGAAGGTGTACAACGTCCGCAAGCACGAGATATTCGACCACGATGCACTGTTGGCCGAATGGGGCGTTCGGCCCGATCAGGTTGTCGATTTTCAATCGTTGGTGGGCGACTCGGTCGACAATATCCCTGGCGTGCCGCTCGTCGGCCCGAAGGTGGCTCGCGATTGGCTGGAGAAGTTTGGCTCGCTCGACGAATTGCTGGCGCGGGCCGATGAGTTGCCCAAGGGGAAGCGGAAGGAGAACTTGATTGCTTCGCGGGAGAAGGCGCTGCTGAGCCGGCAGTTGGTGCGGCTGACGACCGACGTGCCGATGGAGATCGATTGGGACCTGGGGCTAGTTCACGATTTCGATCGAGCGGCGGCGGTGGAACTATGTCGTGAGTTTGGATTCCGAAGCTTGCGGGACAAGATCGCGGCGATCGCGCTGCCGCTGGGCGACGGCGTTGCTGCGGTGCCCGCCGGCGAAAGCGTGGACGAATCACAACCGCCGACGAGCGCTGAATCGGCATCGTCGGCGACGTCAGCATCGTCGGCAACATTGTCCGCGGACTGGAATGCGAACTACCGCACCATCGACACCCGCGAAGCGCTGGCCGAGTTCGTCGCGGAAATCGCCAAGCAGCCGCTCATTTCGTTCGATACCGAAACGACCAGCCTGCGAGCCAGAGAGGCTCAGATCGTTGGCTATTCCTTCGCTTGGAAGCCGGGCGAGGCGTACTACATCCCGGTGCGTGGACCGGAAGGCGAACGGGTTCTCGATCCGGCGGCGACGCTCGAAGCGCTTCGACCTGTGCTGGAAGACCCGAACGTTCGCAAGCTCGGCCAGAATCTCAAGTACGACATGGTCGTGCTTCGGTCGGCCGGCGTGAATGTGCGTGGCATCGACTTCGACACGATGATCGCCAGTTATCTGCTCGAAGCGGGCGAGCGGAACCACAATCTCGACGACCTGGCGCTGCGGTATCTCGGTCATACGACGACCAAGATCAGCGAACTGATCGGCAAGGGCAAGAATCAGAAGCGGATGGATGAAGTGCCGGTCGCCGCGATTTCGGACTACGCCGCCGAAGATGCCGACGTGCCCGTGCGACTGCGGCCGCTGCTGGCCGCCAGGCTCGACGAGGTCGGCCTACGGCGGCTGTTCGACGAGATCGAAATGCCGCTCGTCGAAGTGCTCGTCGAGCTGGAATACAACGGCATCCGCGTCGACACGAATCGGTTGGCGGAGTTGAGCGGGCGATTTGATGTGAAGCTGGCCGAGTTGGAGAAGCAGATCTACGCGGAAGCAGGCCGCGAGTTTAATATCGCCTCGCCGAAGCAACTTCAGGAAATACTGTTCAACGAGTTGAAACTGCCCGTTGGCAAGAAGACGAAAACTGGTGCCAGCACTGACGCCGACGTGCTGGCCGATTTGGCGAAGGTTCATCCGCTGCCCGCGTTGATCATCGAATTCCGGCAGTACGCCAAGCTCAAGGGGACTTACGTCGACGCGCTGCCGACGATGGTCAATCCGATCACGGGGCGGATTCACACGTCGTTCAATCAGGTCGTGGCGGCCACCGGCCGGCTTAGCTCGAACGAGCCGAACCTACAAAACATTCCGATTCGCACCGAAGTTGGCCGCGAGATTCGATCGGCGTTTGTGCCGGGGCACGAGGGTTGGCTACTGCTGGCGGCCGACTACTCGCAGATCGAACTGCGCGTGCTGGCGCATTTCTGTCGCGACGAAACGTTATGCCAGTCGTTCGCCAACGATGAGGACATTCACGCACGCGTGGCGGCCGAGGTGTACGGCGTGCCGCTCGACGAAGTGACGTCGGCCCAGCGGCGAAGCGCGAAGGCGGTCAACTTCGGCGTGATCTACGGGCAAAGCGCGTTCGGTCTGGCGAATTCGCTCGACATTCCCAAGGGCGAAGCGGCGGAGTTCATCGATGCTTACTTTGCTCGCTATCCGGGCGTCGATGCGTTTCTCGCCGAAACGCTGGAAACGTGCGCCCGTCAGCAATATGTGAGTACGATCCTCGGCCGTCGGCGGACGATTTACGGCGTCCGCGCCGGGGCGGACCGGTCGCAGAACCGCCAACTGAACCTCGGCGAGCGGACGGCGATCAATACGGTGATTCAGGGATCGGCCGCCGACATCATAAAAAAAGCGATGATCGCCGTGGCCTTGCGCTTGCAACGCGAACGGCGGGCGGCGAGAATGCTATTACAAATCCACGATGAACTAATGTTCGAGGTTCCGCCAGACGAGGTGGACGATTTGCGGCATTTGGTCGTGGAGGAAATGTCGAGTGCGATGGAATTGGTCGTGCCGCTGAAGGTCGACGTCAAGACCGGCGGCAATTGGGCACAGTGCGAGTAAGTCACGACGACGGTTTTGCGATGCGTGTACTTGGCATTCTCGGCGGCGTGGCCAGCGGGAAGAGCCAGGTGACGCAAATTCTGGCGGAGCTTGGCTGCGGCGTGCTCGACGCCGATCGCGCCGGACACGAAGTGCTAAAACAACCGGACGTTAAGAAAGCGATTCGTCAACGTTGGGGTAACGACGTTTTCGACGCCGGCGGCGAAGTCGACGGTGAAGTTGATCGCCCGGCGGTGGCAAAGATCGTTTTTGCGTCGCCGACGGCGGATGCAGAAAAGCGGGAAAGCTCGCGACAAGTTAACGACGAAAGGAAGTTCCTCGAACGACTCACGCACGGCCGGATTGGCGAGGCATTGCGGCGACAAGCCGACGATCTGGCCGCAGGTCGGGTTGAAGCGATTGTGCTCGATGCAGCGCTTTTGCTGGAAGCCGGGTGGGACGCGATGTGCGATGCGTTGGTGTTTGTCGATGCGTCGCGCGACGTGAGGTTGCACAGGGCCAAGAGTCGAGGGTGGTCCGAAGCCGATTTTGCGGCCCGTGAGGCCGCGCAGGAATCATTGGAAGCCAAGCGGCGACGAGCCGATTTTGAAATAGATAACTCCGGCGATTTGGAGTCCTTGCGCGAAAACGTCGAACAGTTTTGGCACAAGTTCCACGCCGCCTTTCCCGCCTAATACACGCATTCCTCCCGCGACGATCGCCGCCGATCGTGTTCGTCGTGGAATGACCAGCCGAACACGCTCGGCACGACTGCTGGCCGAATGAGCCAGTCCCTTCAAAACATCATCCTCCTCGCGTCGTCCGCTCCGGTCGTCGCGAACCGTCCGAAACTTGCCACATCGCTAACCGTCGGTGGCGCTTTTCCTAAGCGCTCTCCGCAAAGGTCGGCGCGTGGCTCCCTTCCCGTCCGTGTCCGCCTTCGGGGTTTCCCCCGCAAACCGCAGTCATTCCCACCGCTTGGCGCCGTTCGCGCGCCCGGCAAGCGCACTTCTCGTCTGGAGTCCACCACTATGTCCGAACATCAACCCGCGCCGTCCGACAAGCGCCCAGCCGCCGATCCACGCGCACCCAATCGCGGCAATCGCCGTCGATCCGATGGCCGCGGCGGCGGAACAGACGGCGGCATCGACGATCCGCCGATGTCGCTCGCCGAGGAGCTTGTCGAGCAAGGCCACGCCTGGGACGAGGAAGCGGACCAGCGGTACGAGCAGATCAAGCACGGCGATTTGCATCTCGCCGAACTGCAACGGATGGCCATGCCCGACCTCATCGAGCTGGCGCGCAAGGAGAACATCACCGAGCTGAACAACGTCCGCAAGCAGGACTTGATCTTCAACATCCTCAAGGAACGGGTGAAGCTCAACGGCCTGATGTACGGCGAGGGGACGCTGGAGATTCTGCCCGACGGATTCGGATTCCTGCGGAGTCCCGATTATCACTACCTGTCTTGTCCGGACGACATCTACGTTTCGCCGAGCCAGATTCGCCGCTTCGGCCTGAAGACGGGCGTGACGGTGTCCGGCACGATCCGACCGCCGAAGGAAAACGAGCGGTACTTCGCCCTGCTCCGCGTGGAGGCGATCAACTATCAGGATCCGAATCAAGCCTCGGACAAGGTCTACTTCGACGACCTCACGCCGCTACACCCGGACAAGCGGATCATTCTCGAAGCCGACCCAGCCGAGTTGTCGATGCGCGTGGTCGACCTGATCGCGCCGATCGGATTCGGACAGCGCGGCTTGATCGTGTCTCCGCCGCGGGCCGGCAAGACGATTCTGCTGCAAAAGATGGCCAAAGCCGTCTTGCACAACTTCCCGGAAGTGTACGTCATCATGCTGCTCATCGACGAGCGGCCGGAGGAAGTCACGGACATGGAGCGGCAAGTGAAGGGCCGCAACTGCGAGGTGATCAGCAGCACCTTCGACGAAGTCGCCACGCGGCACGTGCAGGTTGCCGACATGGTCATCGAAAAGGCCAAGCGGATGGTCGAGTACGGCCACGACGTAATTATCTTTCTCGATTCGATCACGCGGCTGGCCAGGGCGTGGAATTCGGAATGTCCCAGTTCGGGCAAGCTCCTCTCCGGCGGACTCGATGCCAACGCCCTGCAAAAGCCCAAGCGATTCTTCGGCACGGCCCGCAAGGTCGAGGAAGGGGGCTCGCTGACCATCATTGCCACGGCGCTCGTCGAAACCGGCAGCAAGATGGACGACGTGATCTTCGAAGAGTTCAAGGGAACGGGCAACATGGAACTCGTGCTCGACCGAAGCCTGGTCGACAAGCGGATTTGGCCGGCGATCGACATCAACCGCAGCGGCACGCGTCGCGAGGAAATCCTCATGGACCCGGAAGAGCACCGCCGCGTGTGCATCCTTCGCCGCGTGCTCGATGAAATGAACCCGCCCGACGCGATGGAACTGTTGACCGGCCGTCTGGCGAAAGCGCAGACGAACGCCGAGTTCTTGATGAGCATGAAAAGCTAACGAAAGGTTCAAGGGTCAAGGTTCAAGTAAGGCATAAGGTTGAAGTCTCAATTTCCAAGTCCCGACGAGACGAGACTGCGCCTTTAACCTTAGACCTTGAACCTTATTTGAACCTTGAAACTTGAACCTTCGCACCCATGCCTGCTGAATTCCAAGGACAACTCGACTCCGCCCCCGGCCGCTTTGCGGTTGTCGTTTCGCGTTACAACGAGACGATAACGGGCAAGCTGCTCTCCGGAGCGATTGAGACGCTGCGCGCCAGCGGCGTTGCGGACGAGGCGATCGACGTGGCTTGGGTGCCGGGCGCGTTCGAGATTCCCGTGGCCGCCGAGGTGATGGCCGCATCGGGCAAGTACGTCGCCGTGTTGTGTTTGGGGGCTGTGATTCGTGGCGACACGAGC
>JAJDEG010000477.1 GCA_029259895.1 Planctomycetota bacterium
TCCTCCGCAAGTCAGACGGCGTTGCCATCGGTTCGTGCGGCCTGTTGGACCAAACGGTCGACGGCACGCCCGAAGCGGAAATCGGCTATCGGCTCGCCGAGCCGTTCTGGGGACAAGGATTCGCACCGGAAGCCGCCGCCGCCGTACGCGACCTCGCATTCGGCCGATTCAACCTCCCGCGCGTGATCGCCCTCATCGACCCGAACAACGTCCGCTCCATTCGCGTCGCCGAAAAGATCGGCATGGACTGGTCGACCCAAACGCTAAAATGGCACCGTCGACTCAGGGTCTACTCCATCGAAGCCAATCGAGACGGCAACGCGAATCCGGACTAGGCTTGGCATGACATCGCTTCCTGATTTCGCAGGCCGCGACTTCGCATGCGGCGACTTGGTAGGGTGGGTCGAACGAAGTGAGGCCCACCGGATTGCGTTGTGTAGCGTCGTGTTGCGTCGCGTAATGGGCCGCACTTCGTTCGACCCACGCTACTCGAAGTGTGCCAAGATGCAGGGAACGTGATCTAGGCCCATTCCTTGAAAGTCGCGAGCGCGCCCCGCGCGGCACGCTCTTAACGCGCGTCGCCCGTCGCGTCGCCCGTCGCGTCGCCCGTCGCGTCGACGAACTCTGCCCCATGGGCGCGTGCGCGGCTAGAAATGTCGCCCAAAGCGACCTTCATCAGATCCCCGACCGGAATGCGCTTCGCCGAGCCGGCCTTGCCGTGAACCATCAAGTTGTAGTCGGTCTTCTTGCCGCGTTTCGTCCAACGATCCGACGACGTTAGCTCGAAGCGGCGAACCTCGTCGAAGCGAACGTCCTCGTCGACGGGACTAAACCACAGGCCGGTTTTCAGGTGAAAATGCTCGTCGTTGACCACCAACCGGTCGAGGAGCATCCCCGGCACGAACCCAGCGACAAAGAACAAGCCGATTAAAGCGATGAGCGATCGTCGCCACCAAGAAAACGCCTGCAAGAACCACGCCAACGCTAAAAGCGCGATGCCCCCAGCACCGGCGGCCAACCAGGTCCACGACTCGAAATCGTAGACAGTGGTTTCGCCGTCGACCGACTCGCGTACGCATCCGCAAATCGAAGCACAGAGAACCGCCAGGCCCCAGCGACCGAACGAATTGGCACGCATACAAAGTCCTCCCGCAGAAACGCAAGGATCGTCATGTAGAGCACAATACGAAGAAGACGCCTGTCGCTCCTCTGCCATTCATTCCAACAGCGGCGGAGTCGGCGGATAAATCCCGATCTCGATGTGATGCCCGTCCGGATCGTGAAAGAAAATCTGCGGAATCCCGCCCGCGTTCACCTGCTTGTGAAACGCAATCCCATGCTCGGCCAGACATCCCTCGACGACATCCAGATCGTCGACCGCGAACGCCAGATGATCCGCCCGCGGATCGATCTCCCCGCCTCCGTCCGCCGGCTGGTGTTCGATAATGTGAATTTGCAAACCATCCTTGAATAACCACGCGCCACGAAAATCAAAGTTCGGCCGCTGCAGCGGCGCGAATCCGAGCACGTCGCGATAAAACGCGATGCTCGCGTCGGGATCGCCCGTCGTCACGGCAACGTGGTGCAAGCCTCGTAGCGGAAGCGCTTTGGACATGGAGAGAGCAGGGGCTGGAGGTTGGGGCTGGGGAATACCGCGATCCGTTTTGATCAAAATCGTTCAAATCGCACGAGCAGATTATGACCGATCCTGCTCCGCGATGTCCAACAAACACGCATGCCGCCGCCCTTCACCCGCCGCAATCAGCGGCGGCCGCGTCTCGACGCACGGCTGCTGCCGAAAGCGGCAACGCCTCTCGAAAGCACAGCCCGGCGGCAACTCGGCCAGGTCCGGCGGCTGACCCTCGATCGACGCCAATCGGCCCTCGGCGGTCGCGCCGCCTTCGCCCAGCCGCGGCACCGATTCCAGCAGTCCCAGCGTATAAGGATGCTTCGGCTCGGCGAACAATGCTTCCACCGGAGCCTCCTCGACGATCCGCCCGGCATACATCACGCACACGCGCCGGCACATATTCGCCACCACGCCCAGATCGTGCGTAATCAGCAAAATCGCCGTCCCCTCGTTGCGTTGCAGTTCGGCCAACAAATCGAGAATCTGCGCTTGAATCGTCACGTCCAGCGCCGTCGTCGGCTCATCGGCGATCAACACGTCTGGCCGGCACGCCAGCGCCATCGCGATCATCACACGCTGCCGCATCCCGCCGGAGAATTGATGCGGATAGTCGTGAATCCGCTGCGAAGCATTGGCAATTCCCACGCGTTCGAGCATCTCGACCGCGTGATCGAGCGCCTGCCGCGACGTATGCCCCAAATGATGCCGCGTCCCCTCGGTCAGTTGCTCCGCCACCGACAGAAACGGATTCAGCGCCGTCATTGGGTCTTGAAAGATCATCGCGATCCGCCGTCCCCGCATCGCCGCCAGCTTTCGCGGCGGGATTGCAAGCAGATCGTCCCCGCGATACCGCACGCTCCCCGACGTAACGCGGCCCGGCGGTTGCGGAATGAGCCCCATGATCGCCAAACTCGTTACCGACTTGCCCGACCCCGACTCGCCCACCAAGCCCAGCGTCTCGCCCGCGCCCAACGACAACGATACGTCGTTCACCGCACGAACCACGCCGTGGTCCGAACTAAATTCGACGCTCAGGTTTTCGACGGTCAGCATTTGATCGCGACGGTTGACGTTGGGCAAAATCGAAAACGGCAGTCGACTCGAATCATCGCGCCGACAAAATCGACGTCTGCTTGCGAACCTCGCGAAACACCCGATCGAACGTCTGCCGCACGCGCTTCCGTATGCGATCGTCGTCCGCCAGCAAGTCCTCGCTACGTTCGTAGTGCAGCAGCCGCGCCAGTTTCGCAAGCTCGAGTTCGTCCTCCGGCATATCGTGTCGCGCCGCCGCGTTCATCAGCCGAATCCGTGCCTCGACGTTGCGCAAAAACCGATACGCCTCAGAGAAGAAGTCGAAATCGTCCGGGGCGAGATGTCCCGCGTCGCGAAGTGCCGTCATTGCGTCGAGCGTCCCCGGCGTGCGAATGGTCAGCGGCAAACCCGCGTGGCGAAGTTGCAGCATCTGCACCGCGAACTCGATATCGACGATCCCGCCCAAGCCCCGTTTGATATTCCGCGGACTGGCCGTTTCTTCCAGCCGCACGCGCATTTGATAAATCTCGTCCGCGTCGGCCGCCTGCCAGGCACGTCCATACGTCACGCGCCACACCGCGTCCATCGCCCGCCGGGCAGCCTCCCCCTCGCCATACACCACGCGGGCCTTACACATCGCCAGCCGCTCCCAAAGCTGCCCCTCACCCTCGTCGAAGTAGCGAATCAGTTCCGCCAACGACGTCGCCAGCGCTCCGGAGCGCCCCGTCGGTCGCAGCCGCGCATCGACTTCAAACAGCCGGCCAAATGGACCAAGTTGCGACGCCGCCTTGATGATCCGCTGTCCCAACTCGCCGAAAAAATGCTGATTGCTCGTCGCATTCGTGCCACGGCCACGGCGCGTCGGCCGCGTCTGCCCGTCGCCTTCGTACAAGAAAATGACGTCGAGGTCGCTGTGATAGTTCGGCTCGCGCCCGCCATATTTGCCGACGCCCAGCGTGATGAACTCGCTGGATCGGGCTTCAGGCGTGGAATCCTTCGGCGGTGCGCTGGCGTCGACGTCTTCCGATTTGTCCGCCGCGGTCTCTTCAATCCACGGCACACCAAACTTCTCGCTCAATCGATCGAACTCCCGCCGCGAAAGCTGTTCCAGGCAAACTTCGGCGATGTCGGCCAATGCCGCGTTCGTGGCCTTGATGTCTTCCTTGCCGAGAATATCGCGCACGCCCACGCTCAGTTGCTCGGTGTTCTTAAAGCTATGCAAAATCGGCTCGATGTCCTCGGCGCCGCGGCAAAGATCGGCCAGCTTCGCCCGCAGTTGCTCCGGCTTCGGCAGCCGGTCCAACAACAAGCTATCGAGCAGCTCGTCGATCATGCCCGGATTGCTCGTAAGAATCTCCGACAGAAACGGACTCGAAGAGCAAAGTTCGACATACAGCCGCATCGTCGGCGGGCTGCAACTGAACAATTCCCACAGCACGCCCTTGCCTCCGAGCGAATCGCTAACGTTCGCCAGAGTCACCAGCGTCGAATCGGGCTCCGGCGTCTGCGACACTGCCGCAAGCAGCCGCGGCGCGATCGCCGCTAAGAAGTGTCGGCACCGCCGCGTCGAGAGAAACCGAATTCGCTCGGTCGCCAACGACATCAGCGTGTCGTACGCGCTGTCGACCGACTTGAATCCATACTTAGCCAGCGTTTGACGAATGTATTCCGGCGACGGATTAGGATCGAGCACCAGATCGACTTCCGGCTCGACGTCGCCCTCGTCGCCGAATGCCAAGTGCAACAGGTGATTGAGCACAATCCGATTGACGTCCGTCCGCCGTCGATACTCTGCCAGAAACGCCTGGCGGGCCGAAGCGCCAGCCGTGGCGTCGAATCCCATCCGCACCGCCAGCTTGCGCAGTTCCTCGCCGTCCTCTGGCATGGCGTGCGTTTGCAAGTCGAACATGATTTGCAATCGATGCTCGATCTTTCGCAAAAAACGGTAGTTCTCCTCCAGTTCCGACCGTTCGCGATCGTTCAGACATCCGGCCCGTTCCAGCCGATCCAGCGCGACGAGCGTGTTTCCCGTGCGCAACTCCGGCACGTCGCCGCCGTTGAGCAATTGCAGAAATTGAATCACGAACTCGATGTCGCGAATGCCGCCGTGCCCGGTCTTCACGTCGCAGCGGTCGTCCCCCTCGCGTTCGGTCCGCTGCTCGATGCGCCGCTTCAGCGCACGAATGCCGGAAATATCCGCCCGACTCAAATAGCGGCGGTAGATCCACGGCTCCATGTGCGCGAGAAATTCTCGCCCTAGGTCGGCATCGCCGGCGATCGTCCGCGCTTTGACCATCGCTTGCCGTTCCCACGTGCGGCCCATCACGTCGTAATAGTGCAACGCCGATTCCAAACTCGGCACCAACGGCCCCCGCTCCCCTTCCGGGCGCAACCGCATGTCGACGCGATACGCGACGCCCAGCTCGTTCGCCTCGGCCAGCAGCCGAATCAGCTCGCGGGCCAGCGCGTTGAAGAACTCCGTGCTCGATTGCCGGCGTCGACCGTCGCTCGTCCCCTCGCCGTCGTAGAGAAAGATCAAGTCGATGTCGCTCGAATAATTCAGCTCCGTTCCGCCGAGCTTCCCCAGTGCGAGAACGGCGAAACGCGCCGGCCGGCCATCCGCCAGCCGCAACGCGCCCCGCGATTCGCCAAGCTTCCGATACGCCGCCTGCAACGCCGCCTCGACCAGCGCGTCGGCAAGAAACGAGATCTGTTCCGTTACAACGAAAAGATCCTGGGAGAGCACGATGTCGCCGTAAGCGATCCGCAGCGATTCCCGACGCTTGAACCGCCGCAACGTGGCAATGACTCCTTTATCGTCCGGCTGCGCAAGCGTCTCGGCCACGATCTCGCCAACCAACACATCGCGGGCGACCGGCTGCCCCTCGGTCATCCGCAACAAGTCGTAGCTTTCTCCGTCGGTCACCAGCAGATCGCTCAAATGCTGGCTCGTCGAGAAGATTTGCAGCAGAATCGGCAGCGCCTGACGGTCGCGCTCGAATAGCGCGGCCAGCGACAGCGGACTCCGCGCAGCGACGAAGAACCGGTCCAGGTTGTTCAGCGCCATGTCGGCGTCGGACAGCCGCGGTAGATGTTCCTCGAACTGACGCCAAATGTCGGCAATCAAATCGAGCGTCACGCCGGCATTGGCGATGCGAACTAGGAACTCGTGGACACGTTGCGGCTCGCCAACGCCCCACTCGCGCAGCGACCCATCGGCCAACGCGGCGTCGTTCAGCAGTGCGGAAATCGTCGAAAGGTCCATCGCCACGTGCGCAACGCCCAATTCGCCTGGAAACCCAGCATCTTATCATACTCGCACGAAGTGGGCAGGTCAGGATGATTCCCGGTCACTCCAGACGGCCGCCGTATAGACTTCCGCGACGGCGATTGTTTCGCGGCCGCCGCGGAATTAGGATGGAATTTTAGGCGCGAGATCGGTGCGGCAGTTTGGCAGTGAATCGTTCCTCAGCCGACATGCCACATTTCCGCGGTTGCCCTCCAGAATCACCCTCCAGAATCGCCGCCCAGAACCACCGTCCCGTCGCACCGCAACACAAAAACTCTCCCGCCGAAGCAACCGCCGCGGCGATGCTTGCCGAATCGAGTCGCCGATGCAGATCGAATTTACTTGCCCCAATGGGCACATGCTCAAAGCGCCCGAAGAGCGCGCCGGGAAGACCGGAAAATGCCCCAAGTGTGGCGTGGCCTTCCTGGTGCCAGTAGCGGACGAGCCGGTCGAAGATTTTGCCGCCGTCACGCCGACCGCCGCCCCGCCAACAACCGCCGATTCGTCCCACACCGAAGCCTCCCCGCCCGGTAGTTCGCCGAGTGCGACCGCCAAAGCCGACGTACCGGTGATGGGCGATGCAGTGCCCACCGCCGCCGAAGCCACCGCCGAAGCCGCCGTGCCGGACGAGACAATTACGTTTCTCTGCCCCAACGGCCACAAATTGACCAGTCCGGCTCGTCTGCAAGGCAAAGCCGGCAAGTGTCCCCAATGTGGCGAGAAGTTCCGCGTTCCAAGTCTCGACGACGCGCAAGACGACGTCGAGGAGTTCGGCGTCGAGGAAGATCTGCTCACCTTCGGTAGCAACGGAACGCTTGCCGATCCGCCCATCATTTTTCCGGACGACGACGACGAAATCGCCGACGAGATCCCCCTAGACGCAATGGTCGAGGAGGAGTTCGGCCCGCCGCATCCGATGCGCCTGCTGTTCGAGCGACTGTGGCGCGAACACGAGCACGGCGGCAAGATTCGGCTGGTTCTAAGCGACGCCGTCACGCTCATCGCCGATTTCTATGCCAGAGCGATGTCGCGCGGAGGGTATGGCATCGTCGCGTCGCGCGACGAAAAGGGCAACTACCGCATCGTCGCAATTCAGTGGGACGCGGTCGAGCGAATCGAAGTCGACGAATTGGTTAATCTACCCGATGGCGTCTTTGAATGACCGATCGGAGTTCGCGAAAACTGCCAGAAATACGCGTTTCTGGCTCGCCCGGCTCGCAGCGGGCTGAAACCGATGCGCCATTTTGCGGGTAAGGTAAGCGTCCACTTTAAGAATTCCGATGCCACTGCTGGCTCGTCCAGTAGTGCCTTGTGGCTACGACAAAGTCGCTCCTAAATCCCTGCTGTGACGACCTAATTTCCCGGAGAATTCGCGTGTTTACCTCCCGACTTGCCCCTTTGGGAAAACTCACGATGCATCGAATTGCCATCGCCGCCATATTGGCCGCGTCCTCGTTTTCGGCCACGGCCCAAGCCCAGCGCCCCGCCACGCCGGAACTGTTCCCCAAGGACACCGCCGCGCTCATCCGCATCGCCGACGCTCCAGAGATGTACGAGCGGTTCATGAACACGTCGATGGGCAAGCTCGGCCAGGACGATCAAGTCGGCCCGCTGCTCGCCGAACTCTACGGATCGGCCACGGAGATGTTCAAGGAGAACGTCGAGGAGTACGTCGGCGTTTCGCTCACCGAACTGATGTCGCTGCCCCAAGGCGAAGTAGCGTTCGGCGTCGTTACGCCCGAAGGCACGCCGCCGATGTTCATTTGGCTGCTCGATACGGGCGATCAACTCGACGCCGCCAACAAGCTAATGGTCAAGGCCCAAGCAGCCCTCGACGAAGAAGGCTACGCCAAGTCGACGGAGAAAATCGAGGAACTCGACCTCGAACTCACCATCTACGAAATCCGCGAAGACGGCATGCCCCAGCTCGTCCTCTTCGAGCGCGACGGCACCTTCGTCGCCACCACCAACGTCGACCTCGCCAAGAGCTTGCTCGTCCGCTGGACCAACCCCACCGGCAAGCCGCTCGCCGACTCGCTCGCCAAGAACGAGCGCTACGCCGCCATCATGAAACGCTGTCGCGGCGAAGGCGGCCAGCAACCGCACATCACCTTCTTCGCCGACCCGCTGACGATCCTCAAGAGCGCCGCCGTCGGCAACATCGAAATGACGCTCACCCTCGCCCTGCTCCCGCAGCTCGGACTCGACGGCTTCACCGGCGTCGGCGGCAGCATCACCTTCGATGCCGAACCCTACGACTACATTTCGCATTTCCACGTCCTCATGGAAAACCCGCGCACCGGTGTCCTCAAGGCGCTCGCCCTCTCGACCGGCGACATCACGCCGCCCGACTGGGTTCCTGCCGATGCATCGACCTACATCTGCGGCCACTGGGATTTCCGCACCACGTACGAACAAATCGCCAAGATGGTCGACACGTTCCAAGGCGAAGGCCGCACCGGCGAGGCCGTCCAGGGCTTCATGGACAGAACCTGGGAAGGCATGAACTTCCAAACCGACGTCCTCGACCAACTCGCCGGACGCATGATCCACGTCACATGGATGGAACCGCCCGCCCGCCTGACGAGCCAGGTGCAATGCGTCGCCATCGAACTCAGCGATCCCGCCGCCATGCAAGAGTGGATCGATAAAATCACGAAGAAATACGACCAGTTTGTCGTCGCCAAGACGATCGGCCGCATCACATACTACGAACCAAAGGGACCGCCGCAAGCCGAGTCGCGCCGCCGCGACCGAGACGAAAACGGCCAAGAGCGCGACGAGGTCCAGCAAAACGTGGAATTCCCCATGCCCTGCCTGGCCATCGTCGACAACTTCTTGATGATCACTCGCGAGCCATTCCTAAAAAAGATCGTCCTCGCCAAGGACAATCCCTCGGCCGAAAAGCTCGCCGACTCGCTCGAATACAAACTCGTCGCCGGTCGCTTCAACCGCCTCGCCCCCGGCCTCCAACCCGGCGTAATCACCTTCAGCCAGCCCGAACACTCGATGCGCTGGGTCTACGACTTCGTCACCGGCCCACAAACCAGAGAATTCCTCGACGACCCCGACGCCGAGGAACCCGTCCTTCGCCTCCGCGACGCGCTGGAAAAACACCCGCTCCCGCCGTTCGAGGTCATCAAGAAATATCTCGCCCCCACCGGCGGCGTGATGATCAACGAACCGACCGGCTTCCACTACACCGGCTTCGGCCTGCGGCGAACGGCCAGCGAGTAAACCGCAACGAGATTCATCCGGTCGGCGACGCTCGACGGGCCGCCCTAGACTGTCCGATCCGCCACCTGACGAACGAAGCTGCTAAACCAAGCTAGCGCTGCTAGCGATCCTCGCATCGGTATTGCCCCGCGCGGGCACTGCTCGATACCATATCGCCGCGCTATATTGCGCGCCGGCGGACCGCGATCCGTTCGGCTCGCATCGGCACGCCCTCGCTATGGACCGGCGCGTGGACTCTCGGGTGGCACGGATGAATCGCCTGCGGCACATTTTGTTCCTCGCTCTCGTTGTGACGCCGGCGGTCTACGAACGCCCCGCCCGCGCCGACGCTGTTGCCGAAGCTGTTGCCGACGCCGGCGAAGACCAATACGCCGTCGCCGCCGAACATTATCGACAACAGCGTTGGCAACTAGCCGCCGACGAATTCGCTTCGCTGCTCGACAAGTTTCCCGACCACGCCCGTCGCGACGACGCCGAGTTCTTTCTCGCCGAAAGCCAGGTGCAACTCGGCGACTTCGCCGCAGCCGCCGAGCATTTCCGCGCCTACCGCGACCGTGCCCCGCAAGGACGATACGCAAAGTCCGCGCTCTTTCGCGGCGGCGAAGCGGCCTACCTGGCCGGCAGCAACGACGAGGCCACCGAGCAACTAACCGCGTTTCTCGCAGCCCACGCCGACGACGAGTTGGCCGCCTACGCACTCCCCTACTTGGGCCGCATCGCCCTCGACTCAAAGCAGAACGACACAGCCGAGCACCGATTTCGCCAGGCTCTCGATAAATTCCCCGCAGGTCCGCTGGCGGAAGAATCGCGGTTCGGCCTGGCCCGCGCACTAGAACAGCAAGGCGACCACGCCGCGGCGGAGCAAGGTTTCGCCGCCATCGCGGCCCAGCGAGATAGCCCCATCGCCGACGTCGCCCAGTTCCGCCTCGGACTCGTCCGCTACACGCGCGGCGACTACTCGGCGGCCGAAACAACGTTCGCCAACCTCATCGCCGACTTCCCACGCTCGCAGCTTGCCGCCAAGTCGGACTACTGGCGAGCGTTGTCGATCAAGGCCCAGCGACGATGGGACGAAGCGGCGAAGCTGCTCATCGCCGCCGCGGAGCGCGATCCGCGAAATCCACTGTCGGCGAATCTCCGCTATCACGCCGGCGACGCGCTGCTGGCCGCCGGAAAATCCGCCGCGGCCAGCGAACAGTTCGACCGCGTGCTCGCCGACCATGCCGAGGGCGAACTGGCCGACGATGCGCTGCTCGGCAAAATGCAGGCCGCGCTCGCGATCGACCCTGCCGCCGTCGAACCACTCGCCGAGCAGTGGACGAACCACGCCGATAGCCCACTCTCCAATGCGGCACGAAGAATCCGCGCCCAAGCCCTCCTTCAGCGACAACAATACGACGCGGCCATCGAACAACTGCAATCGCTCGCCGCCGAAGCCGTCCCTACCGACGATTCCACCGCCGAATCCGAACAGCAAACCGCCGTGTATCTTTTGGCCGTCGCCCTCCATGGTGCCGGCAAGTACGACGAAGCGCTCGCCCAATTCGCCCAACTCGAATCCATCGCCGACGAGCCGCTCAAGCGCACCGTGCAACTCGGCCGCGCCTCGACGCTAGTACGATTGCGCCGTTTCGAAGAAGCCCGCCCGCTGCTCGAAGCATTTCTCACCGCGCACGCCAACGGTCCGGACGCGGCGACGTGCCTTGCCGAACTAGCGTTCTGCAACGCCGGCCAAGGCCAATTCAACGACGCCCGCCAGCGCTACGAGGCTTTCGCCAAACTCCCCGTCGCTCGATCCACGCTGCTCTCGACGACGCACCGCCTCGCCGAAATGGCCTATCGCGGCGGAAGTCGCGATTGGGCCGCCGAACTGTTCGCTGTTCTCGCCGCCGACGGAAACCCCAGCGAATACGTCGCCCGCGGGCTGTCCGGCCAAGCGTGGTGCCAGTTCTCCAAAGACGACCTCGCCGGCTCGGCGGCAACGTTCCTACGCCTCGTCGAACAGTTCCCATCCGACCCACTGGCCGCCGAAGGGGCGCTCGTCCGCGGCAAGGCACTGGAAAAGTTAGGCGACTACGACCCCGCCCTGTTGATGTACCGCACGCTGATCGACAACTTCCCCAACGCGCCCGAAACGCCGGCCGCGCTCTTCGCCGCGGCAGAGTTGCACGAACGGCTAAAACAGTACAGCGACGCGGAAGGCTACTACCGTCGGCTCCTGCAAAACTTTGCGGACGACGCAAAGACCGACGCGACGTTGTATCAACTCGCGTGGCTGTTGCGCGGTGGCAACGACGCCGGCGACGACCTCAGCAACGAAGCCGAAGTGGCGCGGCGCAACGCCGAAGCCGAAACGCTATTCGAGCGCATTCGCCATCAGCACAAACTGAGTCCCTATTGGGCAGACGCCGTGTTTCGATTGGCCGAAGGCGCTCGCAACCGTCGCGACGCCCAACAGGTCGAAAAACTCGTCGGCGAGTTGTCCGCCGCCGCCGAGTCGAATACTGCGACCGGCGAACCGCTCGTCGACGCGCAAACGCTCGCCCACGCATTCTATTTGCAGGGACGCCTGGCCGCAGACCTCGAAGATTGGGCGGCCGCCAGTCGGGCAATGACCGCTCTCATCGATCGCTGCGAGAAAAGCGATCTTCGCCTGGCCGCGCAATTCTGGGTGGCCGAAGCCGCGTATCGCCAAGCACAATACGACGAAGCCGCGACCCGATTCGCGGCACTTGCCGTCGAGGCTCAGTCGACGTCGGCATCGTGGCTAGGAATGATCCCGCTGCGCCGCGCCCAAATGTTGGCCCAACAGAAGAAATGGTCCGAGGCGATCGCGCTGGCCGAGACAATCGACAAAGAGTTCCCGGATTTCGCCCAACAGTACGAGGCCGACTATCTCATCGGCCGAGCGCTGGCCGCCGAAGGCAAGTTCGACGAAGCCCGCGCGTTCTACGCAAGAGTCACACGATCGCCAACCGGCGGAAAAACAGAAACCGCCGCTATGGCGCAGTGGATGACCGGCGAAACGTACTTTCATCAGCAAGACTACACCGCCGCCGTAAAGGAATACCTGCGCGTCGAAATCCTCTACGCCTATCCCAAGTGGCAAGCCGCCGCCCTCGTCCAAGCCGGAAAGGCCTACGAGTCCGACGGCCAGTGGCAACGAGCCATCGACCTCTACACCCAGGTGCTAAGGAAATACGGCCAAACCGAATACGCCGCCGAAGCATCCACGCGGCTCCGAGTAGCCCAACAACGCGCCGACGCCGACGCAGGCGCCGCGGCGACGAGATAGAAATAGAAATGCAGAAGCATCACGAAAGGAAGCGGACGATGAGTCGATACGATCCGATCGACATCTCGAAGAGTCACTCGGCGAAACCAATCGAACCGCGTGCTAGACGCCAGCGCCGCGCCTTAGGCATCCGCTGCGGAGCGATTCTCTCCGCCGCCATCGTTGCCGCGTGCGGTTACGGATTCTTGCTTTCCCGCAGCGCCGAAGCACAAACCGCCGGTGCCGCGACCGTCGCGCCGTTAACCCACGACGCGAACGCCGGCGACTCCACGGCGGATGACAAGATACCCACCAAGAGCCTATTCGAGATGCTCCTCGCCGGCGGGCCGTTGATGTATCCGATTCTCGCCTGCTCGTTCGTGTTGCTGCTCTTCACGTTCGAGCGCCTCGTGTCGCTGCGCAAAGGTCACGTCATCCCGCGCCCCTTCGTGCGGCGATTCCTACAACAACTCGGCGACGATCAACTCGAACCGGGCGAGGCACTCGCCCTGTGCGAGGAAAACGGCAGTCACGTCGCCAAGGTCTTCGCCGCTGCAGTGCGCAAGTGGGGCAAGCCGGCCGTCGAAGTCGAACAGGCGATCATCGACGCCGGCGAACGCGTCACCAATCACCTGCGCCGCTATCTCCGCATCATCAACGGCGTATCGACCGTCAGCCCATTGTTCGGTCTCCTCGGCACGGTGACCGGCATGATCGCCGCGTTCAACACCATCGCCACGGTGGCCGCGATGGGCCATCCCGAACTGCTCGCCGCCGGAATCAGCGAAGCGCTGCTCAGCACGGCCTTTGGCCTGTTCGTGGCGATTCCGGCGCTCATCATCTACCTGTTCTTCGTCGGCCGCGTCGATCGTCACATCATCGAAATCGACGCCCTCGGGCAACAAGTCGTCGAGTTCATATCCGCCGAAGCCCTCAGCGGCGAACGTCCGAACCGCGGACCGCGACAAGGCAAGAAAAACAAAGCAGCATGAGGCAGGGGCTGGGGACTAGAGGCTCGGGGTCGGGGCTGAGGATTTCCCGCAGCATTCGCCGTCAAAGCCTCGCCCGAAGGCAGTTCGTTCTTTCCTCCATTTTCCAGCATTTGCTCCAACCGACCTCCCCAGCCCCTAGCCCCCAACCTCCAGCCCCTGCCCGAGCCATGCCTCTCAAAACGCTCCAAGACGAACAGCCCGCGTTGAATTTGACGCCGATGATCGACGTCATCTTTCAGCTCATCATTTTCTTCATGGTCGGCACCAGCTTCACGCAGGCGGAACACCGCATCGAGCTGCGAATCCCCGCCGTCTCAGACGCCCCTCGACCGGCCACGCCGCGACCGGACAAAAAGGCCGTCAATGTTTACCAAGACGGCAGAGTCTTCCTAGACCAACAGCCGGTCACGCTGGAACAACTCACCTCGGCACTCGCCGCCGCCCGAAGCCAATATAAAGACCTCGGCGTTACGCTCCGCGGCGACGGCGATCTTACGTTGCAACAGACCGCCAACATCCTCCAAGCCATCCGCAAATCCGGCGTCGCGGAGATGGGCATCGCCGTGAAAACAACAAACCCGAGACGCTAGAAACACCAGTACGCCATTCGTTTAACCACAGAGGACACGGAGAGCACAGAGGCAAATACGTACAAAGGGCGGAACGACGAACGTCCGCAAGATGGGGACGTCATTCGCGATGAAGTGCCACCTTCACATCCTTCGTCTTCCGAATTCCCGCATTTCCTCCGTGCCCTCTGTGTCCTCCGTGGTTAAAAAATCGGGCGAGAACGATTCTCAAGCCGAGTCGCTCAGGGACGAGCCGACATGGACCATTCACCAATAGATCGACTCTGGATCGCGTCCGACGGCGTCGAGACCGTCTGGACCGTGCTGTGGCTCGTGCTAGCGGCGGTCACGGTCACGCTCGTGATGCTGATGTACACGCGGTGGGGCCGCTCGCGTCCGCTAGAGAAGTGCGCGCTGCTGTCGCTGTTAGCGCACACGCTGTTGGCCGGCATATGCACATCGGTCCAACTCGCCGGCGCGGCCCGCGGTGTGCCGCAGGAAGATCGCTCGATAGCGCTGGCGCAGCTCGTTTCGGAAATCGCCGACGACGAAACGAGCGACTCGGCCGCCGAGCCTAAGGACTGGGAAGCGCCGTCCGCCAGCACGCCGCTTGCCCCCGATGCCGTGCTCGATCGCCAGCGTTCGCCCGTTTCGCCGACGATGATTCGTCAGGCGTCGGCCACGAGCGATGCCTCGCCCCCGCCCCTCCGCCCTCGCATCGACACGCCGAGAACGCCGCAACCGCAAGAGCGTGCTGCCGACGTCGAAACTCCTTCGCCACAATCGGCCCGCGCCGAAGCCCAGCCGATCGAACCGGCCGGCAACGTCGCCCGCTCGGCCGAAGCGCCCACGGTCGTCGACGGCGTCGCATCGCCACAGCCGCGCCGCGACGCGGATACCGATACCGTCATTGACCGCAGCGCAACGCAGCCCCTCGCGCCCAGCGCCGCCGCTACGTTGGCCGGCACGCCCGACCGACAGTCGCGGCCCACGACGCCGACGCCCAGCGAACTCGACGCCCCGGCACTTCCCCGCCGCGCGGCCGCCGGCAACGAGGTGATCGGTTCGCTCTCGCCGCGCGATGCGACAGCCGACGCCACCGCCATCGCCGACGCCGGTTCACCGCCGTCGACGATACGCCCCGCCGTAAGTGGCTCGGCCGGCGGACAACGTCGTTCGGCGGTTGGTGGATCCGCCGCTGTCCCCGACATCTACAAAGCTCGCACCGCCCCGAACCGCGCCCAAATCGCCGCGGCCGGCGGCGGCAGCGCCGAGACCGAAGCCGCCGTCGACCTCGCCCTCGCCTGGCTGGTCGCCAACCAAAGCCCCGATGGGCGTTGGAACGTCGCTCGGCTCGAAGGCGGTCTCGAACCGCGTTCCGCCGGCCACGACCGCCAAGGTGCCGGCATCGGTGCCGACACGGGCGTCACCGGCCTGGCCCTCCTCGCATTCCTCGGCGCAGGCCACACGCACCTCCAGGGCGATCACCGCGATACCGTCCGCCGCGGACTCGAATTTCTCCTCAACGCCCAAGATCGCCGCGGCAGTATCGCCGGCGATGCCCGCCTATTCGCCAAAATGTACTGCCACGGCATGGGCGCACTCGCGCTGAGCGAAGCCTTCGCCATGACCGGCGACATCCGCCTCCGCGACTCGGTCCGCGACGCCGTGGCGTTCACCGCGACTGCGCAGCACACCGCCACCGGCGGCTGGCGTTATCTCCCGGCGCAGCGTGGCGACAATTCGCCCGGCTCGCTCGGCGACATGAGCCAACACGGTTGGCAAGTCATGATCCTCAAGAGCGCGCAGCTCGCCGGCGTCGATGTCAGCGAACTAACGCTCTCCCGCGCGGCAAGATTCGTTCAGTCGACGGCCAGCGGCACGCACGGCGGCCTCTCCAGCTATCGCCCTCGCGAGCGCGTCACCGCCACGATGACCGCCGAAGCGCTCGTCTGCCGCATGTTCCTCGACATGCCCCGCGGCGGCGAGCTAAATCGCGAGGCCGGCGATTTGCTGCTCACCGAACTGCCATCCGTCGAGCAGCCGAACTTCTACTACTGGTACTACGGCACGCTCGCCATGCACGAAATCCAGGGCGATCACTGGCGACAATGGAACGAAGCCATGCAAAGCACGCTGCTCAAGTCTCAGCGCCGCGACACCGCCGCCAACGGAAGTTGGAATCCCGATCCCGTCTGGGGCGGATACGGCGGCCGCACCTACAGTACGGCCCTCGCGGCTCTGTCGCTCGAAGTCTATTACCGCTACCTGCCCCTCTACAAACCGACCGAAACCGCCACCCGGAATTGAACCGCCGACGCGGTGTCCATTCGCCCCGTATCCGCCGCCACTGCGCCACCACTGGGCCACCACTGAACCATCGCTGGACAATTCGCCCCAGAATGCCCGAAATTGCGCCTTTCCTTCCGGCCGTCCATCGTATAATTTACACAGTATAGGTTGTCGATATTCCTCCTCTTCACCCAGGAGCCACAAGCATATGGCACTCGTGTTGACCGAAAAAGCAGCCGGCGAAGTCAAGCGGATCATGGAAGAACAGAAGTTCGACGGCGAGACCGTCCTCCGCGTCGGCGTCTCCGGCGGCGGTTGCAGCGGATTCAGCTACTCGCTCGGCTTTGACAAGAGCTACGACGCCAAGATCGACGCCAAGTACGATCAGCACGGCGTCAACGTCGTCGTCGACCGCAAGAGCGCGTTGTACCTCGACGGCACCACCGTCGACTTCTACGAAGGCGTCGAAAAACGCGGTTTCACGTTCAACAACCCCCAAGCCGTAAAAACCTGCGGCTGCGGTTCGTCGTTTCAGGCGTAGCCGCTCGAACGTCCGAGCAACTCCCAGATTCAAGAAAAACGCCGGCGATCATCGTCGGCGTTTTTTCGTTTCGTCGCCTTGAGCGAGCATCAAGCCGAATCTGCCAGCACCGTTTCGCCGCAATCCGCCGCCTCATTCAATCCGCACAGCAATTCCAACAACCGCAGCGTCGCCCCCTTGTTCGGCATCGGATACCCGCGCATCAAATCCGGGTCGCTGTGAATCGCCGGCCGCAAGTTCGGCAGCCCCACGCAGCTCGGACATCCTTCCTCGCAAGGGCAGTCGGCGACCATCTCGCGGCAAATCCGCAGCAGGTCGCCGATCAAGTGAAACCCCTTCTCGCTATAGCCCAATCCGCCGGGGTAGCGATCGTAAAGAATCATCGTGCTGCGGCCCACGTTCTTGCTGTCGACCACGCCGCCCAAGTCGCGGCTGTCGCACATCGCCACCATCGGCAGCGCCACGACCGCCAGATTCCGCAACCCACACACGCCTTCGCTGGCCCGATAGCCGGCCCCCTTCATCCGCGCCCGTAGCGCATCGTTGGGCGCCAGCCACATTGCGGTCGTCGCAAGCGTCTGCGCCGGAATATCGACCGGCCCTAGTCCGATATTCTCGCGCGTGTTGAACTTGATCTTCTTGAACGCCACGGTCTGCCAGCTTACATCGACGTTACCGTAAGCCAGCAGCGCGCCATACCCTTCCGCCGCGTCGTCGTTCGTGCGGTCGAGCGCGTCGCTCGTTTGCCGTTCGCGAGTGACCAGCACGTTGCTCTCCAGCACGGCCTGCGTGTAGTAGTCGGTCTCGCGGCGCTCGACGTAAGCGATCTTCGCGTTCAAGTCCAACTCGCGGACCAAGTACGATTCGCCGTTGTGCAGGTACACTGCCTCGGGATAGACCAGTTCCGGCGCGCTGATCGCGTCGACGTTGGCGATGACGCGATGGTCCCGCTCGAACTGCTTCGCCCCCGCGCGGCCCACCGGCGGCGGATCGCCCGACACAGGACGATGGCCCCGCTCGACGATGCTAAACGTGTTGTCGCTCATGTGCCGCAGGCTCACGCCGATCGCCGGATTCTGTCCGCCGGCAAAATAGTGCTTGCCGCCGATCGCGATCAACTCGCCGGCATCGGCCAGCAAACCGGCGATTTCGCCCGCCATCGGCCCGAACCGCGCAACGTCCTCGTCGCCAAGCGGAATCTCGAACGCCGCCGACTTCAGATGCGCCGCCAAAACGTAAGGATTCTCCGGATCGACGACCGCGTGTTCCGGCGATTGGGCGAAAAAGTAATCCGGATGCCGCAGCAAATATTGATCGACCGGATCGTTCCCCGCCAGCAACACGGCCAGGCTTTCGTCGTGCCGCCGCCCGCTCCGTCCGGCCTGCTGCCACGCGCTGGCGATCGTACCGGGATAGTTGACGAGCAATGCCACGTCGAGCGAGCCGATGTCGATTCCCAACTCCAGCGCGTTCGTCGTCGCTACGCCGCGCAGCTTGCCGGAAAACAACGCCTGCTCGATGTCGCGCCGCTCGTTCGGCAAATACCCGCCGCGATACGCCCGCACGTCGCCGGCCCGCGGCGAGTGATTCAATTCCAGCGATTGCTTCACGTAGCGATGAATCAGCTCGGCCGCCTGCCTCGTCCGCGTGAACGCCAACACTTGGGCGTCCGCTTCGATGGCGTCGACCATCAGGTTCACGGCGTCGTCCGCCGCGCTCGTCCTGGCGAGCGAATCCGCGCCCAATGGCGTCGGGTTCCACAGCACGAAGAATTTCCGCCCCCGCGGCGAACCGTCGTCGTCCACCACGGCCACGTCGCGACCGATGAGCCGCGAAGCCAACTCGCCCGGATTGGCGATCGTCGCGCTCGCCGCCAGAAACACGGGGTCGCTGCCGTAGTGCCGGCAAACGCGCTGCAACCGCCGCAGCACGCAAGCCACGTTCGCACCCAAGATGCCGCGATAGGTATGCACCTCGTCGAGCACCACGAATCGCAGCGACTCGAAGAACCGCGCCCACTTCGGATGATACGGCAGCACGGCCGCATGTAGCATGTCGGGATTCGACAGCACCAGGTTCGCCTCGCTCCGCATTCGTCGCCGCTGCGCCGTCGGCGTGTCGCCGTCGTACACGCCCGGCTTGATCCGCTTGGCGAGCGTCGGATGCTCCCCCAACAGTTCCAACAACCCCTTGAGCTGATCCTGGGCAAGCGCCTTCGTCGGAAACAGATACAACGCCCGCGCCTGTGCGTCATCGAGCGCCGCTTCGAGAATTGGCAGGTTGTAGCACAGCGTCTTGCCGCTCGCCGTCCCCGTCACGACGGCCAAGTCGCGTCCGCTTCGAGCCAGATCGAGCGCGGCCACCTGATGCGAATAGAGCCGCTCGATTCCCCGCGCAGCGAGCAACTCGGCCAGCTCCGCCGGCAACGGCCGTTCTGGCTGCGCATAAACGCCGTCGCGCTCGGCAATTTCCGCGACGTGTTCGATCTGTCCCTGATAATTCCGCGCGCCTTCGATCCGCCGCAGAAATGCCCGCACGTCCATGCCTCACCCTCCATGCTGAATGTGCGCCAAATTGTACACGTAAACAGGCGTTTAGTATCGTAATCGGCCGCCGACCGCCTAGGCAAGAGCAAGAAACGAGAAACAGAGACGCCCGCAGCCACCGCGAGATGCCCCGCTCCGGCGGTAGTTCCAACGGATTGCTTGATTTCGTCGCGCCGCCTCCGATATCCTCTATGGGTAGAGGCAAGATCGCGTAGAGGAAAAATCGGAACACGGCCAGCGGACCCGTCGCCGGAATCGTCGGCTTCCGCACGCCGCCAACACGGGGAGAAGCGCCATGTCCGTCTCGATGATCGTTGTATTGTCGGTCTGCGTCGCGGCAGTTTCGCCAGGCACGCAAACCACGAACGCCCAGGAGTCTCGCCCGCGCACGGCGCTGGAGATTCGCCAGTCGGTGGACCATCAGCTCGCCGCCGAAACCGCCGCCGCCACTTCGGCCCAGCGCATCGCCGTGCTACGCGACATGGTCGCGCTCTCCGGCGAGATCGCCGCCCATCCCACGCTCGGCAAGCACACCGCCGCGACGCTGCGCAACCGACTCGCCGCCCGGCTCAAACGAGCCGAGCGCGAACTCGCGGCCAACGCCAAACGAGACTCGGCCAAGGAAGTCGCGACCGTAACGCCGCGTGCAAATGCCGGCATCGTGGCCCAGCGATTCGGCGGCGGCGCACCGCTCGTCGCTGATGAAAATGTCGACGGCGGCGAAGCCCTCGCCGATTTGATTCAAGACACGGTTGCGCCACCGTCGTGGCAGCGCAACGGCGGCCTCGGCGTGATCGCCCTATTCGGCCAGCGACGCGGCGGCGATCTGCTCGCCCAAGTTCCGCCCCAAGGCAACAACGCCGGTCGCCGCGCCGGCCCCGCCCCGCTCGCGCTCACCGCCGACGCCAGCCAAGAACTCGTCGACCTGATCCACGAAGTCGTTGCGCCGCACACCTGGGACGTCAACGGTGGCAAAGGCGCAGTGATCTTCTTTGCGCCGAATCACGCACTTGTCGTCCGCCAAACCGACGATGTCCACGAGGCGCTGTTCGACGTCGTCGGTCGACTCCGGCGCAATCCGTAATCTCCGCGCGATGCCACGACCGGCGCGCGCACGTCGTCAAACCGGCATGCTCCCCTTCGATGCCGCTTGGCTCTCAGCGTGCCGCGCGATCGTCGCCAGCAGCACCGCCCGGTCGATCGGTTTCGCTGCATAATCCGAACAGCCGGCGTCGAGACACTTCTGCCGGTCGTCGCTCATCGCGTTTGCCGTTAGCGCGATGATCGGTCCGTCGTAGCCCTCCGCCCGCAGCCGCCGCGTCGCCTCGTATCCGTCGCAGACGGGCATCTGCATATCCATCAACACGACGTCGAACGGCCGTCCTTCTCGCTCGCTCCCGCCTTCCTGCGCCTCGACCTGGCCCAACGCATGCTCCACGGCCGCCTGCCCGTTCTCGACGATCGTCACGTCCGCGCCGGCCTTGCGAAGCACCAGCGAAATCAGCCGTTGATTGTCGATCCCATCCTCGGCGAGCAGTATCCGATAGTTAAAAGCGCTCGCGCCGTTTGCCGCGCCGTCTGCCGCGCTGCCTGCCGATGTGTCGACCGCTGTACCGGCCCCAGCGTCGCCGCCGCCGCGACCGTCCGTCGCATTCGTCGTTCCCCGTTTTCCACTCTTGTCCTCGATCTCGGCTGCCGCAACCGTGACGCGAAACGTACTGCCGACGCCGGCCTGGCTTTCGATCGTGATATCTCCACCCATCAGGTTGGCCAGGTGCCGCGAAATCGTCAGGCCCAACCCCGTTCCGCCGAACCGCCGCGTCGTCGACGAATCCGCTTGCGTAAACGGCTGAAACAGTCGCGACACTTGTTCCTCGCTCATGCCGATGCCCGTGTCGCGAACGACGATGTCGAGAATCGCCGATTCGTCGGAAGTCTCCGGAATCCAGGCGATCGTCGCGCCGACCGAGCCGGACGCCGTGAACTTGATCGCGTTGCCGATCAGGTTGAACAGAATCTGCTTCAGCCGCGTCGGATCGGTGCGCACGATCGCGGGCACGTTGGGAGCCACGTCAACTTCGAGCGACAATCCCTTGTCGCCGGCCCGCTCGTTGAGGAGCATTTGCACCTCGCGCACCAATTCGCGGGGCCTACAATCGACGGCCTCGACCGTCATCTTCCCCGCTTCGATCTTCGACAAGTCGAGAATGTCGTTGATCAGCGACAGCAGATGCTCGCCGTTGCGTTTAATCGTCCGCAACCACTCTCCGGCCGATCCCGTCGCGCCGAGATCCTCCACCAAAAGATCCGTATAGCCGAGAATCGCCGTCATCGGCGTGCGAATTTCGTGGCTCATGTTGGCGAGAAACTCACTCTTCGTGCGGTTGGCAAACTCCGCCTGGTCGCGCGCGATCTTCGCCTCGACGTTCGCCAGTTCGACGGTAATCGCGTACTCTTCCAGTTGAGCCTGCGCCTCGTCCGCGGCGTCCTTCAATGCCGCGGCCTTGTCCTCCGCCGTTTTGCGCTCGGTGATGTCGCGCACCACTCCCGTGAAACGTCTCTTCGATTCGACCGTCCATTGGCTAACCGTGAGTTCGATCGGGAACGTGCTCCCATCCCTACGGCGGCCCACCAATTCGCGGCCGATTCCGATCACGCGTCGATCTCCGGTCGAAAGATAGCGTCGTAGGTAATGATCGTGTTCCTCCGCATACGGCGAGGGCATGAGCAGATTCACGTTCTTTCCGACGATTTCATCCACGGCATAGCCGAACGTTCTCACCGCCGCGGCGTTGAACGATTCGACGATCCCCATCGTGTCGATCGTGATGATGGGGTCGACCGCGGTAGCCACGATCGCGCGCACGCGTTCCTCGCTAGCGGCCAATGTTTGCTCGTCCTTCTTGCGCTGCGAGACGTCGATCGCCGAACCGACGTACCCGTCGATGTCGCCGTCCTCGCCGACGAACGACGCCAGACGAATCGCCATCCAATGCATCCCGCCGTCGCGGCCTCGCATTTGCAATTCGATGTCGGCGACGCATGTGCGTCGCATCGCGCCTTCGTGGCACGTTCTCCACTTCGCGGCGTCGCTCGCGGAAATCGCCGCCATCCAAACCCCGTCGAGCGACTTGCCAATATCGTCTTCGATGAACTCGGACCAACGACGGTTCACGTACCGAATGCGGCCATCTCGATCCGTTGCCCACAGCATCGCCGGCGCCGCGTCGACGACTCGCTCGTATTGTGCCAACCGCGTTTCGAGGGCGACCGCGGCGTTTCGCTCACGGCAGGCCTGCGCCGCCAAACGCCGATACGCCGCGAACGAGCCGAACGCTCCCACGAGAGCCGCGAGGACGGCGATCGCGGCAACCCAGAAGCCGTAGTCGTCGAACGGGGCCAATAAAAACTGGCACGTGGCAAGCGCCGTTCCAAAGCCAGCCAACAGCGCCGTCAGAACGACGCGGCCCGCAGCGCGCATCACGGCCGGCACCGGTTCGTCGATGGTTCGTCGAACTAGACGCCTCGCGGAAAGCCCGCCGCTTCCGCCGCCTCCAGAGAGTCGTACGTTCATAACTTGCCGTTCGATTGACGCGCAACGTGAAACCGCGCGCGGGGCAACGCACGACAATCAAACCAAAGGGGCGGCACCAAAAAATAGGTCCGAATCGACATTCGGACAAATCAGATTCGATTCGTCGCTTCGATCCAAGACGAACGCGACAAGCGCCGAGCGCAGAAACACCCCGGCTGACCCACCGGTCGCAGTGCTTTCGCCGATTGTGACGGGCGAGGCAAAAAACCGGCGTCGACGATCTATAAATCTTCCTCCGGCGGCGAGTCTGGCTTGTCCACCGCCACGACTTCGAGATTCTTCACCGCCCCGGTCGTTCGCCACGTGGCGATGCCCAGCGGCTTCGACTCTTCGACCTCGATGCGAACCGACAATTTCTGATCGCCGATTGTGAAGTCGATCACTTTCTCCTTGTCGAGCCAAGCTTCGATCTTTCGCTCGGTCACGCGCAGCCGGACCTTATACCACTTGCCTGATTCGAGCACCTTGTACTGGCTCGTCGAATTCTCCGAGGCGTCGTTGCCGTCGACGCTCGACAGCCCCACGACGCCGCCGCCCCAGCCGCCAATCACTAAAGTACAGGGCCAGACCTCGTCCTTCACCTCTATATCCCGACGCGGATGATCGGCCGCTGGCTTGACCGGAAACGTAAGGCCGCAGAAAAAGTCGCTCCCATCCACGCGTATCGCGTCCAGCGTCAACTCGTAGTTCGTCGTGGGGAACTTTCCCTTGTACGTAACGCCGCTGCATCCCTCGCCGAAGCCGATCACGATCTGCTTGTCCTTCACCTCGACCCGGCCCTGCGACGGGAAACCGCTCTCCTTCCAATCGCCGAGCGCCTTGCCGTCGAACAACGAGCGCGGCTTCGGTCCAGCCTTCTCGTCGTCCTTCGCGTCCTTGGCCACCTTCTTCTCAACCTCGGCGGCTGGCTTCTCGTCGTCAGACGCACGCGCCGCGGCAAGAGATATTGCCGACGCCGCCAGCAACGCCAATCCAAAGAACCGTCGAAGTCGTGTATCGAAAAGAAGCATGACAGTTTCCTATTACTGGTTCACGTAAAGATGGCGCCAACTCGACCGCATCTGATCGCCGTCTGTGCAATCGTCGTCCGTGCAATCGTCGAAACGACGACCGTCACTCATCATCCTCTAGCCCCAAGCCTAGCCCAACTTCCAAGGCCGCCGATACTCGTAATCTAACATGTCGTTCGCCGCCGGACAGTTCGTCACCAATTCCCGCTCGGCATCCCATTCGAGACGTTGCTTTAGCGCCAGCGACATATTGCCCAGCAAACTCATCGTCGTCGAGCGGTGCCCTTCTTCGACGTCGGCGTTGGGCCGCTGGCGGCTCTTGACGCAGTCCAAAAAGTTTCGCGTATGCTGGTCGGTCCAATCCCCTTCGTCGACCGCGAGCGTTTGTGGTTTCATCCGCGGCTGACGATCCTGAAACTGCCCGCCCGCGTCCGGCACGATCTCGACGCGGCTGTAATCCACGAACGCCGTCCCCAGCGTCCCGCGCAATTCCAATTCGCCCCGCAACATCGCCGGCGCGCCGCTCGCTTCGTATTGACCGAATACCGCCAGCCGCCCCGACGCGAACTCGAACACCGCTTCCATCGTGTCGGGCACCGTCCGATCGTCGTCGACGGCAAACGTCCCGCCCATCGCACACACCGACGCCGGCGCCACTTCGCCGGTGATCCAGCGAATCGCGTCGAGGTAGTGAACGCCCCAGTTGGCCATCTGCGACGAATACAAATCCCACCAGCGAAACTTGTACGGCGCGATTGTCGCTTGAAAAGGGCGGGACGGCCGCGGCCCGAGCCACATGTCCCAGTTCAGCCCCGGCGGAGGATCGCTTGCCGCCGCGTGTCCAATACCACCCGGCGACATGTTCGAGATGCGATACGCCCGGCTCACCGTCACCTTGCCCATGTTCCCCGCGGCGACGAACTCGGCCAGCTTGGCGTACAACCCGGCCGAACGCCGATGCGTGCCCACCTGCACGATCCGCTTCTCTTCCCGCGCGACCTCGACCATCCGCCGGCCTTCGCGAATGGCGATCGACAGCGGTTTCTCAACGTACACGTCCTTACCGGCTCGGCATGCCGCGATCGTCTGAATCGCGTGCCAATGGTCCGGCGTAGCGATCACCACGGCGTCGAGATCGCGGCGCTCGAGCACTATGCGAAAGTCGCCGCTCGTTTCCGCTTTGGGGAACTGCGTTTTTCCGCGTTCCAAATACGGCTCGTACGCGTCGCACAGCACGGCCACGTCGGCGTCGGCATGTTTGGCAAAGCTATCGAGCAACTGAGAGCCGCGATTGCCCACGCCGATGAAACCAAGCCGCACCTTGTCGTTCGGCCCCGGCGCACGTGCGTTTGCCGACTTCTCGCTGCTCGCCAAACCGGTCAATGCCGTCGCCGCCAGCGAGGCGGCCGTGAATTCGCGTCGATCGAGCATCGCTGCACCCGTCACAAGTCGGTAGAGATAGAATCGATTGCCACGTCAGGCACTCCCGATTCTAACCCGGCGCAGGTCAGGTTGAAACCGATTCGATTCGCTCGCGTTACTTCGCCGTCAGCGTAATCTTCGTCTCGTCCCCGCCCTTGAGATCGACCGTCACCGACTCCGTCGTCTCCTTGGAACTGCCTGGATTCGGTCGGCCATTGAGCACGTATCGCCCCGGCGGAACGTCGCGAAACGTAATCTGGTTCTTGACGTCGATATTGCCGGACCCGCCCCAACTGCCAACCTTTTCGCCGCCCTGGGGCGCGATATTCACGATGTATCCACCCGGTCGCGTCGTCGCCGAGAAGTCGATCGTCACGACGAGACTCGCCGATGGCTTCATCTCCAATTTCACGTCCTTCGTCGGCATCTCGATCGACGGACCAAGTCCCGGCCGAACGTAACCGGCCTTGTGAATCCAAACGCTCCCCTTGCCTGCGGGAATCGCCTCGACGCGAAACCGCCCCTCGGCGTCGGTCTTCACTTCATAATCGTCTGGCGATTCGTACCGGCCCACGCCGTCCGCCTGCACGTCGCTGATCCGCACGTTGACGTCGGCCAACGGCTTCCCTTCGTCGTCGGTCACCACGCCCGACACCGGCGCCGGACACAACACCGCGCATTCGTGCGACGACCAACGTGGCTGCTCGTCGAACGTCTCGTAGCCGATAACCCGCGACACGTACCCGTCGGCCACGACCACCAACCGATGCCAGCCCGCCGGCGCGTTCTTCAGCACCCAACGCCCACGTTCGTCGGCCGCGACCTCGCGAATCAACGAGTATTCGTAGCCGCCCTTCTTCTGCGGTTCGACTCGCTCCAGCCGCAGTTTTCCTTCGACTGGCTCCTTCGTCGCGGCATCGACGATTCGTCCTTCGACGACCACGCCGTCCTCCAGCGAAAAACCGTGCGCCTCCAGCCGCCGATCGAAAACCGTCAGCCCTTTCGGCACGACCACGTCTTCCCAGCGAACGGCACCGCCCGCGTAGATGTCGAGTTGCGACGGCGGCCCGGCCTCCGCATCGCCCAAGTCGGGCGGACGGACGCGCGCCGGCATTTTGTGCATGCGTTCCCAATTGTCCTTCTGCCACACCACGAACGCCCAATCGATCTTCGCGGCGTCGGCCTTCTCGGGTGCGCGATTCGTGTTGAGCCAGAAACTTCTCCCGACGCCGTCATGCACGATGATCTTCTTATTCGTGCCGTCCATCCGCGCAAACGCCGCCAACACGGCATTAAGCTCCTTCGCGTCGCCGCGACACTCGGCATGCCACTGCCCGCCGCCGAACGGCGGACCGACCCAAAACGCCACGCGGCCATTGAAGTTAACGATCTCCGCCGCACCCAACGGCCAGCCTGGATCTTTGATCGGATCGTTTCCCACGCCACCCTCGATCAAAGCAAACGCCGCCGGAGCGGAAGCCGCAAGCAAGGCCAACGCTAGCGTCCACATCGCCAACGACCGGGTCAACCGGCGTCTAAGAATTCCAATACTTGCGAGCATGGCATCTGCCTCCGTCATATCTGGCGTCGAATCTGGCAATGAATCCCAGTCAGTCGCAAGTACGTGTATCCAAGTTCCAGAAAACCTTCGTTCGGCCAACGCCGAACTCCCGTCGTCTACTGCCCCCTGCCCCCTGGCCCCTGTTCCCTAATCCCTACTCCGCCGGCAACGCAAAATCCGCCAAAAACAACTGACTCGACCGATCCTCCGTCCGCCCGCTCGTCCACATCAGCTTCTTCCCATCCGGCGAAAACACCGGCAGCACGTCGGCGGCAGGATTCTCCGTCACGCGAATCATCTCTCCATCCGACGCGAACTTGCCGCCGTCGACCTTGTACTTCAGCAGCCACAGATCGTAGTTCGGCCGGCCTTCGACGCCGTGGTCGGCCCCGCACCAAATCAAATACGGCTTGCTCGGGTGCCAGTAGGGTGCCCAGTGCACGTAGTTCGAGTCGTCGGTGAGCGCCACGTCGTCCTGGCCGTCGATGCCGATCACGTGAATCTGCAACCGATCCTTCTCCTTGCGGTCGCTCCGATAAACGACCCACTTGCCGTTGGGCGAAATAAACGGTCCGCCGTCGTAGCCCGGCTCGTTGGTCAACTGCCGCACGTTCTTGCCGTCGGCGTCCATCACGTACAGGTCCGGATCGCCGTCGCGGTCGCTGCAAAACGCAATCATCTTGCCGTCGCGCGAATACGCCCCTTCGGCGTCGTAGCCCCGCTCGCTGGTCAGCCGCCGCGGATTCTTGCCGTCCAAATCGGCCTCGAAGATATCCATGTGCGGATCGAAGTCCCACTGATACCGCCGCCGCCTGCCGCTGCGGCGATCTTCCTCGTCCTGTTTAATCGCCGCCGCCTCGGTCATGTCGAGATCCGGATCAAGATGGCTCGATGCAAACAGAATTCGCTTCCCGTCCGGCGAGAAATAACTGCACGTCGTCCGCCCACGGCCCGTGCTCACGCGCGTCGCCTCGCCGCCGTCGAGCGGTTGCGTGTAAATTTGATAGAAAGGATAGTCTTTCGGCTGCGCCTGATAGATGGCCGTCTTCCCGTCCGGCGAAAAGTAACCCTCGCCCGCCTTCACGAAACCGCGCGTCACCTGCCGCACGTTGCTCAGGTACGTCGACTCGATCGACTTCGCCTCACCCGAAGTTACCGGTTCATCGGCGTTCACCGTTGTCGCCAACAAACAAGCGACGGCCGCTACGGCCACGGCGAGTGAAACGAAACGTCCGCCAGTTGCATTCATCGAAAAAAGCCTCCAAGGGTTCATTTCATTACGCCGCGAGCGTGACCGCCGCGTTGACCATTCTATCCCGTCCCGCCCCGCGATCGTCAACTTCCAACCGTTTCTTGCAGCCACTCTCAACCGGAATTCTCATACGAGTTCTGTTTTCCGCCGAATGCACAGATGGTAAAATGAATTTGTCGATAGCTCATACGATTATCGCCGCAACGCATCTGCCCCGCCACGGGAGACGACCGTGAAAACCGTCCATGCGATCTACGAAAACGGAGTGTTTCGCCCGGAAATACCTGTCGAACTGCCGGAACACTGCCGCGTGGCCTTCGAGCCGCGGATGCTCGCCGAGACCGACGAAAAGCCATCGCTCGACGATGTCTATGCCGTGTTGAACCAACGTTTCGCGTCCGGCGAAAGCGACGTAGCCGCGCGTCATGACGAGCATCAGCCATGACCGTATCTCTCGATACGGTATTCCTCGATACGGTCGGATTGTTGGCGCTGTGGGACGAATCGGATCAATGGCACTCGCTGGCTGTCGAGGCATACTCGCGTATCGTGGCTAGACGTGCCCCCGTCGTGACGACGACTTACATCTTGCTCGAATTGGGAAACGCTGCTGCGCGCCGACCCTATCGAAACGAAGTGGAACGTCTGCGGCATGTCTTCGAGGCGCGTGGCGACTTGATCGCGCCGCACGCCGACGATTGGACGCTCGCCTGGAGCGCCTACCATCGTGGCGAAGCGGCCAGTGCCGGCATCGTCGACCATTTCTCGTTCGCCGTCATGCGGCGGTTGGGCATCGACAATGCCTTCACGAACGATCGCCACTTCGCCGCCGCGAGATTCAAAACGCTTTTCTGAAACTTGCGACGAAAAAGCGGCGCCAATTCTCAGTCCAGCGGCCGCCTACCGCCGCCCCGCCGTCACGCCCGGCAAATCATCGGTGCGAAACGGTGTCGCCGGCAGGCCTTCTTTGTTGTAGAGATTCACCACCGGGTAGTTCGCCCAGCCAAACCGCACCATCTTCGGCTCGGAAAGCGAGTCGTTCTTTACAATAACTTCGTCGCCATCGATCCGCGCCTCGGCATGCACGAACGCCCCATCCGTACCGGCGATCGTGAATCCGGTAATCTTCTCGCCCCGCGCTTCCAAGCCGCCGCCGACGTGATCGAAGCTCAACACGGCCTCATTGCCGCGGAACTCCATCTTTGAACAGACCGGCCCGCTATACACGACCTCTTCGCCGTAGGCGATGCCCCGCGCCGCGAGCGCCAATCGCTCGCCCACCGGGGCCTTGGGCTTGGGATGAATGTCCTTCTCGTCGCCGAAGTCGGTGATCACCGCCATGCCTGTGTTGGGCACGTTCTTCGTCGTCATCAACTGCGCCTCGCGTAGCTCCGCCCAATCGCTGTCCGACGGCGCGTCGACGATCATCTTCCACGGCGCGAGCTGCACGAATAAAAACGGAAAATCGCCCTGCCCCCACAGATCGCGCCAATTCTTGATCATCGCCGGAAACAATTCGCGATACTGCTCGGCCCGCCCGGCGTTCGATTCGCCCTGATACCAAATCGCGCCGCGAATGGCGAAGGGCGCGAGCGGATGCAGCATCGCGTTGTATAGTTTGGTCGACCGGTTGTTCTTGAGCGTCGGCTTGAGATCCTCGTCGGCTTCGAGAACTTCGCGGCTCGTCCATTCCTCCGCCGCCGTGCCGCCGACGTTCGAGCTAATCAATCCCACGGGCACGCCCAACTTCGCCTGCAGCGCCCGGCCGAAGTGATACCCAACGGCCGAAAAATCGCCGGCGGTCTTCGGACCGCATTCCGCCCAAGCGCCTTTCACGTCGCTACGCGGATTCGCGTCCCGTTCGCGTGGCACGGTGAACAATCGAATCTTCGCGTTAGCCGATTCGGCAATGATCTTCTCCGGCGTCTCGCTCTGGCGAATCGACCACTGCATATTCGACTGCCCGCTGCAAATCCACACTTCGCCCACCAGCACGTCGCTGAGCGTCACGGTGTTCGTTCCCGTCACGGTCAACGTGTACGGACCGCCGGCCGCGAGCGGCTTTAGACTACCGCGGAACTTGCCGTCGGCCGCGGTCGTCTCGACCTTCTGATTGCCGATCGACACGGACACCGTCTCGCCATCGGCGGCCGTGCCCCACACCGGCACATCCATCCCCTGCTGCAACACCATGTGGTCCGTAAACAACCCATGCAGCTTGACTTCCGCCGACGCCGGCACGCCGATCATCACCAGGCAAAGCGCAA
>JAJDEG010000478.1 GCA_029259895.1 Planctomycetota bacterium
TCGCGCGCCAACATGTCGTACGGACGCTACGTCAACAGCACTGGCGACGGCGACTTCGTACCGCTCGTGTCGCCGACGCCGGGCGGGGCGAATTCCGATCCGCTGGTCGGCGGCGTGATCGTCAACGAGATCATGTACAACCCGGCCGACGCGCGGTCGGAATATCTGGAGTTGTTTAACGCCACAGCCGCGCCCGTGGCATTGTTCGACGCCGCCAACCCAACCAACACGTGGCGATTGACCAACGGCGTGTCGTTCGCCTTTCCGGCCGGCGTGACGCTTCCCGCCGGCGGCTATGCGATCGTTGCGGCCGTCGACGAAGCGACGTTCCGCGCGGCGTATTCGGTTCCCGCCGCCGTGCCGGTGTTTGGCCCATACGTTGGCGCGCTCGACAATGCTGGGGAACGCGTCGAGCTAGGTATGCCCGTAGCTCCAGTCGGAGGCCTCGTTCCTTATCTGCCGGTCGATCAGGTTCGTTACAACAATAAACTTCCCTGGCCGGTAGCGGCCGATGGCGGCGGAGCGGCGCTCAACCGTGTGTTTGCCGCGTTGTACGGCAACGACCCGTTGAATTGGACGGCCAGCAACGCCGGGGGTACGCCTGGTACAGCCAACATTTCGCTCGACGCCACGCCGCCGCTCGTACCGGGCGGACTTTCCGCCGCGCGAATAAGCGACACGCAAATCCAGCTTTCATGGCATGCGTCGATCGACCCGCAAAGCGGCGTGAGTGGCTACAGCGTCTATCTCAACGGCGTTCCGATTGGCACGACGACCGGCACGACGTTTCTCCACGCGCCGGATTTCGCCAATGCGGCGCACGCCTATCAAATCTCGGCCGTCAACGGCGACGGCATCGAAAGCGCAAAGACGGCGATGCTTCCCGTCGCGGTGACGATGTTGCAGGACGGCCAGGACACGTACATCGCCCAAAGCGCGGCGACGACGAGTTACGGCGACGTCGAAGTGCTCGTTCTAGAACACACGCCCGGCTCTGTGGATCGCAACCGCCGCGTTCTGCTGCGCTGGGATGTGAGCGGCGTGCCCAGCGGCGCGACGGTGCTCGACGGTTCGGTGATGCTCGACGTGCTGCGGTCGCCGGCCGCGAGTGAATACGTGCTGCTGGAAGTCAAACGGCCGTGGGGCGAAGCCGCAGCGACGTGGAATTCCTTTGCACCGGGCAGCGACTGGGAAGCGCCCGGCGTAGACGGCCCGACCGATCGCGGCAATATCGTGCTTGGCCGCGCCACGATTGCTGCAAACGGCATGGTCAACTTCCAGTTGAACGCCGCCGGCGTCGAGGCGGCCAACGGCTGGGTGGCCGATCCGGCGACGAACCACGGGATGTTGCTGGTGGCGGCGTCCGCGATCGGCGGCACGCCAGCCGCAGCCCCCGAGCCGCCGCCGACCGCGCCGGTGATCCATTGGCCATTCGATGGAAACCTCGCCAACATCGGTTCTGGCGGTTCGCAATACAACGCCACGGTCGTCGGACCCTCGCCGGTCTTCGTCGGCGGAATGGCCGGCAGCGCCCTCGACCTGCAAAACGTCGGCGTCACGTCGACCGGCGGCCAATACGTCAGCGTCGGCTATCAATTGCCCGACCGCGGCACGATCGCGCTGTGGTATTACGCCGATCCCTATTACAACTTCCAATCGATCTTCGATAACTCCGCAAATCAGGATGATTGGGAGTTGTGGATTTACAGCAACGGCCAGATGCGCGGTCGCGTCGACAGTAATTCCGGCCAAGTGACCTACGACCTCGACGGCCTTGGCGGGCCCAACAATTGGTATCACGTCGCCTACTCGTGGGATCGCAACGATCCCACAACCAACGCAGCGCAGCTTTTCGTCAACGGCAGCCTAGTGGCTACCGACGACATTCCCGTGTGGATCACGCCGGGCGCGAACTTCTATCTCGGCGGCGGCAACGACGGCAACACGTATGCGACGGGTAACTTCGACGACGTGCGGATCTATGACTACGTGCTCACGGGCGACGAAGTGCAATTCGTCGCCGGCCTCACGCCGGAAGAACCGGACCTGACCGACGGTCTTGTTGCGTATTGGTCGCTCGACGACGGTGCCACGAATTCACTAACAACGACGGCCGTGGACGCCGTCGGCACAAACGACGGCGCGCTGGGCGGATTTGCCACGCCGCCGAGTTGGCTTTCGTCGGCCAAAATCGGCGGCGGCCTCGACTTCGATGGCGTGAACGACCACGTGCTCGTTCCCAGCAGTTCGTCGCTAAACCTGGCGACCAATGCCGTGACCGTCGCCGCCTGGGTCAATCTCGATCTCTTGCCGTCGCAGATTCCCGAGGCATTCGCCGGCATTTACGACTCCAATGAGGATGCCTACGTTCTCTACCAAGACCGCGGGGCGAACGAACTGCGGTTCAAAGTCACCGACGCCGACGGCACCGCCGAACGGCCCGGCATTCCCGCCGCGATGCTGTCGACCGGCACGTGGCATCTGGTCGTCGGCGTGTACGATGGCGGAGCGAGCGAGGCCCGGATTTATCTCGACGGAAACCTCGCCGATACACACGCCAACGCGAATCTGACTGGCGTCGTGCTTGCCGGACAGACCGCGGCACTGGGGCGAAACGGCGCGGGTGCGGTCTATCCGTTCCAAGGTGCGATCGACGAAGTCGCGCTGTGGGATCGAGCCCTTAGTCCGGCGGAGATCGCCGCGCTGTGGAACAACGGCACGGGCACGGCAATTCTCGGCGGCGGACCGGAAGCGTCCGTCTATTTGCCGTTCGATGGCAATCTCGCAAACGCCGGCACGCTCGGCGCGGTGGGCGATGGCGTGCTCGTCGACGGTCCCAATGGCCAGACGCCTGCGTATGTGTCGACGGACTATGGGCAAGGGCTCGACCTCGCCAACAGCGGCGCGGCCGGCGGCGATTACGTCTCGATTGACCACACGCTGGCCGACCGCGGCGCGATTGCGTTGTGGTATTTCGTCGAGGACTACACGGCGGCGCAGACGATCTTCGACAACTCCGCCGGCGCGGATAATTGGGAAATGTACGTCGACGCGATGGGCCGGCTGCGGTTCCACATCGCCGACAGTTCCGGCGACGTGTCGTTTGATCTCGACCAGCTCGGCGGACCGAACCAATGGTATCACCTCTCCGTTGCATGGGATCGACAGAACGCCACGGATACTGCGGTCAAACTATTCGTCAATGGCGCGCTCGTCGCGACCGACGATATCCCCACGTGGACCGCACCGGGAAACACGTTCTATCTGGCCGGCGGCAACGACGCGAATTCGTACGGCTCCGGTGTGTGGGACGAACTGCGCATATACGACGAAGCGGTCAGCGATTTCGTCGTGGCTTCGCTGGTCCGTGATGCCGCATTCGCCGCGCCGCTCGTGCTGTCGTCGGGTGAAAGCGCGTCGGCAAGCAGCCGGCCCAAGCTCACGCTGACCTATGTCGCGCCTGACACGACGCCGCCGCGCGTGCAAAGTCTGATGGTTCGCGGCACGACCTGGTCGCCCGCGTTATTGGCTCAGTTGCAAATCGCGTCGTTGGGCGAGACGAGCGGCGGCTACGCTGTGCCCGTCGCGGCGGTGGGCGAAGTCGCCTCGCTGCCGTGGGTGAATATCGACGAAATCAGCTTGTTGTTTACCGAGCAAGTCGCCGTCTCGCCCGGCGATCTAATCGTCACCGGACAACGCACTGGACGAGCTGCGATCGACGCCGTTTCCTTGTCTCCCGGCGTCGCGTCTGGTTCGTTCATCGCCACGTGGCGCTTGTCACAGCCGCTCGTTGCCGACCGTTATGCGATCGAGCTTCCCGACGGCGTCCTCGATTTGAAGGGCGTGGCGCTCGACGGCGATTGGCCGACCGCTTCAAATCAGTATCCCAGCGGCGACGGCGTGGCCGGCGGCGGCTTTGCGATTACGGTCGACGTGTTGCCCGGCGACATCGACGGCGACGGCCGAGTAGTGCTTGCCGATCTGGCCGCGATGCAGCGCAACTTCGGCAATTCGGGCGTCGCAGCTTTGCTGAGCGGCGACCTGAACGCCGACGGCGTCGTGTCGCGTACGGACGCGGCCATTTTCGCAATGAATTTTGGGCGTGTTCGCATATCACCTGCAGCATCCGCCGCGGCGATAGTCGCCAACGGAGACCGCGGGAACACCGCTTCAATTGCGTCGCCGAGCCGAAAGCTCCAAGCCGTTGGCCGCTCGCGATCGTTCCGCACGATATTGAGAGCATCGGCGGTCGACGATGCACTAGCCGAGGAGAGTTGGAATCGTCGCCGGGACGATTCGCGCACGATCATCGCCGTGCTAGCGGCTTCCGCCAAACGTCGCAGGTCTAGTTGATCTATCGAAATCCATTTACTTCGGACGTGCGACTCTGCCTCGTGCAGAGGCGTAATGCTCGATCGCCAGGAGCCGCCGACGAGAGATGGTGTTCGACAATCCGGCGGTATCGGCGTGACGCAAGAGACGCGGGCGCGGTCGTGTCGAACGTGACCGCTGGCGCGTAAGCCGAAATCGCTAAGCCGATGCGTTCCATGCAAATCGCTGCAAACTCGTCGGCACCAAAATCGGCACCCTGCAAAAACCGCCCGCCGCAACGCCAAACGCCGCAAATGTTTACGCCGTTCGGGCAGCACACTGGAAATGTGGTGACCTGCTCCCCGAAACTTGGTCCATGTGTTATGAGAGTGTAACCGCCCCGTTTTGGACATGGAGGACTCTCGATGAAAGGCAAGAAGCACCAGCCGGAATAGATTATTCGCAAGCTGCGTGACGCGGACGCGATGCTGTCGACCGGCAAGACGATTGGTCAGGTGTCGCAGACTTCGCTGCTTCGGATCGAACTTCGAGAAAGATGCAAGGTGACTATTTGGTCTGCTCAACTTGTTAAGCATCGGCGTCGCTTCAATGGACGATCAAGAAACCATCGGCCGAAGAAACGACGGTGGGCAGACCCCATACCGGGATTCCGCCTTTCAGTCGGTCGCTTTGCGTAGTCGGTTCGCCCTCGGAATCGAACACTTGCCATGCGAGCGTTCCACCTTTCTGCCAACCGGTTCCTTCCGTCCAGGCGATGACCATTTCGCCCTTCCGGTTGACCGCGACCGCCGGGTGATGGCGTGCCGTGCCACGGCCAGCAACGGCGCGCGGCACCGAATACTCCGCCAAGCGCGGCTTGACGTTGGCAAAAAAGATTTGGCCGTCCGTTTCCCACGCCGCGACCACGCCGCTGGGCCCTTCCGCTATCGCGATCGTGCTCATCGGACACGCGGCGATCTTCCACGGGTGCATGAGCACGCCGTCAAAGCTCTGTGCCCGGTCCCTCGAGGCCAGCAAGTAGATATCGCGGTTGTCACCGTTTTGCGCGCCGCGATAGACGACGTTCAGCACTCCTGCGGTGTCGGCGTAAGCGCGCATGGAACAACATCCACACGCCCCGGTAGGCTTCGCCCATGCAGGCGTTTCCTCCACGAACGTTTTTCCCTCGTCGTTCGATCGGCTGATCCAAACCTGGCGGTACTCTTCGCTCCGCTCGCCATCGACGGAAACGGCGTGCCACGTCACGTACACATTGCCGTCGGCATCCGCGGCAACCGAGCCACCGCCGTCCAACACCGCGGTCCGCGACATCAAGTTGCGTTGCGGCTCGAAACCGGCTCCGTCGTCGTCGAGGCGCGAGTAAAGCATTGCGCTGCCGGTCTTGCCCTTGACTTTGTTGGAGCCATTCCAGGCAACGTGAACGCGTCCGTTCTTGCCAACGGCGATTTGCCCGCCACGAACAGTGCCGGCGGCAATGGCGGCACCGGATTCGCTATTGACGCGAATCGGCTTGGAGAAATCGTCGTCGCCGCGACTGCGGCGAACGTAAAAAAGATCGCCCGCTAGCGCGTCCCCCTTGTAATACAGCAGGTGGACGGTTCCCGACTTGTCCGAAACCGCCTGCGGTTGAATCCCGTCGTTAGGCGACTTGAGCAATACGACATCGGTATCCGCGAACACGTCCGCCGCAACGATTGCGAGCAGGATGACGAGAACCAGCAAACGGCGCATTCTCCAACCTCTCTTGATTCACGTGATGCGTGCTCAGATTGCGAATCTCAAATACACTGCAGCCGCTTCCATCGAGCTGCCGCAATCGCGAGTAAGCCAGCCGCGAGAAGAACCACCGACGATGGTTCCGGCACGGCGGCGGTGGCAGAGGCATGCACGGGCTCATACGTGCTTCCGTAAGAACTGGCGAACAAGGCCAAGTCTGACCGGTCGACCAGCCCGCTGCCGTTGAAGTCGCCGTGGCCCCATTCGCCGGTTCGTCCGATGTGGCTCAGCAGCATGGACATATCCATCAGATTGACGTGTCCGTCGAGATTGGCGTCGCCGACGTGGCCGGCATGGTGATGGTGCGTCCCATCGTTGTGATGGTGATCCTCATGATGCATGTCGCTCGGCGCGTGATGGTGCTGAAAGTGATGGTCGTGATGCGGATCGACGTCGTGGACTCCATCGTCGTGATGGTGAGGACTGATCGGGTCGTGGTGCGGAAAATGATGATCGACAAGTGGGTCGCCGCCGTCGTCGTGGTGCGGCACGTCGTGACCCATCGGATGATGTATCGGGTCGGTCGGCAGGTGATGATCTAAAGCATCGTCATGGTGCTGTCCATGCACGCGATTCGCTAGAACAGCGATCGCCAAGAAACACATGATCGGCCGCGCATGCCGTGCATCGTTAATTCGCCCAATCATCGTGGTCTCCTCCCTCATCAAAAGGCATCGAACATCGCGCTCAGGTTAGTGCCGTCGTCGTGTCAAGTCAACTTGCTGACTTTCCGGGCGCGAGCGGATCATGCGGCGAGCCAGACGCAAGGACGCGAGCGATGAACGACCTATAAACGCAGCGAACGCAGCCGCAGTGCGTTACCCACAACCGACACGGAGCTGAAACTCATTGCCGCGGCCGCAATCATGGGATTGAGCAGTAGGTCCGCCGAAATGGGATACAGTACGCCAGCGGCAACGGGAACGCCCAAAGCGTTGTAAATGAACGCGAAAAAGAGATTTTGGCGAATATTGCGCATGGTTCGTCGGCTCAGCAGGATGGCCCTCGCGATGCCGCGCAGATCGCCCTTGACCAGCGTAACGCCGGCCGATTCGATGGCCACATCGGTTCCCGTTCCCATCGCCACGCCAACGTTGGCTTCCGCGAGGGCTGGCGCGTCGTTGATGCCGTCGCCGGCCATCGCCACGCGACGGCCTTCGGCCCGAAGCGCCTTGATGCGTGCATGCTTGTCCTCGGGGCGCACGCCGGCGTCGAAATCGTCGATTCCGAGCGCGTCGGCGACCGTGTTCGCGGTTTTCTCATTGTCGCCGGTTAGCATGATGATTCGCAGGCCCATGCCGTGAAGCGTGCGGACGGCTTCATGGGTCGACTCTTTGATCGGGTCCGCGACGGCAATCAACCCGGCAAATCGTCCGTCCACGGCGACGTACATCACCGTGCGCCCCTGTCGCTGCAACGCATCCGCACGGTCGTCGAGTTCACCGACATCGTCGACGTTTCGCTCCGCCAGCAACGCTCGCTTCCCGACCAGTACCTGCTTTCCCTCGACGTTCGCGTGAACGCCGCCGCCGGTCACCGAATCGAAATCTGCGATGGCCGGTAAAACAACCTGCCGCTCTTTAGCCCCGGCGACGACGGCGTGGGCCAACGGATGCTCGCTATTCTGCTCGACAGCCGCGGCGAGCCGAAATAGATCCTGCTCGGAAAACTGCGTCGTCGCGACGACTTCGGTCAGTTTGGGACGGCCTTCCGTGAGCGTGCCGGTCTTGTCGACAACGAGCGTGTCCACCTTCTCCAGCGTTTCCAAGACTTCAGCGTCCTTGATCAGAATGCCCTCCTTCGCTCCGCGGCCCACGCCCACCATGATCGACATCGGAGTGGCGAGTCCTAGCGCGCAAGGGCAGGCGATGATCAGAACGGCCACCGCGTTGACAAGCGCGTAGGCTAGCGCGGGCTGCTCTGGTTGCACGATGGCCCATACGAGAAACGTAACGATCGCGATCAGGATCACCGCCGGCACGAAGTAACCGGCCACCGTATCGGCCACTTTCTGAATCGGCGCGCGACTTCGCTGAGCATCGGCGACCATGTTCACGATCTGCGCGAGCACCGTATCTTCGCCGACCTTCTCGGCGATCATAAGAAACGATCCGGTTTGATTCACTGTTCCGCCGATAACGTCATCTTCCACTTGCTTCTCAACCGGCAGTGGCTCGCCCGTAATCATCGACTCGTCAACCGTGCTTCTGCCTTCCGTGATTTTTCCGTCGACGGGAATCTTCTCGCCCGGCCGTACGCGAAGGACGTCGTCCTGACGAACGTCCTCAAGCGGGACTTCCGTCTCGCCGCCGTCGCGAACGACGCGAGCCGTCGGCGGCGCAAGCGAAAGCAATTCGCGTATCGCGGCCCCCGTCCTTCGCCGGGCACGAAGTTCCAGCACCTGGCCGAGCAACACAAGCGTGATAATGACCGCTGCCGCCTCGAAGTACACTTCCACTTGGCCGTGGTGTTTGAAGTTCTCCGGAATAATGTCGGGGAACAGCACGGCGAACAGGCTGTAGAGATAGGCCGCGCCCGTACCGATGGCGATGAGCGTGAACATATTGAGATGTAGCGTAACGATCGATCGCGCGCCGCGCTCGAAGAACGGCCATCCTGCCCAAAGCACGACGGGCGTACTCAGCGCGACCTGTAGCCACGTCGGAAGATTCGCTCCCAGCCAGCGGTCGATCCGCACGTTGAGCATTGGCAGCATTGCCAATACAAGCACGGGAACCGTGAGTACCAAAGCGACCCAAAACCTGCGCGTCATGCTCCGCAATTCGGTGTCGTCCTCTTCCGAGTTCGCTTGAACCGACTTCGGCTCCAGATTCATCCCGCAGATCGGGCACTGCCCCGGCACGTCTTGCTCGATCTCGGGGTGCATCGGGCACGTGTAGATGGTCGCATGCTTTTGGACGATCGGCCGAACCGGTTCCAAGGCCATGCCGCACTTGGGGCAGTTGCCGGGCCGGTCGCTCTCGACGCCCTCGCACATCGGGCAGACGTACTTGCTTGCCTGTTGCCGTTTGGACGCTGATGCATTATCGCGATCGCCTTGATGAACGCGATGTTCGTGGTGGGCACGGCTGTCGCGACTCGCCGGTGTTTGTGCGGCATCAACAACAAATGTTTCGCGGCATCGTTCGCTACAAAAGTAATACGTTGTGCCGTCTCGATGCGCGCTCCGAGCCGTCGATTCGTCGACCGTCATTCCACAAACAGGATCAGTTGCCATGGAAAACCTATAATCCCTTGCCAATCCGTGAAGCGGATGCGCGGCATCGCCTCGTCAAGCAAACGACGATCTCAATGGTCGACGGCATGTTCGGCGAACCGCGGGTCTTCGATGCCGAGTTTAAGTTTCCATTCCTGGACCGAGCAGTACAGCACCGGGACCACGAGCATGGTCATGACCGCGATGAGCATGCCGCCGAAACTGGGGATCGCCATCGGCACCATGATATCGGAGCCACGGCCAGTGGACGTCAGCACGGCCAGCAGCGCCAGAATCGTGGTTGCAGTCGTCATCAGGCATGGGCGGACACGACGCAAGCCCGCTGCCAGCGTCGCGCGTCGCGCTTCGGCGCTGGTCGTGATTCGATTCCTAAAAAAGCTTTGATCGAGGTATGTGGCGATCACCACGCCGTCGTCCGTCGCGATGCCGAACAGCGCCAAGAACCCGACCCACACCGCGACGCTCAGATTGATGGGATGGATCTGAAACAACGTCTGCATCTCCGTGCCGAACACGCTGAAATCGAGCAGCCACGGCTGACCGTACAGCCAAAGCATGATGAAACCGCCGGCCCAGGCGATGGCGATGCCGCTGAACACCAGCGACGTCGTAATCACCGAACGGAACTGCAAATAGAGAATGATAAAAATGACGAATAGCGCCAACGGCAGCACGACCATCAGCGTCTTCTGCGAACGAACCTGGTTCTCGTAGTTTCCCGCGAATTCGTAGCTCACTCCGGGCGGTAACACGAACTCGCCGCCATCGAACTTTCCCTGCAAGTACCGCTGGCAATCTTCCACAACGTTTACCTCGGCCTTCCCCGCCTGCATGTCGAAGAGTACGTAGCCGAGCAGGAACGTATCTTCGCTCTTGATAACCTGCGGGCCGCGGTGGTAGCGGATTTCGGCGACCTGAGACAGCGGAATCTGCGCGCCGCCCTTGGCCGGAACGAGAATCTTCTTCATCGCCTCGATTTCATTGCGCAGCTCGCGCATATACCGCACGCGGACGGGGAAGCGCTCGCGGCCCTCGACGGTCGTGGTGATGCGTCGACCGCCGATGGCGACTTCCACAACGTTCTGCACTTCGCGAATCGTCAAACCGTAGCGGGCGATCTTCTTGCGATCGAAGTCGATTTCTAGGTACGGCTTGCCGACAATCCGATCGGCAAACACGGCCGATGCCTCGACGCTGGGAACTTCCTTCAGATAGCGTTCGATTTCCAAAGCTACGCGTTCGATCGTCTCCAGGTCCGGCCCCTTGACCTTCACGCCCATCGGCGCGCGCATGCCGCTTTGCAGCATCACGATACGAGCGGCAATCGGCTGTAACCGCGGCGCGGACGTCGTGCCCGGCACCTGGCCAGCCTCCGTAATCTCGTGCCAGATGTCGTCGGGCGTCGTAATACCGGCCCAGGCTTGCCGTCCTGGATTGAGCACTGGATCGAGCGGCCGCCGCCATCGCCTGAACGGCGCGCCGTTCGGATCGACGATCAACTTGCCGTCATCATCGCGCTCAAATCGTCCCTGCACCTTGTAGGGCTGGCCGTCGTCCGCCGGCAAGAGGTTGCCTTCTTCATCCTGGAACCAGTCGCTTTCGTCCCCGTCGTAGCGGAAATCAATGCGATGGCCGTCCTTGTCGACGATGTACTCCGATTTGTAATTGATGACCGTCTCGATCATCGATACGGGCGCCGGGTCGAGCGGGCTCTGCACGCGACCGATCTAGCCAACGGCCAATTCGACTTCGGGAATCGCCATGATGCGACGGTTTTGCAGTTGGATCACATCGAGCGACTCGCCAATCGATGCATGCGGCATGGTCGTCGGCATGTACAGGTACGATCCCTCGTCGAGCGGCGGCATGAACTCCTTGCCGAAACCCTTCCACGTCGTGGCCAGCGTCCACTTGAGCTTGGAAGCTAACGGTTGGCGCCGCATCTGTTCCCAAGGCTGATTGCGCAATCCGCCAAGCTCGTACTTAAACCGCTCGAACGCGGAAAGCTCTTCGATCTCCGCTTCGGCCAGCGATTGAGCGTCATACTCCGGCGGAATTCGGCCAAAGACGAACTGCGGACCAACCGAGACGCCGAAACCGACGATCAAAACCAGCGCGGGCACGCACAAAAAGAGAAGCTTATGGTTGAGACACCACCAAAGTATCGGCTCGTAAAGATACTTTTGAAACAGTTGAAAGAATGCCAACAAACCGCCGATCAGCATCGCGACGAACGCGAAATTTCGTAGAAAGCCTTTCTCCGGTCCTAGCGGAAGCCAATCATCCGTCAACAAGATACCCACCAGGAGCACGGCCGCGAACGTGGCCAATAGAAGACCGGATTTGCCCATTCGCTGCCGCAAGGGTTCCAGGCGGTCGGGCAGCGACTCTTCGACCAGCTTGTAGATACCCAGAGCAATGACGATGACGCCCGCCCACCAAGCCAGCCAAATCGCGATGCCGAATCCCGCCGCGATCAAGCCGGCGTACGTCACTCGCTTCAGAACGCGGGAATTGATGCGCGTCGTAAACAGCACGTGGGCGGCCGGCGGAATGACCGTCAGGGCCACAATGACGGAAGCCGCCAAGGCAAATGTTTTGGTGAATGCCAACGGCTTGAACAGCTTTCCTTCCGCGCCGATCATCGTGAACACCGGCAAAAAACTGACGATCGTCGTCGACACAGCGGTCAGCACGGCGCCGCCGACTTCGGTCGAAGCGCGATGAATCACTTCGAGGCGGCTCTCTTCCGGGTTGGCCTCATCGAGATGCCTCAAAATGTTTTCGCAAAGTATGATTCCCATGTCGACCATCGTGCCGATGGCGATGGCGATGCCGGACAGGGCCACAATATTCGCGTCGACGCCAAAGGTCTTCATCGCGATAAAGCACATCAGCACCGCCAGCGGCAACAACGCGCCGATGAGGATCGAGCTGCGCAGGTGCATCACCATCACCAGGATGACGATGATCGTGATGAGGATTTCTTCGACCAGCGCCTTGTTCAACGTGCCCAACGTTTCGTAAATCAGGCCCGTGCGATCGTAAAACGGCGTGACGGTCACCTGGCTGGTCGTGACCCATGCGGGCCATTGGTCGCGAGGCGTAGCTCGCAAGTGCTTGACCCAGGCCTCGTGGTTCAGTTCAACGTCAGAGTAGGCATCGAATTCGTTGGCCGCGGCGTAGGAAATGATTTGTTCGCGCGTCGTCCGGCCGTAATCCACGACGGCCTTGGTCGGCAAACCGGGGGCGATCACCTCGATCTGCGACTTGACGTTTTTAATGGCGGCCAGCGGATTGAAGCCGTAGCGGACCACGGCGACGCCGCCCACGGCTTCCGCGCCGCCCTTGTCCAGCGCTCCGCGGCGAAGCGCCGGTCCGAGCGTGACGTGGGCGACGTCCTTGACGTAGATCGGTACGTTGTCGTTAACGACGACGACGCTGTCCTCGATATCCTCGACGCTTTCGACGAATCCCAGGCCGCGGATGAAGTATTCGGCCTTGTTGATTTCGATCGTGCGGGCGCCAACGTCGATATTGGACATCTTCACGGCCATGAACACGTCGTCGATCGAAACGCGGGCGGCCCGCATGGCGTCCGGATCGACGTCGATTTGATATTCCTTGACGAAGCCGCCGACCGACGCGACTTCGGCGATACCTTCGGCCGACAGCAGCGAATAGCGGACGTACCAGTCTTGAATCGTGCGCAATTCTTCGAGGTTCCAGCCGCCGACGGGTTTTCCGTCCGGGTCGCGGCCTTCGAGCGTGTACCAAAAAATCTGGCCCAACGGCGTCGCATCGGGCCCCAGCATCGGCGTCACGCTCTCGGGAAGCGTTCCGTCGGGGAGGCTGTTCAGTTTTTCCAGCACGCGCGTCCGCGACCAGTAAAACTCGACGTCCTCGTTGAAGATGACGTAAATCGTCGAAAACCCGAAGAACGAGTAGCTGCGTACCGTCTTGACGCCGGGAACCCCAAGCAAGGAAACGGTGAGCGGGTAACCGATTTGGTCTTCGACATCCTGCGGCGAACGGCCCATCCATTCGGTGAACACGATTTGCTGGTTCTCGCCGATGTCCGGAATCGCGTCCGTCGGCACGGGATCACGCGGCAACGCGCCGACCTCCCAATCGAACGGCGCCACGCGCACGCCCCAGCCGACCACCGCGACGACGAGCAGTGCGACGATCAGTTTATTCTCGAGGCAGAAACGTATGACTTTGTCGATCATCGAGGAGCGTGGTGAATGAGTTCGTTAGGGATGAGCGTGATTCTCGTGCGCCTTCTTGTCGCTTGGCGTCGGTGCCGTCGGCTCGTCGTGGATAAGCCGTTCGACGCGATCGGCGCAGCGGGGCATCGTAGCGCCGTAGTACGGATTGAACGCACGGTCGTTGTCTTGATACCAAATGGCTCCTTTGTTCTGAAACGCCATCGAACAATGAAGTTCATAGACCGGCCCCGACTCGCTGAAGCCGAACGTCTTGGCCAGTACGCCGATTTCCTGCGACAGCGGCGAAAACTGCTCGCGCAACGATTTGATGTCGGCCGCGGCCCGCATGCTGGCGACGATCTTGGTCAAATCACCGCGTTCCTTGATCCAGACGGCCTTGGCGCGCTGGTCGAGCGGCTCGTCGCTGACCGTCGCAACCGCCGATTCGAGCATAACCAAATGTTGTTTGGCGGCGTTCGCGTCGTCCGCGGCAAGCGCGTTGCCGACGGCCAGGTACTTCTCCCACACGCGCGCCAAGTCGAGTTGAAATGCCGCCGCCACGGCGAACCGTTCGATGTGCGGCTGTGTGTCGGGCCGGACGCCGAGTTGCTCCCGCATCCGCCGCATGTGTCCCTTGAGCAGCAGGAACACGCGGTCGGCCTGGGCGAGTTGCTTCGCGTCGCGACCCTCGACGGCGTCGTTCCCCAGCAGCATGGCGAATTCCTTCCACAGCATCCGTGGATGACCGGTGAGCGACGCGGCGTCGACTTCCGCGAGCGACTTGCCGAATTGGGCGAACGCTGCCGTCGCCTTGCCGATATCCTGTTGCTCGACGGCCGCGGCGACCTGTTCGTAGGCGTCTTCGAGAGCGCGAATGTGCCGCTGGAAATCGGTCGGCAATGCGACCGCGTGGGCGGCGTGTTCGTCGCCGGACTTTTTCGCAGCGGCTCCGCCATTTCCGCCGTGATCGTGACCGCCTCCACCGCCCCCCTCGGGCGTCATCATGCTCGGTTTGGCCTGGATCTGAATCTCGGCGTCGATCTTGAAGTTACCCGCCGTGACGACGAGCTCGCCCTCCGCTAATCCATGTCGGACTAGAAAGAAATCGCCCGCGCGTGGCCCCAACACGACCTCGCGCCCCTCGAACGTCGGCCGCTCGGGCGGGGCGAATTGCTCGCGCGCCTCGCTCATCGTCGATTCGATGCCGGCGAATACCTGCCCTGCTTCCGTCAAGGTTTTCGCGCGTTGTCCGTTCAATGCGTACTTTGCAAGGCGATCGGCGAAGCCGTTCCACAATTGCCGCGCGTACGACGTCCCCGTATCGCCGTACGGGCGGTCCAACATCTTCGCGTACTTGGCAAAGGCCTCGCGAACCTCGTCCACGTCGCCCGTCTGCACGACGACGGAAAGCGTCTGAAACGCCGGTTCGGCGAAGGGCGGCATATTCGGCAGTTGAACGTAGACGATCGCGCGCGTCCCGGTGACCAATGCGGCACTGTACGGAAGCACGAGCGGCGGCTCGCCGTCTCTCGATTCCGCCGAGACGTACCCTAGAGATTCCGCCCGCACAAGCGGCATCCCGCAGATATCGCACGTGCCAGGCTCGTCCTTCACGATCTCCGGATGCATCGGGCTGATCCACTTCCCAGCAAGGCTGGGATCCATCACCTTCCCACCCGCGGCGACGCGCGGCTGCACGATGGCGCGCACAAACATCTCCGGCTTCAGCTTGCCGTCCGAGTTCGGCACGTTGACCCGCACCTTGACCGTCCGCGTCTTATCGTTGAGCACCGGCTGAATGAACGCAATGCGACCGTGAAACTCCTCGCCCGGATACGCTTCCGTGGTGATCGCCACGTCCTGTCCATAGCGAACCCATGGCAAGTCCGACTCGTAGGCGTCCAGATGCACCCATAGCTGGCTGAGATCAGCGATCGTATAAATCCGCTCGCCAAGTTGCACGCGATCGCCTTGCTGCTTGAGCTTCTCGATCACGATGCCGCCAACCGGCGAATAGATGGTCAAGTGAACGGTAGGCCGACTTTGTTCTTCGATGCTGGCGATTTGTTCGTCCTTCAGCCCGAGCAGTCGCAGTTTTTCGCGCGCCGACTCGGCCAAATCGATCGGTTGAGCGAGCGTGGCGTTCGGATTCGGTCGCTCGCGGCGATTCTTGATCGCTTGGATCAGCTGTTCCTGTGCCACGTAAAGTTGTTCGCTGTAAACTGAGGCTAAATGGTCTCCTTTCTTGACTTCGACGCCGGTGTAATCGACGTACAGCCGATCCAAACGGCCGGAAACCCACGCCGTGATGTGGCCGAGCCGCGTTTCGTCGTAGTCGACACGGCCGGCCATCGGGATTTCGTGCGACACGTACCGGCGCTCGACGGGCGTGGTCGCGATCTTCATCAGCGCCTTGGACTCGGCGCTGATCGCCAGCGTGCGCAATCCTCCCGAAGTTCTGGCGATTGGAATCAAGTCCATTCCGCAGATCGGGCAATCGCCTGGCTTGGTCTTGCGAATTTGCGGATGCATCGAGCAAGTCCACAGCGTTTCAGCCGCGGCGCTGGCCGAAGCGTCGCCGTCGTCAAACTTGTGGTCTGCTATAGCCGGGGTGCGCCACAACGAAGCGGCAATCAGCACGCCCACCAGGACAAACGCTACGGCTTGGGCCGCAAAGAACTTCGCGCGGTGCGCAGCGTAGAGCCGTCGCCATCTATCGGGTTTTGTCATCGCCGTTCTCCTCCATCACTTCGTAGTCGGTGACCGTTCTCGCACCACGGCAGCGTGCAAAGACATTGCGCCATGCGTCACTGTCGGAGACGACGTGCCGGCGCGCTTCGTCGTTGGCCGATCGCCGTGATTCGCGAGGTCACGTCCGCCGCGGATCGCTGAACCAAGCCGTCAACCGTCCAACCTCCTGGGGATTATTGGCACCGACGACGGTAATGTGCCGTCCATCGCGGTGCCAGGACGCCGCGATCGCGTCGCCCGATCGGAGCATCATGCAGCGTCCTTCGGCGCATTCGACGCAGACCTGTGGGTTTTCGGCCGCGTATGGATCGGTGCGACCGCCGCCATGCTCGAAGATCGCCAACGTGGAGCCGTCGGCGCGTTTACAGACACACTGCACGCACTTGCAACATGGCATCGTCATCACGTTGACGGATTCGATCGTATAGCCGGGCGGAAGTCCCGTGGCAAACGCCGGTCGGAATCCTACAGCGCGTTCGGCCCGCCCTGGATCGAGCGACTGGCCGTTGTACGTGGCGAACAGCCGTTGTTGGGCCGCGCGAGGGTCGCGACGGAACTCATCGAGATACTGGCCGAAAGCCGCATCGGCGGCTGCCCCGTCGCCGCTACGGTCGCCTCGTCCCCCGAGCCACACGACGGCGAGTAGCAAGGCCGCCGCCGTCAGCCCGAGTCCGGCGATGCGGTGTTTGTCCGCGGCAAACCAGCGAAGAACTGCCGGACGTCGAGACGCGGCGACCTCAATGGCGCTGGCGCCGTCGAGGCCCGCGACAATCCGTTGCCAATTCTTCGTTGACGCTTCCCCCGGCGACGTGCGGCGCGACAACACGGAGAGGTCGCGAAATTCTCCCAGTTCCTTGGCGCAGCTTGGGCACGCCTCGACGTGCGAGCCAACGTTTGCACGCTCATCGCCCGACAGTTCATCGTCGAAAAAAGCGGACAACAACTCTTTCACTTCCGCACAATTCATCGTAGTCACACGAATGGCTGTTGCGTCGCGGGCTGGAAAGCACCTCAAATATCTCGGTTCTCGTATTGTTCGTTAGTTTGTCTCGTAACCGATGCTCGATAAGTGCGTTTTCAATTCGCGGCGGGCGCGGTTGAGGCGCGACCCGACCGTTCCTTCCGGGATTTGCAGGGCTTCCGCAATGTCGCGATACGAAAGCTCCTCGATCTCCTTGAGTACAAAAATCGAACGTAGTTCTGAGTCGAGGCGCGCGAGCGCCCAATCCAACTCTTCGCGCTGCTCCGTGCTTTCGCGGCGTCGTGTGCGCTCCATCGGTTCTCGATCCAACGCAGCAAACTTCCATCGCCGGTTCCGTCGGACAAACTGCAAACACTCGTTGACCGTCAGCCGGTACAACCACGTCTCGATGCGCGATTGTCCTTGGAACTGGCCGATTGACCGAAATGCCTTCAGAAACACTTGCTGCGTGATGTCGTCGGCTTCCTGTCGGCCGACCATGCCCGTCGCTACGCGATAAACGCGCTGATGGCACGCGTCGTAAAGCTCTCGCTGAGCCGACCGGTCGCCCTGCTGACAACCGGCCACGACCGCCGCGAGCGCGTCGTCGGACGCGTCGCACGATTGGTCGTCACGGAGATTGGATGCGTCGTGGGACACGTTTCTTCACGCGATGTGTGGCGCGGGCCGCCTGAAGCCAATAAACATAGGCCGAATTGAGAACTGAGGCCACCGCGATGGCTTGGCAGGGGCGTTTTCGTGTTTTTTCCGTTTTGTCCACACAACCGCGCGGTCGCCGGAATATAGCAGAACGAGGTGAATCGCGGCTCCACGATCGAGGCCCATTATTCAAAACGCCCGTGAAGATCATGGCGGTATCTTGCATCGAACGTTGCAGTGTGGCGAGTAAGTCCGCGATCGGCGTCGCGGCCCATGCGCTTTACGGGTTGCGATCTTCTCGGATTGAAGAGGCGGACGGCTTGACCGCGTTTTTGACGAAGTTTCGCCGGCGGCATCACGGACGCCGCCGTTCCACGAACTAGGAGACGGATTCATGTCGAGTAACCTCATCGTTGCGCTAGGTTCCATTGTCGTCGCTTCCTGCTTGTTCGCAGGGTGCGACACTTCGCCGAACACGCGTGGAAGCAATGCTTCGGCGGCAAGCGAAGGCAACGCCCGTAATGGCGATGAAGCGACGGCAGGGGGCAGTTCGGACACTCTCGCGCACGACGCCGATCAAGCCAAGATGGCCGAGGCACGCGCCGAATTGTCCAAGCTGCCGTCTGATGATGCGGCGTCGGCCGAAAAGCAGCGTGTTTGCCCCGTAAGCGGTGAATTGTTGGGCACAATGGGTACGCCGATGAAGGTCGACGTCAATGGCCGGCTGGTGTGGATATGCTGCGCCGGCTGCAAGGACTCATTGCTCGAAAAACCCGACGACTATTTGGCCAAAATGCCGAAGGAATGAGCGCCCATGAGCGGCTTTGTCGATTTCACGAAGCGTATCGAGTCTCGGCTGGCTGCGGCGGCGCGCGAACCGCATTGGTTGCCCGGCGAAGCCGAGAGCTACATGTCCGCGATCGCCCAGCGGCGAACGGAGTTTGAGCGGATCGCTGCTCGATTATGCGAGTCCGTCGTCCGTCCGCGTTTAGCAATGATTGCAAGCTATTTTGCCAATGCAAATCTAGCAACCGGCGATCCGCCCGGCCGCTGTACGTGCTGGTTTGGCTATAGCGAGAGGTTTCCGGCGAGTGCAAAGGTAGGCTTCGCCGTCGAGCACGACCTGGGGCTGGAAAACGCGGTGGTCTGCTACGAAGCGTCTATGATGCCGCCGCTCGTCAAGTTTCATGGCGGCGATAACGCTCAGTGGTCGCTCGACGAGGTAGACGATGACGCCGTTGCGGAGTGGGTGGAAGCGCGATTGCTCGATTTTCTCGACGCGTATCTGCGAATCGATCGCGGCGACGTCGACTTCGACGAGGACTCGGCCACCGATCCAGTTTGCGGCATGAGAATCGGCCGCTCCGAGGCTGCGGCCAGCGAGAGCTACCGTGGGCACGCGTTTTTCTTTTGTTCGGCCGGATGTCGGGAACAGTTCCTTCGCGAGCCGAACAAGTTTGTTGCCACGGATTCGTCCTGTTGACGCTACGCGGCAGATCGCGCCGATCTGTCCGCTCAGTTTTCAGGGCACCGGTGCATCGTCGGCAATGTCGGCTGAAGCAGCGCCCCGAGTCGACGGGGTCGCCAAATATCTCTCGGCCGCGCAAGAATGACACGCGCAGCCGTCGTAGAGACGATACGGCAACGGCTGGGGTGGGCAGTATTTGCAGTCGACGTAGCAGCCCGAATAGCTGCGGTAGGTTGGAGCGCAGCCGACGAACGCCGCTACGATCAGCGATGCGGAAAGGTATCTGGCTATCGTAGCGGTCTTCATCGATCGTTCCCTCGTCTAGCAAGATCGCGAACGCGCCGCGAATCGGCGCGAGTTACTGTATTGGCGGCAACGGCAGCGGTCGTTCCGGTGGCGGCGTTGGCAGGCCGCCGACGACGCGTTCCAACGACGCAAGCGTCTGGCGAAGCTGTGCTTCGAGCTGCAATTGGGCGACGTGAAAGCGAAGCAACTCGCGCCAATTCGCGATTAGGTCGGCGAACTCCGTATCGCCCACTTGATACCCTCGAACGGCGACTTCCAGTGCCTGGCGAGTCTTGGGGATGATCGATTCGCGAAACAGCACGTCCATATCATGCTGGCTCGCCGCCTGCGTGAAGAGCCGCTTCACGTCGCGCTGCGTTTCGTCCTTCATTTGATCGTATTCGCGAGCGCTGGCGACCGCCGTCGCTTCGGCCTCGCGGACCGCGGCGTTCAACCGTCCGCGGTAAAGCGGCAAATTGACGCTGAGTCCGACGGTGAGATTGTCGATGCCGTCGGCGGAAGGGGCCAGCGCGCGATTGGTCGTCATTTCGCCCCAACCGAACTTGAATGTCGCGTCGGGAAAATACTCCAATCGCGCCATGTCGACCATTCTGCGGTCGCGGTCGATTTCGGACAGCATCACGTGGAGCTCCGGCCGCGACGCGACGGCCTGTCGATAGAGCGCGTCGATATCGCGGGGAACATCTTCTGACGACAATCGGTCGACCGCGGCAAATGGAGTTTCCGGCGAAACGTGCAAGAGTTGCGCCAGGTCGGCTTGGGCGGCAAAGAGCATCTGTCGCATGCGGATCAATTCGCCGTCGATATTCGAGAGTTCCGCCTGCAAACGCAGCACGTCTTGCTGGCTCGTCTTGTTGGTTCGATACAACGCGTCGGCAACTTCGATAAGATTGGAAAGAACTCCGCGATCTTCCTCGGTAACGCGGATCGCCTTTTGGACGAAATACAGTTCGAAGTAGGCTCGCTTGACTTCTTCGATCGTTCTCAGCTCGGAAGCAGCCAATTGAGCGCGTGCGGCGTTGACATCCTCTTCGGCCGCGGCGGCCTTCGTGGCGAGCTTGCCGAACCAGGGGACTTCTTGGGAAACCATAACGTCTGCGGTCATGCGGCCCGAAGCGGTCTGGGGAACGTTCGGAAAGAACGGCCAGCCGGTTACGTCCAGCATCGGGTCTTTGAGACTGGCCGCCTGCGGGACTCGCATTGCGGCGGCGTCGACCCGCTTGCGTGCGGCTTGAATTCCGGCGTTCTGAGCGAGAGCATAGCGAACGTACGCTTCCACCGGCTGCGGCCCGCTTAACTCCGCCACGACGGGATTGACGGCCGATTCCGGTGGCATGGGAGCGTACCGCGCGTGCTGAACTGCGGACGACACTTGCGCATACTCCGGGTCGCCGACCCTATCGGCGGCCTTACAGCCGGCCAGCAGCGCGATTGCGATCAGCGACCACGCCTTCATCCTTTGTCTGGCCATCCTTGGCCCCCATCTGCGATTGAAGTGATACTGTTTTCTTTATCGGCAAAAGCGGTTCGATCGGGACATGTGCGACGACCACGCCGGCCCATAAATCCGGCACTGTAGAATAAGCTTTAACGGTTGTGCCGAATGAATCAGCTTCCTCGTGGAGACTTTAATCTGCGGCGACCAGGCGCTGCCCGTTTGCGCTCGGTGAACGGGCGGCTGCAAGAACAGCGCGCACCGCCCACCGAGCGCAGAATAGGCCTTCGCGCTTGGCGTAGGTCGACTCGATCGGCCGAGCTATCGACGCGCTTCATCCGTTTGCAACGCTGCCAAGTAGAGCGCATCGACCTGCTGCAGAAAGGACTTGGGGTCGGCAGCGATCTTCTTGGTGCAAGGTGGACAGCAAACGAACACGATCTGTCTTTCGACGATCGTCCACTTGGGATTCTCGGGAAGTTTGTGCTTCATAACGGGACATATCCCCTGAGCCTGAGCGAAGTTGGCGTGAATCGTCGCCCAGTGTTTCGGATCGATTCTGCGTTTCAGGCAGCCCTTGCAGCAGAAAAAGACCTGCTCCTTGTGCTCGCCGATCGCGACTTTGACCGGCGGCCCCATGGAACCGAGCTTTTGGCCCGACACCGGGCAGATTTGTTGCACGGCGATGTGAATCTGATCGCGTTTGTCTTGTGCCGCTTGCCGGGGATTCGGCTCCGCGCTTGACGCGACGGAACAGAAACTTGCGGCGACAATCGACAGAGTAAATGCGAAAACCTTCATCGTTCAACTCCTTTTGAAAACGGAACAAAACCTAAACATATCCATGTCCAGATGCGTTTCATGCGGCGACCACTTCCGAGCGATCAGCCGACTCGTCGTCGAGTGACGATTCCAGCAAGTCGTCGCGCAGCCCGACCCGCAGCTTAAACTCCATGTACGCGCAGTACAGCGTCGGCACGACGAACGACGAGAAGGGCTCGATCAACATGCCGCCGAACACGGGCAGGGCCATGGCGCGGGCCACGTCGGCGCCTCGGCCCGTGGCCATGAGGACGGGGAGCAAGGCGATCAGCGTGGTGATCGTGGTCATCATGCAGGGCCGAATTCGCTTTAGGCCGGCCTCGTAGATGGCGGCGCGCAATTCTTCGACGGTCTGAATCCTGCGACGTTCCAACACGTGTTTGATGTAGCTGGCGATCACGATGCCGTCGTCGGCCGCGAGACCAAACAGCGCGATGAAGCCGACCCAGATCGCGGTATTCAACTCCACGCCCATGACCGCCACGGCGATCATGCCGCCGGCGAACGCGACGGGAATCCCGGAGAACACCACGAGCGCAATGGGCACGTTGCGGAAGTGGAGGTAGTGCAGCAGGAAATTGATCAGCAGCACGGTGGGGATCAGCCACATCAGGCGTTGATTGGCTTCGATCTGGTTTTGAAAAGATCCGACCGCCTGCAACTCGAAGTTCCCGCTGGGAAACTGCAACTCGCCGGATTGGCGAGCAGTCGTCAGCGAATCCATGACCGATTCCACCGTTTCCAAGTCGCCGGCCGCGCCCGACGGCGAGAACATCACGTGGGCAACGAGCCGGGAGTCTTCGCTGCTGATCATGCCGGGGCCCCACGTCGTGGCGACGCTGGCAAGTCGCTCCAGCGGCACCACCTCTCCGGTCTCGGTGACCACCGGCACTTGCCGCAGTTCGTCGACGTTCTCGCGGACGTCGCGGTCGAAGCGAATTTGAATCGCATATCGCTCGCGGCCTTCTACCGTCGTTGTAACGTCGACGCCTCCCAGGCCCGCGGAGACGACCTGGTTGACCATCATCGTCGACATGTCGTAGCGGGCCGATTCGTCGCGGTCGACCTCGAACTCGTAATACGGCTTTCCCATCACGATATCTGGATTCACCGTGCCGGCGTTCACCAGATGATGTTGCTTCAGGCGCTGCGCGACGGCGACGGCCGCCTTGCCCAGACCGTCGAGATTGTCGCCGTAGATTCGCACGGCCATCGATGCCTTGATGCCGCTTTGCAGCATCACGACGCGCCCCTCAATCGGCTGTAGCGGCGATGCCGGCGTCACGCCCGGCAGCGTGCCGACGGCGTTGATTTCATCCCAGATCTTGCGCTCCGTCATGCCCTCGCGCCATTCGTTTCGCGGCTTGAGCATCACGTAGGTTTCGATCATGCCGGTTGGCGCCGGGTCGAGCGCCGAGTCGGCTCGCCCGATCTTCCCTAGTACGTTGGCGACTTCGGGAATCTGCACGATCATCGCGTCCTGGGTTTGCAGCACTTCCATCGACTGATTGAAGCTCGCGGCGGGGTACAAGCTCGGCATGTAGAACCAGGAGCCTTCGTCCAGGGCGATCCAATCGTCGGACTTCAGTCCCGTGAATACATGCTTGGCGCGGACATAACCCGGCACTTCATTCAAGTCCGCTCCCAGTAAGGCGACGACGTTTTCGACGGGGCGCAGCACCGTCGGCAGCCCGAACCAGGCACCCAGTCCCAGAACAAAAACGAGGAGCGGAAAGCTCAGCATCAACGCCTTTCGCCGCAGCGCGAATCGCAAGCGTGCGGCGTAAATCCAGCGTAAGAAGCGGCTCGCTGGATTTTCTTCCATCGACCGAATCTTTTCGCGAGTCAGCCACCAGCCGGCGACGTAGCCGAGCGCGGCGACGGCGGCGGTTGCCCATGCGGGGCTGAGCGTCGTCCAGTGCGCGATGTGGTCGCCCCACACGAACCAACACAGCCCCGCGGAAATCGCCGCGACGGCAACGCCCGTAACCGGTCCGGACCACCGCGGCATGCGCGCGCTGCGCAACAACATGCGACACAGCATGGGCACGACGACCACGGCCACGATCAAGCTAGCCGACAGGGCAAACGTCTTCGTCCACGCCAACGGCGCGAATAGCTTGTGGTCCCGGCCGGTAAGAAAGAACACGGGCAGGAAGCTGACCACGGTCGTGCTGACAGCCGTAATCACGGCCGGCACGACCTCGGACGCGGACTCGCGGATGACCTGCAAACGCCGCTTCTCGCCGCCCGGCGAACCGGTTGCCTCCCAATCGGCCAGAGCGGCATAAATGTTCTCCAGGATGATGATGGCCATATCGACCATCGTACCGATCGCGATGGCGATGCCGGCGAGCGACATGATGTTCGCATCGACGTCGAACACGTTCATGGCAATAAACGCCATCAACACGGCCATAGGGAGCGTGATCGCAATGATGATGCTCGATCGCACGTGCAGCAGAAAGAGAACCATGATCGCGATCGTGACCAGCGTTTCTTGCACCAATGCTTCGGTTAGCGTGCCCACCGTCTCGTCGATGAGCACCGACCGGTCGTACACGGGCACGATCTTGACGCCGTCGAGTTCCGCTTCGAGCGAGTCGATCTTCGCCTCCACACGCTTGATGACGTCGCGCGGGTTTTCGCGATAACGCATGACGACGATTCCGCCGACCGCTTCCCGACCGTTGAAATCCAACGCGCCGTCGCGTTGCGCCGGCCCCGTTTGCACGGAAGCCAAATCGCGCACGCGTACCGGGACGCCTTCGCGCGTGACGACGACCGTGCTTTCAATCTGCCGAATCGTTTCCGGCTCGGTCTTGCCCGACCCAATGAACCCCTTGCCGCGAACGAGGAACTCCATTCCGCCGGATTCGACGGTTTTCGCGCCGACGTCGATATTCGACGCTTCCACGGCGGCGATGACTTTGGCGAGCGGAATGCCGTGGTATCGGAGTTTGTCGGGGTCGACTTCGATCTGGTATTGCTTCTCATACCCGCCCACCGACGCCGCTTCGGCGACGCCGTCGACCGATTGTAGCGCGTATTTGATGAAGAAGTCTTGCTTGGAGCGAAGTTGGGCCAAGTCCATGCCGGGCGGCGGCTCGAGCACGTAATAGAAAATCTGACCCAGCGCCGTGGCGTCGGGAGCCAATCGTGGCGTGACGCCGCCGGGCAGCGATCCGGACACCGTGGTAAGCTGCTCGGCGACGCGGGATCTCGCCCAGTAGAAATCGACGTCGTCCGCGAACGTCACCTGCACGAAGCTGAATCCGAACATGCTCTTGCCGCGCACGTTCTTCGCGCCGGGCACCGCTTGCAATGCAACCGACAACGGATAAGTGATTTGGTCTTCCATGTCCTTGGGCGAGCGGCCGGACCACTCGGCGAGGACAATCACCTGGTTCTCGCCGACGTTGGGAATCGCATCGAGCGGTACTATTTTCGTCGAGTACCAGCCGAAGGCGACCGCTGCGACGGAGGCGATCAAGATCACCATCCGCTCGCGAATGCAGAAATCGATCATTTTTGAGATCATCGGACGACCTCCTCGGCCGGTTCGACCGCATGCGCCGTCGTGCGACTCGGGAAGTTGGACCATTCCGCGCCGTCCGCCGGCTCCTCGGATTCCACTTCATCGGGTTCGATCAACTGCGGTACGCCGATCGGCGGTAAATCCAAGTCCGGCGA
>JAJDEG010000479.1 GCA_029259895.1 Planctomycetota bacterium
TTCAACGCCAGCAGAACGTCGATCACCTCGGTCGGCAACGGCACCAAGATCACCAGCACGCTGGCAATCAAGGATACCGGCACGATCAAGTCGCGCCACCTGCGTAGCGCGCTCGAAGTGCTTGCGCGTGCGAGGTCGCCCGCAGCCATGCATGACTCCGCTCGATCGAAGTGAAATCGCCCGCGGGCGGAATCCGCCCACGGAATTGATGTGAACCAACGGAAGTGTCTTGCCGCCGCCGAACCGCCCCATGCGCGTGGCAGCAGCAAGGGGCGGGAAGATACCGCGGGGGGGCAAATCTGTCCAGCACGGTTTCCCGCCCGGCGATTCGCGATTGAGGTCGCAAGCGGGGCGATTTCGGTAGCCGGCGCAAGTTGCAACGTGGTAAACTCGCCAAACACCGCGGAACGCGTTCTCCACATCACCCAAACGCCGCAAGGTTCGATCGCATGACTCGACGCAAATTCCTTCGTTCGTTTACGTTGATTTCGTGCTTCGCTGCGGCGTTGCTTGCTCCGATGTCGTTCGCGTGGGCGGCCCCGCCTGAGATCATCGCCCACCGCGGGGCTTCCGACGACGCGCCGGAGAACACCCTCGCCGCAATTCGATTGGCCTGGGAGCAACAGGCTGACGCGGTCGAGTTCGACGTCCATCTGAGCAAAGACGGCCAGATCGTGCTGATGCACGACGCCGACACGAAGCGAACCGCCGGCGTCGACCGCAAGGTGGTCGACCAGACACTGGCCGAGCTTCGCAAGCTCGACGTTGGCTCGTGGAAGAGCGCCCGCTACAAGGGCGAGCGCGTTCCGTCGCTCGCCGAGGCTTTGGCCGAGATTTCCAAAGGAAAACGGGCGTTCATCGAGGTCAAATGCGGACCGGAGATCGTGCCGGAACTGAAAAGAGTCGTCCAGGCCAGCAAACTCGACGACGACCAGATGGCGATCATCAGTTTCAAGACGGAAGTGGTCGCCGCGGCGAAAGCGGCCCTGCCGAACCTGAAAGCCTATTGGGTCGTCGACCCCAAGCCGGCAACGAAGACCAAGCCGGCGACCTGGACGGCCGATGCGCTGCTTGCAAAGGCGCGTGAGGCTCGTGCCGACGGCCTCGATCTATCCGCGCACCCCGTCGTGCAGCCCGTCGTGTCGGCCGAATTCATCCGCCGCGCGAAGGACGAGAATTTGCAAGTCTACGTCTGGACGGCCGACGACTACATTTGGACCGTCGATGACGCGGCTGTGGCCAAAGAGATGGCCGCCGCCGGCGTGCTCGGAATTACGACAAACCGCCCAGCTTGGCTGCGGAAACATCTGACCAAATAGCGTCGCTCTCGACACGGCATTTGCGTGCCAGCACTGCCGGCATCACCGCCGTTGCCGACATAATCGTCAAGCGTTATCGTGAGGTATCCTCGGCCGGTGGAAACGGCCGATTGCGACCTAAATATATGCAGTAGCGCTATCGCGCCCGCGCTCCCCCTCCGTTTGCAAAGAAACGCCCTCACTGCTAGCAGGGCGCGCCGCCCATGGCCACCATGCATTACAGACCGGGCGTCGAGGCCGTCCCCGGCTACAAGCTGATCGAACTGTTGGGCCGTGGCGGCTTTGGCGAAGTGTGGCGCGCCCAAGGCCCCGGCGGCGTTGTGCTGGCCGTCAAGATCATCGACAAGGTCGACGACAAGGCCGGCCGCAAGGAGTTTCGCGCCCTCAAGCTGATCCGCAATCTGCGGCATCCGAATCTCGTCTCGATCTCCGGGTTTTGGCTTCGCGACGCCGAAGGAAATCTGCTCGACCCGGAGTCGCTCTCCGACGATCCGAACGAAGACACGACGCATCCCAGCGAGCTGATCGTCGCCATGGACCTGGGCGAGATGAGCCTGCTCGAACGGCTCGACGAGTGCCGCAAGGGAATCGCGCCCGACGCCAAGGGCGGAATTCCGTTCGAGGAGCTGATCGAATACATGGACGCGGCCGCCCGCGCCATCGATTACCTCAACGTACGCCACGACATCCAACACCGCGACGTCAAACCGCAGAACATTCTCATCGTGGGCGGCTCGGCGCAGGTTTGCGACTTTGGTCTGGCCTCGGCGGTGAGCAGCGTGCGCACGTCGATGGGCGGAGCCGGCTCGCTGGCCTACATGGCCCCGGAGATTTATACGAGCAAACGGCCCAGCCGCGCCACCGACCAATACGGCCTGGCGATTGCTTACGTCGAGTTACGCACCGGCCGATTGCCGCTTTCCGACACGGAAAGCTACGCCGTACTCGACGAAGCCAAGCGGCTGGGCAAGCTCGACCTGACGTGGCTCGATGAGACAGAGCAAAAGGTCATCGAGAAGGCCACGCGAATCAATGCCGACGACCGCTACGGGCGGTGCGTCGAGATGGTTCAAGCTTTGCGCAGCGCAGCGTTTCCGACTTCGGTCGTCAATCCGAGCGTTGCCGAAACGCAGCAGCCGATCGGCGACTACCAGCCGCAGCGGCAAGTCTATCGCCGCGCAGGCGAAGAAATCTGGGAAGCCATTAGCCCGGAACGGCATCACGTTACGCTCGTCGTCCGCGACGTGGCCGAATCGCCGGCCCTGGCGACGACGCCGGCGTTGGCCCTAACGCGCGAAGCCAGCAAGCGCCATCCGCACCTGGCAGAGATGTATGAGTACTGTCGTCTAAGCGAGACGGGCAAGGTCGCGCCGGCGCGATTGTTCGACGGCCCGCACCCGCCCGGCTTCGCCCGCCTGTTGCTCGCCGGTAAGCTGTGCAGCGGCAACATGAACGACCGCATGACGTCGGGAGGGTTGTCGGCCGGGCAACTGCTCGACGAAATGGAGCAGCTCGCCGAGGCCGTCGATTTTCTCAACGCGCCGGCGCACGATCGCGACGGCAAGAAGGTGCGGATCATTCACTTGAACGTCCGTCCGGCCAACTTTCAGTTCGACGGCGGCAATGTGCTGCTCGGCAATTTCTCGTCGGCCCAATTACTGGACGGCGACGAGCAGCCGTTTCCGGCGGGCCGCTCGTTGGCCGACAACGCCTACAACGCCCCTGAGTTCACCGACGAAAAACTCACGCGCTGGTCCGACCAATACCAACTAGCGGTGGCGTATCTACAAATGCGAACCGGCAAGCCGTCGTCTGGACTTACCAGTTCGCACGGCGGCACGCGCCGCACGACCGGCTCTTCGCGGCTCGACCTGGCCGACCTCGAGTCGCGCGAAGGCGACGCCATCGCCCGAGCCACCGCCACGCAGCCATCCGAGCGGTTCGATACCTGCGCCGAGATGGTTGCCGAATTGCGCAAAGCCTGGGCCGAAGACCGAGCACTTTCGGGGTTGTCCGACGAGCCGGCGAAAACGACCGTCAAGGGCGGTGGCAGCGCGACGATGGTGCCCGACAATCGCACGATCGCCGTGCCGGACGAGGCAGGCTCGCCGGCAGTCGCCCTCAGCACGCGGGCGGTACAAGGCACACTCGCCGCGCCCCGCTATGACGAGACGGCGCTCCAGCCCGACACGGATCCCGAGGCGGGCCAGCGTTTGGCCGCACAATCGGCTGCAGCGCGCAGCAGCGCGCAGCCGGCGCTCGAACCGTCCGCCCTTGCGGGAGCTGCGGCGCGCCGCAGCACTTCGTGGCTGACCGTCGGCTTGGCGACCGCCCTGTTTGGAATGATCGCCTGGGGCAGTTACAACTACTTCTTGTCGCCGCAAAGCAAACTCGGCAGCGCCATCGATTCGCGCATCGCCGACGGTGCGTATTTGGAAGCGATCGACGACATCGATCGCAGCGACGTGGAGATGACCGAGGGCGAGCGCGATGCCTTGCGAGAGCAGGTGCGGTTGGCTTGGTTCACCGAGAACATCGCGCCGCTCGATGCAGAACGAAAGTACGTCGCGGCTCTCGACGGGCTCGCTCAAGTCGACGCCAAGCTGGCGAAGGCCGATCAGGTGCAGCACTGGGAAGGCGAGATTGTCGACCGTTGGTACCAATACGCCGCGGAGCTGGAAGAAAAAGGCGATTCGATTCGCGCCGCGCGAGAATTCAACGCGCTGATTCGTCGCCGCGGACCCTATCTAAACGCCGTCAAGCTCCGCGGCGAAGCGGTCGACGACGCCATCAAGTCCGGTCTCGCAACGCTCGCCGAAAAGCCGGAAGACACGTACACCGTTGCGTCCGACACGATCAAAGTCATCGACGACGCGAAGGAGATATCAATCCTGGCGCAGGACGAGGAGCGTTCGCTTCGTCGTCGAGCGCTGATTGCGCGTGCTCGCGCGGCGGGACGGCTGAGCCAGTGGGACAGCGTGAAGACCGATCTCAAGGAACTCGGCAACCAGTTCGCCACGCGCGAAGAACAGGCCGTCGGCAAGTTGCTCGGTTTGCTGTCCGACGCGAGGAATTCCGCCGCCGCTGAGAGATTGGCCGAAGCCCGCGATTTGCTCACCTCGAGCGCGGCGGATCTGGGAAGTTGGGAGAAAACAGAGCTTGGCGGCTTGATCAAGTCGCTCGATCGCGTCGTCGGCGGTAAACGCTTTGAACAATTTCAGCAGCAACTTGCCGATGCCGAACGGCTGGGTTATGGCGGCAAATACGACGAAGCCGCGACGGCGTTGGCCAAGATTCGCGGCGACGCGACGTTTCGGGAGTTGATCCGCGGCAAGGAACTATCTCGCGTCGACACGCTTGCGATCGTTTGCACATTGGGACGCAACGATAGCAAGAGCGAGGACGTGGCGGCGAGTTTTGCGCAGGCCCAAGATCTGATCGCACAGAACGCCTTGGCGGAACAGCGCGTGGCAAGCGTTTGCGACCTGCTTCGCCGGCGAGCGCTCGAAAAGGCCAGCCCGGCCGACGCCGAGCGAAAGTCGCCGCGATTGTTGGCCGTCGCCTTGCCCGCGGTCGCCAAAGCGAAGTCGCGCGTGAAAGTCGGCTCGCCCGAGGAGAAGCAGCTTCAGGAGATGTTGCAATCGCTGATCGTCGAATTTCAGGCGGACCTGCGTCGCCAGCGCGACGTCGCCGGAACGGCCACGGGCGCGGCCGCGCGACAGCAATGGACGAGTTTGGCGGAACAGGCAAAGACCGTCGAAGACCTTGGCGTGGCCGATCGCCTGACTTCCGCCATCCGCGCGGAGGCGGCCATCGAGACCGGCGAAGCGGGATTCGATGCCGGCGAAGCCATTAAACGACTCACGACGTCGGCCGGCACGAAGCCGACGCCCGACGAGCGGTACGTCCAATACGTCATCGCCCGCGCCCACGACGCCGCCGGCCGGCCATCCGATGCCGCCGCGTCGCTCATCACCGCGTGGAAAGGCCAGACACCCGGCATCGACGAGAAGCCAGTTGCCGAAGAAGCGTGGCAATCGTCTGCGGCCCGTCGCCGCGCCGCCGTCGACGTATTCGTTCGCGCCGCACAGAGCAAAGCCCGCAAAATTCACGACCCAGCGCTCGGCGCCGACCCCGCCCAGGGAGATCGCTTTGCAGCCGCCGACGCCGCTGCGGTTTACTCGCAACTCGCGATTGCGCGCCACGTCGCTGCGAAGGCGGGCTTCGATCCCAAACGAACTGCCGACGCCGACACGCTGCGCTCACTCGGCGAGAACCTTGCTCTGGCCGCGGCGTACAATTCCGCCACGACCGACGAAGGCCTGCGATTGACGGACGCCCTGATCGACGCCGCCAGTAACGACGGCGTTTCTACGCAGGTTTACGTGGCGAATTTGCGGCTGCACGGCCAGCGACTTGAAGAATCGCCGCAGCCCGACGACCGCGACCGCTTCGTCCAGGCCGCCGGCCAATTGCTCGCGCTGTGCGAGGCAAAGTATTTCGACGTTCGCTCGGCAACACTGTTCGATCGCGTTATCGCCCTCGGCTACGAACAAGCGCTGGCAGCCGGCGACGCGTTGTCTGCTGCCGCAAAGCCCGAAGCCGCCCGTCTCGCCGCCGCACGCGGCCGCTACATTCGCTCGATCGGCGCCATCGAGGAGCGTTTTGCTCAAGCTAAGGGCGGTCCCGACCAGATCGCCTACGAATCGTTCGACAGAGCCGTGGCGTTCGATCCCACGGTCGCGGACTACTACGTCGGCCGCGGCATGGCCTATCAGGACTTGCTCCAACCGACGCCCGACAAGAAAGCGGCCATGCTCCGCGAGAACGCCAAACTCGCCGAGCAACATGGCAAGAACGACGACCAGCGTAATATTGCCCGCGGGCTGAACGCACTCGCGCTGTATCAGGAATCGAATTGGGTGCCCGACTACGACGCGAAGCGGGCGAAGCTTTCGCAAGCCGTCGACGAACTGGCCGCGGTGAATGCCAAGGGCGGCGAAGCGACCGGTGCGAGTAGCGATATCTACCACGCGCTTCGCGTCGTCGAGGGCGGCGGATATCTGCACTTGGCCAACTACGCCAGCGATCGGAAGGACAAGGAGACGTTCCTATCCCGCGCCAAGGAGGTCGCCCGCTCGATCGCCGAGGGCAACGACAATCGCCTCCATCCGGAATGGGCGCTGCTGCTGTGGGGCAATATCGAGGAAGACGAAGGCATGTTCCTCGGCCAACTCGAAAGCTACGATTCCGCACTCGGTCGATTTACGGCAGCGCTGGACGCTTCGCAGCGCGACGAAGACCCCAAGGGGCAGTCGAGCGCGCTTCTCGGCCGCGGCCGCTGTCGCTACCGCCAGGCTATTTTTGCATCGATGGACGATGCCGAAACGCGTCGTCGGTTTACTCAAGCGCTGGCCGACCTCAACGACTCGATCGCCGTCGCCGGTGCGTGGCCGCTGCAACAAGCCGAAGCACACCGCTGGATTGGCACGATCTACAAACATCCGCTTGTCGCCGAAACCGCCAAGGCCACGGAGAACTTCGACCGGGCCGCCGAACTCGCCAAAGAGGCTAATCCGAGTTGGCCAATCTACGAGATCACGCGGGCCGAACACGCACTCGATCTTGCGGGTCAACTCATCGATCCGGATAACCTTCGCCGTCCGCCGCCACCTGTCCAGAATCTGTTGTTGCAGACTCGCTCAATCGCCCATGTCCTGTTGGACGACGTCACGGACGGAAGAATTCACGATCGCCATCGCGCCCAAGCCGCGATTGTCGTCGCCAAGAGCCACGTATTGGAAGGGAGTCCCCAAAAGGCCGGCGAGACACTCGGCGAGTCCCTAGAACGACTCAAGGGCAACGACGCCCTTCGGCTTGCCGTCGGAGTCGCCGAGGCGACGCTCGATCTGCCCGGCGTCGATCGCGCGGAGCGCAAGTTCACTCCCGATGAGACCGTGTTGTCTCAGCAAGCCCTCAATGCTGCCCTGTCCGCGGCGAAGGATCAATCGGTTGCCAAAAAGGCCGAGTTGTTCGAACTCAATCTAGCCTACTACAACATCTGGAATTCGCAGTTCCTAGAACTGGCCAAGCGCCTTGCCAACGAGCCGGCCGTTCGCCGCCCGATGCTCGATTTGATGCATCACGTTCGCTTCCATCTCGCGATCGGCGTCAAGTTGCAGAGCGATCCGGCCTGGATCGCGGAAGGAGGGAAGGTCGACGCGGCCATGAAAAAGAACCTCATCGAGTACACGAAGTTCCTCATCAACCCCGCCGGCGGCGAAACCGATTGGAACAAGCCCGGCCGAGATCAGGCCCGCTACAAAGCCGATGCAGGGCTTAAGTAGCGTCGCTCCCGTTACGGGTCGCTCGGCTCGCGGGCGAGGCGTTTGCGATTCGGATTGGTGCGAACTTGTCGATTGGCGGGATCGTAGCGGCCCACGCAGGCTTCCCTCGGTCTGCCGATTCGCCATCCGCGCTGCGCTAAGGTATGCATGTGATGTCCCCTCGCGCGCGTTATTGCGCGCGCGTCCCGATCGCATGGCGCATCGTCGCGTCGCATCTTGCTTAGCGCCCTGCATGAAACGTCGCGTCGCAAACCGCACGCCTTCGCCGCAACGAACGACGGATCGCCCGGCGCGGTCGCGTGGCGGATTCACGTTGGTCGAAGTATTGATCGTCGTCGTGATCGTGGCCATCGTTTCGTCGGCCATCGTCGTTCAATTGAATTTCAACTCCCGCCACGCTCAGCTTGCGACCTTGCGCTACAACGAAGCCACGCTCAATCAACTCATTTCCGTCTACGAAAACGACCACTATGGCAGCACGCCCGAGGTCAAGAACGAGACGCTCCCGCAACTGCTCGCGCACACCAACGCGATGGGGAACATCGGTGCCGCCGGTGCCTCGTTTCCCTTTGGGCCGTACATGGTCGACGGCCAAATGCCGCTCAACTTCCGCACGGACAGCCGCGTTGTGACCGAGATCAGCGAGTACCCGCCCAGCGCGTATAAGGGAGGCGGATGGCTGTTCCATCGGGCGAGCGGCCGCATCGTCGCCGATCACAAGCCCGGTAACGCTTTCAAGGCCTTGGTCGGGCTCCCGCAAATCGACGGTTTGACGGCGCGAAAGATTCCATAATCTAGAATTGGCCCTGAGTTCTGCCGGCACGTCCCGATTGCGTCAGCAGAGCGTCGATCGGAACGGATTTGCGTCGCGGTTGCCGCCAAATGCCAGAGTTCCTAAGATGATCGTCCGCGCGGAGCGGCCATTGTGGCCGAGCCTACGCTCTCGCCGGCCGATTTACGATCTAGGAACAACGTCTTGGCAAATTTCATCTTGCTGGCCGAAACGCTCCCCACGACCGTCTGGCATTGGGTCGCTTTTGGCGTCTTCGTGGCGGTGATGCTTACGCTCGACCTGACTGTGTTCCACCGGCATTCGCACGAACCGACACTTCGCGCGTCCGCCCTATGGACCGTGTTCTGGTGTTCGCTGGCCTTCATCTTTAATGGTCTGATCTGGTTTTGGGCCCGTCAGACGTTTGAAGACCCGGCGGAAGCCAACCGCGTCGCGCTCGAGTTTCTCGTCGGCTATGTCGTCGAATGGTCGTTGTCGATGGACAACGTGTTCGTGTTCGCGGTGGTCTTCACGTTCTTCCGCGTGCCGCTTAAGTATCAGTATCGCGTGCTGTTTTGGGGTATTCTTGGCGCCGTCGTGATGCGGCTGACGTTCGTCCTTGCCGGGGCGGCGTTGTTGAAACATTTCGATTGGATGATGGCGTTTTTCGGTCTGTTGCTGGTGTGGACGGCCTACAAGCTCGCGTTTAGTCACGACGACGAAGTTCACCCTGAAAACAACCTGCTGATGCGCGGGGCACGAAAGCTGTTTCCCGTCGCCAAAGGATCTCACGGCGATCATTTCTTTGCCGTCGAAGACGGCCGCCGCTGCGTTACCCCGCTGTTTCTGGTGCTGTTGGTCGTCGAAAGCACGGACGTCATGTTCGCCGTCGATAGCGTGCCGGCGATTCTCGGACTCACCAAAGACACGTTCATCGTCTTTACGTCCAATGTGTTTGCCATCCTCGGCTTGCGGGCGTTGTACTTCCTGCTGGCAGGGGCGATGGACCTGTTCCGCTATCTCAAGTACGGCCTTTCCGGCATCCTGGGTTTCGTCGGGGTGAAGATGATCGCCGACTACGTGGCGAAACATTGGTACGGAATGGAAGGTCACTTGGTGCCGATTTGGGCGTCGCTGCTCGTCATTCTCCTGCTGCTAGGAATCTCGGTCGCCGCTTCGCTGGCGGCCAAGTGGCGTGGCGAAGCGGCAAGCGCCGGTACCGAAACGCCGCGGCCGACTTCCGCATCGGACGAGCCGCAGCCCGGCGAATCGGCCGACGACGGGCAACCGCCGCACTCGCCGTCGAAATAATTGAGGAATGCGGGCGACGGCGCGTGAGCCCAGCAGCGTGGATCGAGCAGCGCCCATTCGGAAAACGCGGCGATGTTGCAACAACATCTCGGTGGAAGCGAACTCGCGACGGCGAATTCTATGTCGGGGATCACCTTCTCTGCCCGCGGCGTGTCTTATTCGCCGAGCGTCCGCATCGCGTAGGCAGCCCCGATCGATCGGCCGCCGTTCTAGGCGATTGCGTCGCCGCGTGCGATACTGTGACTTTTCACGATCCGCCGCCAGGAGCCGCCAGCGCGAGCAAGCTATGAGTAAGCCGCTTAATACGTACAGCAGCCAAATCACGGAGCGCAAGAGCCAGGGCGCGAGCCAGGCGATGCTCTACGGAACCGGCCTGACCGAAGCCGACATGCACAAGGCCCAAATCGGCATCGCCAGCATGTGGTATGAGGGGAACACGTGCAACATGCACCTCAACGTGCTCTCCGAAGCCGTCAAAGCGGGCGTCGTCGCCGCCGGTCTCGTTGGGATGCGGTTCAATACGATTGGCGTTAGCGACGGCATTTCGATGGGCACGCGCGGGATGAGCTACTCGCTCCAGTCTCGCGATCTGATCGCCGACTCGATCGAAACGGTGATGGGCGCACAGTGGTACGACGCTCTGATTGCTCTGCCCGGTTGCGACAAGAATATGCCGGGCTGCTTGATCGCGATGGGTCGGCTGAACCGCCCGGCGATCATGGTCTATGGCGGCACGATCAAGCCGGGCCACTGCGACGGCAAGGTGCTCGACATCGTTTCGGCGTTTCAGTGTTATGGCGAGTTTATCGCCGGACGGATCAGCGACGAGGACCGCGAGAAGATCGTTCGCTGCAGCATTCCAGGGGCCGGAGCGTGTGGCGGCATGTACACGGCCAACACGATGGCATCGGCGATCGAGGCGCTCGGCATGTCGCTGCCGTACAGCGCGTCGATCCCGGCGGAGGACGAGAACAAGCTGCAAGAATGCTTCGCCGTCGGCGGAGCGATCAAGAACTTGCTGGAGCGCGACATCAAGCCGCGCGACATCATGACCCGCGAGGCGTTTGAGAACGCGATGGTCGTGGTGATGGCGCTGGGCGGGTCGACGAACGCCGTGCTGCATTTGATCGCGATGGCCAAGTCGGTCGACGTGAAGCTCTCGATCGACGATTTTCAGAAGGTGAGCGACCGCGTGCCGTTCTTGGCCGATCTCAAGCCGAGCGGGAAGTACGTGCAGGAGGATCTACACAACGTTGGCGGTACGCCGGGCGTGATGAAGATGCTGCTGGCGGAAAAGCTGCTCGACGGAAGTTGTCTGACGGTGACGGGCAAGACGCTGGCTGAGAATCTGGCCGACTTGCCGGGCATGAAAGAAGGCCAGGATGTCATTCATCCGCTGTCGAAGCCGATCAAAGCGACGGGCCACATCCAGATTCTGCGCGGCAATCTTGCTCCTGACGGCGCGGTGGCGAAAATCACCGGGAAGGAAGGCTTGCGGTTCGTCGGCCCGGCGCGGGTTTACGACGGCGAGGAAGACATGCTGGCGGCGCTGGAGCGGAAGGAGATTGCGAAGGGCGACGTGGTCATCATCCGCTACGAAGGCCCCAAGGGCGGGCCGGGCATGCCGGAAATGCTTACGCCGACGTCGGCGATCATGGGCGCGGGGCTGGGGGCCGACGTGGCGCTGATGACGGACGGTCGATTCTCCGGCGGGTCGCATGGGTTCATCGTGGGGCACATTACGCCAGAGGCACAAGAGGGCGGCCCGCTGGCGTTGGTGCGCAGCGGCGACGCGATTACGATCGACGCGGCGAAGAACGAACTATCCGTTGCGGTGAGCGACGCAGAGATGAGCAAGCGGCAATTGGCCTGGAAGCAGCCGGACTATAAAGCGACGCGCGGGACGCTTTATAAATACATCAAGAACGTGAAGAGCGCGTCGGAAGGGTGCGTGACGGACGAGTGACGGCGGCGCTGGCGAATTATGCGTGGATTGCGTTGCGGCCACGGGTTGCTTCTCGGAGGTTAACTCGATGAGAATCGTCGGTTGCTTCGCCGCCACGTGTGTCGCCTTGGCGTCGTCGGGATGCAAGGAGGACGTGCCGCTGCACACGTCCATCGTCGGCAAGTGGGTTAACGTCGATCGCGGCGAGGACAGCATCGAGTTTCGCGACGACGGCTCGCTTGTTGTCTCCGGTCAGACGAAACGCGATGCGATTGGGGGCAGATACGTATTACTTAACGACGAAAACATCGAAATGACGTTTCGTTTTCAGGACGGAAACGAGTGGCGGCCACGGTGGATGCCGCCCGGCGTGCGGCGCAGCCCGATCGTTCGATCCTACGTGCGATTCTTCGGCGAAGTGCTCGAACTCCGCCCGCGCGGACGTATCCAGGCGAAGGACTTCGATCAGTTTATCGAGTTCGGCGCGATTCGCTTCGATCGCGTGGAGGACGAGACGCCGGTGGTTGAGTAGGATGAAGGAGATACCGCCAGCAAGTCTTACCTCGCCGCCGATTTGTGTGAATCGTGGTCACGTTTGATGCTCGAACCACGGAGGCCGACGTGTTTTCCTCCGAGAACGATCCAAGGCTTCCCACAGAGCCGACGACGCCCGAGCAGTGGCGGGTGATCGTTTGGGCGAGCATCGTGCTGCTGGTGATCGTGGGATGCGTGGGCCTATGGTTCTCGCTCGACCCGCCTGCGGGCAAGGCTGGCGTCGCCGCGCAAATTCGCAGCCTAAGTTTCGTTTGCTTTGGCGTCGCCGCGGGAATCTACGCCGCCAAGCGAATCGCGGACTTTCTACTTCGCTAGCCGGTTGCACACCGCGACGGACGGCGCGTCGGGATCGCGCTGCATGCCCAAGGGTCGCGCGACGCTCCACGGAGTCACCCCGTTCGCCACGAACCTGTGCCGATGGCGGGCACGGCGGCGTCGGGCCACGCATCCTGTCCGCTGTCGCCCGTTTGCGCCTCGATCATGCGTTCGTGAATTAGATACGCCGCGGCTTCGAGCCCGTCGAGCGTTAGGTCGTGCGTTTCGCCCGAGCGCGTGCGGATCGTCATCGACGCGGAGATGTTGCCCGCATTTCGCGACATTGCCCCGAACTGCTTGGTCTGCACGACTTCAATTTTGGCGACGTCATCCCAACTCAACTCTAATTCCAACGGTTTGGACACCAGCCCAAAGTGGGCCCACGAAAACCCGTCGGGCAGGCGCAGCCAAAGTCCGCCGGTTCCAGCGCGGAAGAAGTAGTCGGTTCGGAAGGCGTCCGTGAATTGAGTACTCGCGCCCATGAGACAAAAAAGGCCGAAGATCGCGCCCAACGTCACACCGGCCTGCATGGCCGTCGTATGCGTCCGCCAGGCGTCGTTCATTTCGGCAACGGCATCTTTGATGTTTTCCGACGGCTTGTCGAAGAACCACGTCGAATCCCAAACGAATGCCGACACAACCAGAGCGCCAAGTCCGAACACCAGCGCGGCGATGCCCACGCCGATTTTCCCCCGACCGGTCCATTTCGTCAGATCGTGAACCGGCCCGACGGCCGACTCGATCGTGTATCCGGAATCGAGATGATCCATGCGAAGGCTCCTAATCGAGGGGCGGGGCTAGCCGCTTCGTAAAAGCGTAGGTCGCAGGGAACGCCGATGACGGAGTCCGGTGCGTTCGGGGTTTCACGCCGGTGCCCAGCGACCGGCGAGATTATCGAAAAAATCGCGATATACAGAACCGGGCGACTCCATTCGCTTCGCCCGCGAGTGCCAAGCTTTCTCCGCACGACGCGCGAGTCCGCACAACGCCCAAATGGATGAACGATCAAAAACGGCCGCTCAATTCGCGGGACGACGAACGTCTGCGCCGAGATCGCAACGAAACTCCGCTCAGAGTGGGCGTTTTTGTGCGGCCCGTTAGAAGAGCTGCGGCCAGCCGAAAGAATGGGCGCGTGCGGCAGGTTGTGCCCGTGTGCGTCGCCATGCCGGTTGACAATGCCCCGCCGTGCAAGGAAGCTGGGAAGTTGGATTTACGTCGCTTGGGTGTATGGGTATCGCGACTTGGCCGCAGAAAAATTCGCTTGAAAGAAAAAACGTATGAAGGTGTTCGATCTAGAAAAGTTGAACTCGTCTTTCCGCTTCAAGATTTGGGATCGCGAGTGGCCCGACTGGAAGGATTTCGCCAGGGCAAACGACCTCAAGGTCGCCGTCGTCAAAGAGCCGGGATTGGTATCGGTGATGAAGCGAATCGAGCTGACGGGCAAGAAACAGCAAGGCGTCGATGAAATCGGATACTTGTTGTCCGAAGCGCCTGGGGCGGACTTCGATGGGGGCGCGCGCTTGAAGAAGCGGCCCAAGCGGGAAAAGGCGGCGGCGCGCTAGACACCGACGGGGCGACCATCGCCACGCAGTCGGTCGTCGAAGGCCGTTCCCATCAGCGGTCGAGTAAGATCGTCAACAGGAACGAAGCGTCCTCAATGCACTTGACCGCGTGCGGTTCCACGGCCGACAGGTAAATCAGATCGCCTGCGCGCAGGGTCTGCGTCTTGCCCATCGCCGCCAGCGCAATCGCGCCTTCGAGACACTGCACCGTGATTTCTCCCGGCGCATTGTGCGACGCGATTTCCTTGCCGGCCGTCATGACCACGCGAACGACTTCCCAACGTTCGGTCTTGAACAACGTCGCGGTCTTCGCGGCGGAGAGGTTCGACCCAAACGGCCGCACGTCGATGACGTCGCCCGGCGATGCATGGGGTATGGCCATGATGACGATGCTCCAGGAAAGGATGCTGCGTGTTGCTTACTCCATCATCTTATCGCGCGCGGCCGCCGCTGCGAAGCTGTCGACTTACGCCTCGCCCCAGCGCCGCATTAGCCGATGCGCCACGCCAATCTGGTCGCAAATCCGCGCCACGACGAAATCGACCAGATCGTCAATCGATCGCGGCTCGTGATAGAATCCCGGCGACGCTGGCAGCACGATCGCGCCGACTTCAACCGCCCGCCGCATGTTGTCGAGATGCACCAGCGACAGCGGCGTCTCGCGCGGCACGAGGATCAGCTTGCGTCGCTCTTTCAAATGCACGTCCGCCGCGCGGTGGATCAGCCCGGTCGACGTGCCATGAACGACGGCGCTGAGCGTACCGCCGCTGCAGGGACAAATCACCATGCCGTCGGTGAGAAAGGAGCCGCTGGCGATGGACGACATCAGATCGCGATGATCGTGATAGACGAGGTTTCCGCATGCCGGATCGCGCTGGCCAATCAGCACCGTAGCATCGAACGCATCAAGATTGAGATCGACACCAAGCTCATGCTGTATTACCTGCCGCCCCGACGGGCTGATCGACAGGTGAACTTCGCAATTCGCATCGAGCAGCACGCCGAGCAGCCGCCGAGCATACACGGCGCCGCTCGCGCCGGTGACGCCAAGCACGAATCGCTTGCCGGGGCTGGTGACTGGTGGCTGAAGGCTGGGCATGGGGTGACTTTGGACGAGTCGTTGAGATCGCGCGTCGTGTGGAATGTGTGAGTGAATCTATTCGTAGACGAAATGGCGAGTTTGGCCAGGCGGCGAGGGAAGCGCCTGCGGCAGTTGTCTCACATGTCTTTCGGCGACGCTTTTGCCGCGTTTACTTGACACCGACGTACAGCGTTGCGATGCCGAACGTCATCGCATGGTGCGTTGCTTCGCGCAACCCTGCCGCGCGCATTCGCTCGCACAACGCTTCGCCGGACGGAAAATCCGCCACCGTCGCCGGCAGATACTCGTACGCCTGTCGGTCGTTTCGCGCTAGCCGTTCGCCGATCTTAGGAAGCACGCGCCGAAAATACCAACGATACATCCCTTTGAGTGGCTGCCGCGATGGCATCGAAAATTCTAGCACGGCGAGCCGCCCTCCCGGCCGCAACACGCGCACCATTTCCCGTAATCCGGCGTCGGTATCGCAAACGTTTCGCAAGCCGAACGCCACGGACACGATCTGAAACTGCCCGTCGTCGAAGGGCAAACGTTGCGTGTCGGCTTCTACGAAACTCAGCCCGTCGGCGACCTTCATGCGACTACGCTTTCGCTCGGCGACGGCCAACATCTCGGCGCAAAAGTCCGCGCCGATCACTGCCGCCGGCGCAACGGCTTCGCCGGCCCGCTTTGCGGCGCGACGCGCCGACTTGACGTAGGCGATCGCCAGATCGCCGGTGCCGGTGCAGACGTCGAGGATCGGCCCGTCGCCCCGAGGTGGAACCGTCCGCACTGTTCGCCACCGCCAATAGCGGTCGACGTTCATCGACAGCACGTGGTTCATCGTGTCGTATCGCGGTGCGATTTGGCCAAACATCCGCCGTACGCGGGCGTTGGACTTGTCGATCGGCACGACGGGCGGCGGATTTTCGACGGAAGTGCTCACGCGGTTAGAACCGAAACGAAGGTCGTAGGATTAACCCGATCAAACGGCATCGACATCGCGACTCGATGTCGATAAAGAAAGAGGATACGGCATCCGGCCCGATCCGGCGAGACTCGCGAGCGCGACGCGACAACATGAAACCTGCCGGCGGCATAAGAAAAGACTCGCTAACAGGGCCGCTCGCAATGGCCTGCCAACGAGTCTTTGAAGTGGGCGCGCCAGAACTCGAATCTGGGACCTCCACCTTATCAGGGTGGCGCTCTAACCAACTGAGCTACGCGCCCGTCGCGTATTTCTTTGATCACCGCTGGCCTTTGCCGACTACCTGTCCGCGAATGGCGGCAGAGGGGAATCGGCGGGCTGGCTGGGCTTGTCGCGTCCTTTTAGACGCGCCCGCGGGGCCTGCGGTTCGCAGCGTGATATTGTAGGTCGGCTGGGCGACGTGTCAAAGGGCCGAAAATCGACGAAAACGGACCGGCACTATCGGCCAATTTCGTCGGCCAGTTCCTTGGCTCCGTAAACGCTGCGTAGCGACTCCATGATGCCGGCCGAATGAACCGACACCGCGCGGGCGATCTTGTCGCTGTAGACGAAATCTAGGACGAGCGACTGGATGTTGCCGTCGAAAATGATGCCGACGATCTCGCCGTCGCGATTGACGACCGGGCTGCCGCTGTTGCCGCCGATGATGTCGGCCGTGTTGACGAAGTTGAACGGCGTATCGAGATCGATCTTGTCCTTCTTGTCGATCCACCGCTGGGATAGTCGGAAGGGCGGTTCGTGGTTGTGGCTGGCGGCGTGCTCGTATGCGCCGGCGATCGTCGTGCTGGGCGGGATCTTTCGGCCGGCCTCTTCGTAGCCCTTTACCGGGCCGAATGCGAGGCGGAGCGTGAACGTGGCGTCGGGGTAGACGCTCGTGCCGGCGATGGCGAACTTGGCGTTGGTGATCTTGGCGTAGGCTTGTCGCTGCGGCTCGTCGACTTCTTCTTCGAGGCGCTTGCGAACCGCGCGGGCGGCCGGATCGACGATCTTGGCCAGCGCGATCATTGGATCGTCGGAGGCGTCGATGGCGGATTTGCCACCTGCGGCCAGACGCTTGCGGACGGCGACATCGGCGAGCTTCGAGCCTGCGACGAGTTCCGCCGCGCGCTCTTTCGGCGATTTGCCGGCGAGCACGTCGCGGACTAGCGGGTGATCCGCGCCGAGCGTTTCGATCAGCATGGAGAGCGAATCGCCGAGCGTGAGCGTTTCCAGGTCGGCGTAAATCGGCGCGGACGAGAATAGCTCTTGTTCGAGCGACTCGCGACCGGCGTCGGCATACTCGTGTAGCCGCTCGGCGTTCGGTTTGGCCGATTCGTCGGCTAGGCGGACGAGCGTACGGGCGATGGAGAACTGACGGCTGTAGAAGGCGTGGCCGCGTTCGAGCAGTGCGTGATCGCGGCCGACTTCGCGGTGGACGGCGAGCGTTTTGTCGACGTCCGCCCATGCTGAGTTGGCCTCTTTGGCGAGTTTCGGATCGGCCGCCACGGCGTCGCGGAGGGCACGCTCTTCGGCCCGCTTTTTGTTCATGATGGCCGGGTCTTGAAGGCCGTCGAGGCCGCCGATGCGGGCTTTGCGGCCGTTGGCGACGCCGAACAGATCGTCCTTCGCGCGGCGGGCGTTTTCCAGGCTACGCTCGCTGAATGTGCTGAGCAGCACTTCGCGGCGGCGGAGGACTTGTAGAATCCACGGGTACGTTTCGTCGCGGAGGAATTCGAGATGGGCGACCGTGTTGAGGCGATTCGTGCGGCCAGGATGTCCGGAGACGAACGTCAGTTCGCCCTCTTTCGCGCCGGCCTTGCTCCATTTGAGAAAGTGTTCGATGTTGGCCGGCTTGCCATCTTCGTAGGCGCGGAAGAAGCAGATGTCGAGGCACCAACGCGGATACTCGAAGTTGTCGGGGTCGCCGCCGAAGAAAGCGATGTCCTGCTCCGGCGCGAAGACGAGCCGTACGTCGGTGTACTTCTTGAAGCGATAGAGGTGATAGCGGCCGCCTTGGTAGAGCGTGACCACGTCGCTGCGGAGGCCGGTCTCGTCGAGCGATTCTTTCTCGATCGTGCTCATTGCCGCGCGGCGGGCGGCGAAAGCTTCGGCGGCGGCCATGCCCGGCTTGACTGCGGCGTTGACCTTCGCAGTCACGTCGACGATGTCGATGAGCACGTTGAGTTCGAGATCGGCGCAGGGCTTTTCCTCGTCGTGCGTGCGGGCATGAAAGCCATCGGTGAGCAGGTCGTGCTCCTTGGTGGAGATTTTTTGCAGCGCGTCGGCACCAACGTGATGGTTGGTCATCACCAGACCGTTGCTGGAAACGAATGAGCCGGAGCCGCCGCTGTTGAATCGGATCGAGGCACGCTGCAAGTGGTTGAGCCACTGGGCGGTCGGCTCGAAGCCATAGCGTTCTTTGAGCAGCGCCGCGGGCGGATCGTTGAACAGCCACATGCCCTCGTCGGCATCGGCGGGGGCGAGAAGAGCGGTCGATGAAAGCGTCATGGCGAAGAGCGTCGTTACGAGGATTGTTTTGGCAGCGGTCATGGCGTAGTCCAGCGTTGGAGGCGTCAGCGTGTGGTGGCGTTCAGCGGCGAGACATCGATCAAGCTTAGCTCGATGAGAGAAAGTCGACGAATTCCGGGACTCTTCCCGCATAGGTGTTCATGCATGCGAATGACGATAGCCTACTCGATTGCGACGAAATCGGGCAGGGTCGAGGTAACGTGCGCCTTCCGGTCGCCGTCAGCCGAATAGCTTTTCGCGGGCCGCCTGGCAGATGGCCATGACGGCGGGGTGTTTTAGTTTTCGTTCGACGGAGATGGCGTAGAAGCGTTCGCGAACTTCTTCGGTGCGGCCGACGAGGCGGACGTTGTATTGGCGGCGGACTTCGTTCTCGATGACCGTTGGCGCGGCAAAGATGCCGGCCGCGGCGTGACCGAATTCCTTGGCGAGCGCGGTGTCGTCGAACTCGCCGCGGATCTCGGGGCGGATGCCAAGCTCGTCGAACCATTGGTCGAGCGATCGGCGGAGGTTGGCGTTGGGCATGGGGAGCAGCATCGGCGCGGCGTCGAGCGAGGCGGGAAACCGCTTGCGATGCTTGGCCGCGAGTTCCGCGGCGGCGAAGAATGACACGCCGCACTCGCCCAACTGGTGATTGTAGACGCGGACGCGAACGCCGGGCGCGGACGGGACGTCGGAGAGTACGACGTCGAACTCGTGGAGCGCGAGCTGCGCGAGCAGCGGTTCCGGCTTGCCTTCCTGACAGACGACGTGGACCGGCTGCGAAAGCGAAAACGCCGGTTCGAGCAGCCGGCGGACGATCGGTTTGGCCAGCGCGTCGGTGGCGCCGACGTTAAGCCGCAACGGACGATCGACGGGGCGGTCGCGGACGACGTCTTCGAGTTCGCGGCCGAGCG
>JAJDEG010000480.1 GCA_029259895.1 Planctomycetota bacterium
GGGCTGCGCGGACATGTTCGCCACCTGGAACACGCCGGAAGATGTGTTCCAATCGCTCAAACGCCTGACCGCCGGCCAGCCGTGCGACATCACCGGCATACGCGACTATCGCCATCTCGACGCCGCCGGCGGAATTCAATGGCCCTTTCCCGCCAACGATGCCGACGAAGCGCCCCAGCGGCGACTGTTCGCCGACGGCCGTTTCTACCACAAAGACGGCAAGGCGCGTCTGTTGTTCGATCCGCCCCGACCGATGCCCGAGATGACGACCGAGCAGTTGCCGTTCGTGTTGCTCACCGGACGCGGATCGGCATCGCAATGGCATACGCAGACGCGAACATCGCAATCCGACGTGCTACGGAAACTCTATCCGGCCGCAATCTACGTCGAGATCAACCCGTCCGACGCCCGCGAACTACAGATTCATCCCGGGGAACAGGTCAACGTCGTTTCGCAGCGCGGCTGCATTCAAGCGAAAGCCGTGCTCTCGCACACCATCGCGCCGGGCCAAGTCTTCGTTGCGATGCACTACGACACGGCCAATCAACTGACGTTCCCCGCGTTCGACCCATACTCAAGCCAACCAGCCTACAAGGCGTGCGCGGTTAGAATTGATAAGGCGTTTTGAAGTATGATTATTCTTGTCGAAGCTCTCATATATCCGCAAACGATGTTGTATTTGGTCGTCCGGTGCAACGCGCCACGTGCTCGAGTCGCTGCATCACGGATTCGTGCCGCTCTTTCCGGTACTGACGCCTCGTGGGAGTCATTCGTATTTTTGTCCACTGCCTCTACCGAGAACGTTTGTGGTCCGCGTGCCGAATACTCACATTTCACCCCAGAATCCACCACCACCACCCCGGCCCGGCCCACGACGATGCAAATCCCGCAGCCCCGGAAACCGCGCCAACAGCCGATTGCACGCTTCGTGCGTCGCCGGTTCGCCGACGATCCAACGCGCCACGGTCCAATGCAACCACGGCACATCACGGGAAACGCGGCACTGCAACCTGACTTCGGCGGACGAAATCTGTGGCGACCAGCGCTTCACGCACAACGGACCGAACTTCCAGATATCGTGGCTTTCGCCGCCGCCGGAGAGACGGGTGGCCGCCAAGGCTTCATGCAGCTTCCATTCTCCTGGATCAGTCCTCAACGGACTTCTCGCCAACGGAAGGTGTCCCGGTCTTGACGGCTCGCGTCGCGATGAACGCGGGAAGAAACTTCGACAGGGGATGCTGTGGATCCTGATCCTCGTAAAAGCCGGTCAGCACGAATCCCGCGTCGAGCTGCCCACCGATCTGGTCCTCAAGCGTGTGACCAAACACCAGCGGTTCGTCCTTGTCGATGAACCGCCGACACTCCTCGTCGGTCAGGCTTGTGTGGTCGGCGTAGGGCACCGCGTGACGTACCGCCAATTCTCCCTGTTCTACTCGACTATCGTCAAAGATGAAAAGCACGGGATTAGAGAAACCAGCCAACAGTACACCTCCCGGCCGCAGAACCCGGAAAGCCTCTCGCCAGACCGGCCGCACAGCCGGCGCGAAGCAATTCGAGCAGGGGTGGACGACCATCTGAAATTGTCCGTCTGCGAAAGCCGAAAGATCCGCCATGTCTCCCTGCGCGGTTCGGATTGTCAGTCCTTCCCGTTCGGCCACAAGGCGATCCTGGGCCAGTTGGGCATGCGACGAATCCAGCACCGTGACGGAGGCCCCGGCAGCGGCCAGGACGGGCACCTGCTGCCCGCCCCCCGACGCCAGACAGAGAACCTGAAGCCCTGCCAAGTCAGGGAACCAGTCTCGAGGTACAGGTTTGGTGGGCGTCAGGACGATCGTCCAATCTCCGTGGCGGGCAGCGGATATCACGTCCGGTCCGACCGGAATCGTCCAGCGGTTGCCCTTCTCCACTTGGCGATCCCAAGCGCTCCGGTTATATGACGAAACGTCCATTAAGATTCCCAGCGGATCACGAGTAGCGCGCAGAAGTTCCGATTCACTGCGACCGAGCGATTGAGTTCACCCGCCGCCGAGTTGACTCCGCCATTTGCCAAAAAGTTGTGGCCGCCGCGTGCAACGCCCGTTCGCTCTAATTGAGTTCATCGTGGCAAAGTGCAAACCCAAAATGAGAAAAAGAGCATCCGCGAGGCAGTCATCTATCGCGCGCACGCGTTCATGATTATCAATTGCAGTTTCGTATATTCGCGGCCGAGCATGGCGGCGTCAACTTGGACAAATCTTCTTGACGAACGAATTGCGACGGATCACCACAAAATCCACAACCACCGCCCCGCGCCGCCCCACGATCACGTTCCCCGGATGCAAATCCCGGAGCCCCGGATACCGGGCCAACAGCCGATTGCACGCTTCGTGCGTTGCGGGCTCGCCAACGCCCCAGCGGGCCACGGTCCAGTATAGCCAGGGCAAGCACCACGTTCGGTTACAGACAGGTGCGTCGAGGTATGCGGGCAGAGCGCGTCGGACGTATCGCCTGTCGCGATTTCCCACCAACACGCGATGTTCGCGACGGGACAACTTCGCAAAGTTGCGCCGCACCCAAGCGAGTAGGTACCATCAAGGAAAACGGCAGCCGCTTGGGGGCGCGCCCCCGGGCAGGGCCGCCGACCGCCGTGGAACGCCGTCATGCCGATCCGTTCTTCCGCAAGATTCTCGGCGCGGCGATATAACAAAACGAATAAGCCCGCGTTGGGGCCGGCCGGGCGGGGTGTCTTCGGTGTCGTCGCCATTCGCACGCGAACTCTCTGCGCCGATCGCATCGTTGTCGCGCCCATCAAACGACGCTCAATCAGCATCGAAACAGCGCTCAAACAACGCCGCAACAGCCGTCAAACAGCGTCGCAACAGCGCCCATACGCCATCGCATAGTCGTGGCGACGCAACTTCGCGACGATCTATTTCCCGCAAAATGTTCACGCCGCGCTTGACGTATATGCGAGGTAGCATATAGTGCCGATTAGACGTTTGCGGATCGTCCGCAAACAAAAGCGGCCACGCCCGATGCTAGTAACATCGAACGTGGCCTAACGACACAACCTGTGTGAAAGGTTGCATCATGTCTGCGTCTACGTATGAGCGTATCACCGCGCTAATTGTCGAACAACTCGAAAAGGGCGCGGCGCCGTGGCGTCGCCCGTGGGGCGGCCAGTTCCAATGGCCGCGGAATCTCTCGACGCTAAAGCAGTATCGCGGCGTCAACGTTTTTCTCTTATCGGCCCAAGGCTTCGCGTCGCCCTTCTGGCTGACCTATCGCCAAGCCCAGCAACTCGGCGGCCACGTCCGCAAAGGCGAGCACGGCGCGCCGGTCGTGTTCTGGAAAGAATGGGAAACCGAAGACCGCGACACGGGCGCAGCAGCCAAGATCCCCGTCCTGCGGCATTACACGGTCTTCCACGTCAGCCAGATCGACGGCGTCGACCATCTTGTCCCGCCAGGCGAAGTCCTCGACAAGCCCCACACGCCGATCGAGCGCTGCCAGCAAGTCGTCCACGACATGCAACGCCGCCCGACGATCCGCCACGACTTCGACCGGGCATTCTATCGCCCATCCGACGACATGGTCGGAATGCCAAAGATCGACAAGTTCGATACGGCGGAAGGCTACCACGCCACGCTGTTCCACGAACTAGGCCACGCCACCGGCCACAAA
>JAJDEG010000049.1 GCA_029259895.1 Planctomycetota bacterium
CCTCACCCAAACGATCGGTCTCGCCGTGCAGCGTCATTTGGCCGCCGAGAGCCGTCTCGTCCGGGGCGCGATAGCCGGTTGGGTAAACGAGAATCGTCGTGGCGCGGCGGAACAAGTCCGGCCCTTCGACGAAGCCAAGCGTAAGCAGACACGCCTGCCCAGCAATCGCGACTTGAATCTCGGCGTTGAGCGAAAGCGAGCCGCAGCCTTCCCAGTGACGCTCGGCAATGAAGACACGCACGTCGTCGAACAGCCTTTTCCGCTCGGCGTCGTCGAGCGAAGCGAAATGCGGCACGTGCGCGGCAAGATGATCGACCCATTCGTTCGGAAACGGCTGGGCGAGCAGTTTTTTGCGACGGCGTCGGCGTAGCCAGGTGAAGAGCACGGGAGCGGTGGGAAAGTGGGACGTGGGTAGCGAATAGTGACTTGCTGAGCGGTTTGCTAACAACTGATTCTGACTTGCTCGTGCGACCGCTCCAAGGGGCTACGTTCCGCCCGTATTACACGCCGGGCGGTTTTCAGTGCTTGGCGGCCCGTCTACAATCGGCTGACTTCGTGCGGTTGTCCAATGGGCAGACGCGACGATGGACCCGAATGAACCTCGCTGAGATCGCGCAACGGATTCGCCATGCAACCTAGACCGCTACGCACGACCGTCATTGGCAGCCTGCCATTTCCCGGCTGGCTCGAGTTCGCGTCGCAGCATCTCGACCAGTTCGGCCGCGACGATTTGGCAGAGATGCAGGACGACGCGGTCGTGGCGGCGATCCACGATCAGGTATCGGCCGGACTCGACGCCATCACCGACGGCGAGCAGACGCGGTTGGATTTTAATCTGTCATTTTACGGCTACATCGAAGGGATTGAGCTCGAAGCGGCGTCGCCGCGTCGCTATGGCCCGCCGGCCCACGATCAACGCGGCAAGCACGCGATTCGCGGCGAACTTCACGCGCCGCGCGGCCTCGGTGCGGTCGAGGAATTTGAGCGGTTGAAGCGGTTGGCGCCGGCTGGTCCGACGCTCAAGGCCAGCGTGCCGGGGCCTTATACTCTCAGCGGCCGACTTTTGCCAAACACGCGTTACGAAGATCGTTACGAGATCACCGAGGCGCTGCTGCCGATCGTACGCGATGAGCTGGTCCGCCTCGTCGACGCAGGTTGTCGCGAGTTGACGGTCGACGAACCGTCGATGAGCTGCTACGCCGAACGGGCGGATCGCGGCCGGTTGGTCGACATCTTTAATCGCACGGTCGCGCCCGTCGTCGGGCGATGCCGATTGTCGACTCATCTGTGTTTCGGAAACTACAAAGCACGTGCGGTCGGACGCCGACGCTACGCGCCGATGTTCCCGGACTTTCTCGACTTCACGGTCGACGAGGTTCACGTCGAGATGGCTAGCCGCGAATTCGCCGAGATCGAAGTGATCGCGCAGATCGCCGAAAGACGCGACGTCGCCGTCGGCGTGATCGACGTGAAGAGTTATTACATCGAGACGCCCGAGGACGTTGCCGAGTACGTGCGATTGTGTCTGCAACATGCGCCGGCGGAGCGACTCGCCTTCGCACCCGACTGCGGATTGAGCCAGACGGCACGGTGGGCGTCGAAGAGAAAGCTGGCGAACATGGTGGCCGGTGTCGAGATCGTGCGGCGCGAGTTGGGCCTCTGAGTTAAGTCGGGTCGACGCGGCGATGGATTCTTTGCATAACGTAGGTGAAGGCGGATTGTGCGGATGAGCAATGGATTCTTGAACGAACTTTTCGGCATGGCGGGGCGAACCGCGGTCGTCATCGGCGGCAACGGAACGCTGGGCGCGGCACTATCGCGCGGCTTGGCACAAGCGGGCGCGAACGTCGTCGTTGCCGGCCGAGACATGGATCGCGGCCGCACGATTGCCGACGAGTTGCGTTCGCTCGGCGTGCGGTCGACCGTGGTCTCCGTCGACGTCACCGACCGAGCGACCATCGAGGCGCTGCTGGCCAGCGCGACCGAGGAGTTTGGCCGGGTCGACGCATTGGTCAACTGCGCTGGAGCAAATGCCGCGACGCCTTACTTCGACATCCCCGACGACGAGTGGGACCGCATCTTGGCCATCAACTTGCGTGCGACGCACTGGGGATGTCAGATATTCGGCCGGCACATGGTCGACGCCGGCGGCGGGGCGATTCTCAACATCGCCAGTGTGTCCTCCGAGACGCCGCTGTCCCGCGTTTTCGCCTATTCCGCGTCGAAGGCCGGCGTCGTCAGCCTGACGCGGAATCTCGCTCGCGAATGGGCCGAGCAAGGCGTTCGCGTCAACGCGCTATGTCCGGGCTTCTTTCCCGCCGAGCAAAACCGAGCGATTCTCGACGAATCGCGCGTCGCCGACATCCTGCGGCACACCCCGATGAACCGCTTCGGCGAGCCCGACGAGCTTATCGGCATGGCGCTGCTGCTGCTCGCTCCCAAGGCGGGCAGCTTCATCACCGGCGGCACCCACTACGTCGACGGCGGTTTCACGGCGATGACGATCTAACGCCGTCGCATCCCGTCGACGCGATTCGAGCGCGTGCCACGTCCGGGTTAGCGTCCGGGGCGTCGTCCCGGACGTCGTCGGCCCCGGTCCAAAACTCTGCTCCGATTCGCACCACCGTTCTGCTAGTTTCAATCGAATCCGTGCAGGCAACCGCCCAAGCAGGCGTGAACTGATCTGACGGCAGTGCCTTGGTGCGAACGCCCGCCCTCAAAACCGAGGGAAGTGAGGTCGCCTAAAACGCGCGGATTCGTACAATCAATTCGCTCGGGGTGCAATTTCGTCCCAGCGGCGACGAAACAAG
>JAJDEG010000481.1 GCA_029259895.1 Planctomycetota bacterium
GCACACGTTTTACGTACTTCACCGGATCGCTTTCATATGCGCCGCGAGATGGACAATGCGCGAGGCCGATCCGCGCACATACGATGGACGTTTGGGAGTCCTGGTGAATCTTAGCGTGCAACCGGCCGTTTGTCCCACGCAGCCCCTCAGGAAGGCAGGTCGATCCTAGTTCCAAGAAAGGACACAAACGGAAACGCCGACCACACATCGAGGGACCGGTAACGATTGTACCGAAGGCAGCAGTTGCCGGCGAGGAATCGAACGTGACGAATTCTGGCCGGACCGCCTACCGATGCGCCGCGACGGAAAGTCGACGTCCGCAATCCCAGCTGCGAATATTCAGCGCTCTCGTTCCACCAGCCGCAGCGCCACCGAATTGATGCAGTATCGCAAGCCCGTCGGTTGCGGGCCGTCGTCGAAAACGTGGCCGAGGTGGGCGCCGCATTTACTGCAATGCACTTCCGTACGCCGCGTGAACCAACCGCGGTCGTCGCGCGTGCCGACGTTTTGAGGCGTCGCCGGTTCATAGAAACTCGGCCAACCCGTGCCAGAGTCGAATTTTGTCGCCGCGTCGAATAGCTCGTTGCCGCAACAGACGCATTGGTACATGCCGGACGACTTCGCGTTCCAATACTCGCCCGTGAAAGCCCTTTCCGTGCCGTGTTCGCGGCAGACATGGAATTGCTCGGGCGTGAGGACGTCTCGCCACCGTTCGTCCGTCATCGGAAGCGAGGTTCTCGTGCCGTCGGGCAACACGCCCTCGGAGCTTGGAAGGTTTGTCGTCATAGCATCTCCTCGCCAGCGGAAAAAGCCGCCAGTTGAACTCGCCGCGATGATGGCGACCGCTAAGGCGACGACGAGCGGTCCGATTACACGTCGGGTGGATTTCATGGATGTCGGTCGCCTCCTATCCCATTGGATGCAGAAGTCCGCTGCGAGGCAACAGGACGACCGGGACGAATTCGTCGCCAGACGACGAACTTGGGAACGCCCGACCGCAGAAGCCAACGCCGTTGGCTGCCCGAAGACATGGCGAGGCAAAAAACAAGCTGCTCGGCGTGCCTTACGCTTAATCAGCGGCGGAAGCATCGTCGCCTTCGCGGCGGCGAACGCGAACGACGTCGTCGATCAAGGCACCCTCGTAGTCGCTAAACTCAGCTTCCGTTGGGTCGACTCGCCACGGTGTCGCATCGTACGCTCGTGGGTCTTCCGCGACGACCGTCGAAACGGCTCCGCCGGGCCATGCCGCCGCGGATGACGTCACGGAACGTGTATCGGCGTCGCGATCGCGGGACGTCGGTGACGGGCGTTCGGCGTGGGGAAGATCGCCCATCTCGGGAAAGCCGTGTCGGTAACTGCCATCCGCAACGTACTCCTCATCAAACGCCTCTTCCTCGATGGGCACTTCGATCGCCGGATCCCACCCTTTGGATCGCCAGCGACGGAGTTTCCGACGCTCTGGATTCGGCGAAGGACGCGGACGCCGCGACAACGGACGCACGACAGGACGCACAACGGGAGGCGTGGCCGGCGGTGAAGCGGGCAGTAGAGCGGGCGGCTGGTAAGGCGACCGCGTCACGATGATCGGCTCGACGAATGGCTCGGTTTGGACGATCTCGACCGTAGGCGGAGGTATCTCGAAGAGCGGTCGTTCGTCGCGTGTATCTTCGACGCGAGCGGGCTCGCGATCCGATTCCGCAGTCACCGGCAGCGCGACGACCGGAAGCTGATAGGGCCAGTCCACGATCGGCAACTTGTGAAACGTGCCGCGACGCCGTTTGCTCCGCTTTGGTCGACCAGCTCGAGTCCGGCGCGGTTGGCGCTCGTTCTCGCTGGCCACGGCGACATTCGGCAATTCCAATTCGAGCGGCTCGACAGTTATCTGCTCGACGACCGGCGATTCGCTGGTGCCGCTGCCGGGAAGTCGGCGGGCATCGGCACCGGCGCGGCGAAACATCTGCTCGATGTGTTCGTGGCACGTAAACACAAAAACCTGATGGCCAGACCGTGCGAAGTCGGCCAGCGCGTCGGCCGCCGCCTTCGCTCGATGAACGTCGAAGTTGACCAGTACGTCATCGAGAATGATTGGCAGCCGCACGCCGCGTCCGGCGTACGAATCGATAATCGCCAATCTCAACGCGAGAAACAACTGCTCGCGAGCACCGCGGCTGAGTACGTCGACGCCGAGCGAGTTGCCGGCGGCATCCTCCACGCGCAGGACGTGCTCGCCCAGCGGCGTCCAGACGCGGCGATAGCGTCCTTCCGTCAACCGTGCAAGCCAAACGGAGGCTTCGATGAGGGTCTGAGGCTGCTTGCACGTTTCGTAGTTCTCGCGGACCATCTCCAGCACGCGACCGACGCCCGACAGGACGGTGAACCGTTCGATTGCCTCGGAAAGCTGCTCGTCGACACGCGCCAGATCGAACTGGACTTCGGCCAGTCGACGATCTTCGGCGAGAGCTTGAACCTCGGCGTCGATGCGGCCGCGCTGCTCGTAGAGTTTTCGCAACTCATCGCGGCGGGCAGTGGCGCGGCGAATCACGTCGTGTGTCGCGCCATCCGGCGCGACAAAGTCTTCGCTGTCGAGCAGTTTGAGGATCTCCTCCTCGGCCACATGCCCGTGGACAGCGGACAGGATTTCTTCGTGGACGACTTGTCGCTGCTTGCGCAACTGACTGGCGCGAGCCGCCAGGGCGACGATGCGATGCAGATCTTCCTCGCTGGTAGCGCCCGACTCCGAAACGATCTGCCGGCGGCGGCTCGTGAGCTTCTCCATCGAGCGGTGGCAACGACGGCGGCGGCGACGCAGCTGGGTTAGGTCGTGGCGCAGGGAATCGTATTGCGCGGTCGAAGCTTGCTGTGCCCTCAACATCGCGACCATCTCGGCGATCAGTTGAACCGGCGTCGTCGGCGCTGCGGGACCGAATTGGATTTCCGTCGCCAACTGCGAGACGCGATTCGAGATCGCGGCCAACTCGCGGCGGCGTTGATCGCGTTCTGTCCGCATGGCGGCCAAACGGCGTTCGAGTTCGCCCAGATTACGTCCCCTTTCGCCCAGTTCGCGAAGTCGGCCGGGCGGAAAATCCGCCGGTAGCCCCGCGGCGAGCAGCGCGTCGCGCCACCGTTCGCGGGCGCGTTCGTTCTCGACGCGACACTGGTCGCGACGTAGCTCCGCGGTAGCCACATCGTGAACGCCGGCCGTGCGACGCGCGTCGGACGACAGCATTTGTTCGAGCGAGGCAAGTTCGCGTTCGGCCGCATGGAGCCGCACGGCCAACGGTCCACCGCCGCTGGGTAGTTCGATGTCCAACTCCTCACGCTCGTCGTGCAGCCGGCTCGTTTCGCGGCGCAGAGCCTCAATCTGACGCAGGCCGCTATTCAATCGGCGCTGCGCGTTGTGTTCCCACCGCATCTTGTAGAGCGCTGCCGCTGCTCCGGCCGCGAGTCCCAACAGCGTCAGGAAGAATCCCGTCCAGCCGGCGCCCGAACTCCATTTCAACGCCCCCCAGCCGATCGACCCCATACCCACGGCAAACACGGTCCCCAACAGCACGAGCGACCAGACCGGCAACACCTGATCCTGCATCGTCTGGCGATTGTCGTCTTCGACGTCCATTTCCGATCGCTTGATCTGTTCCAGGCGGTCGTCGATCGCGATGCGGCGCCGAAGCTGCGCGACGACGACGCCGGCCTTGTCGATGGCGGCGGGGAGATCGGCGGCCGAGCGATGCTGGTGAATCGAATTGCGTTCGCGTTCGGCGACGGCGTCGGCGCGGCGGATCCGCTGAGCGTCGGCCTCGGCGTCGTCGAGTTGTTCTTGCGTCTCGCGCAACCGCTTGGCTGCACGGCGAAGCGGTGGAAAACGCGGCGACTCTGGGTCTAGACCGGTCGGTAACGCGACGTCGCGCAGCGAAGCACCGCCGGTTTGTGCCGTCTTGCTGGGCACGGCACCGCCCGTCGCGGTCGTTGGCCGTTCGACGGCGAGCTGCTCTTCGAGCGACGCGATATCGCCGTCGAGTTGAGCGATTTGCGATTCGAGGCTGACGATGAATGGCGTTTGCTCGGCGATGGCTTCGATTCTGGGAGCCGCTCGCCGCAAAACTTCGTTGGTCTTCTGCGCTTTAAACTGAGCCGCGGCTGCACGTTGTTTTCGCTTGAGACCGACGCGACGGCGACGCAAGCGTTCGAGTTGATGTTTGATGTCGCCCAACTCGTCGATCATTCCCAACGGCAGCGATTGTGCCGGCCCCAGCGTCGCCAACTCCGCGTCGAGCGCCGAGCGACGACGCCAACGGTCGGCCAGACCAGCCGCCGTTTCGATCAGCCGCGCCCTTTCGTCGAGTTGGGCGACGTCGCCCTCGAGCCGCTCAATCTCCTCGCGAACCCGCCGTCGCGCCGACGACAGGTCGACCAGCCGGTGCATTTCGCTGGAAAGTCTCGCGGCCTGCTCGCGAAGGCGGTGGCGTTCTTCGAGCAGTTGCGAGACGTGAGCAGGACGACCGTCGGGGGCGACCAGACGCTCGCGGGCCGCCGCCAGCTCGCGCGTCACTTCGCCGAGCGAGACACGATCGCGGCCCGACGAAAGATCGTACAGCAACTGCGCGGCGTCGGAATCGCTAAGCGTCGAAAGCTCCTGAATCTCGTCGAGTCCCACCGCGAAAATATTGTTGAACATCGCCTCGTCGACGTCCGCAAGCATCGCGGAGAGCCACGCACCGCGTCGCGGCAATCCGTCGGCGGCCGTCAGCGTAAGTTCGTCGGCGCGCGGATCGGCACCGGCTGCGTATCGCACGACGCGCGCCCGACCCTCGGCCGTGACGACGTCGATCGCGCCGCCGCCCCGTTGGCCGGAACTGGGAGGGATGTAGCGCTGTCGCCGCGCGCCGTCGAAGCCGTAGAGCATCGCGCGGAGAAAGTTCATCAGCGTCGTCTTGCCGGCTTCGTTCGTGCCGTAGATGACGGTCAGACCGCCATCCAGATTGGAGAACTCCAAGTTCCGGCTAGCGCCGAAAGCGGAGATGGAAAGTCGTTGAATTCGCACGAGGCTGTCTCCCTACAACCGAGAACTCGTCGCCCGAGGCAGACGAGATCAGGCAATGAATTGGCTACACGGCCGACGTAATCTGTTCGGCCCGCTTCTGCGTGGATCGCAGCGCGGCAGCCGGGCCCGTCGACTCACCCGTCAATAGTTCGCGACCCAACTCGGCAACATGACGCAGCCGCCGCTCGCGTTCTTCGCTCGTTTGCGGATCGAGCCGACTCAATAAATCATCGCCCAGGGCCGTCTCGCCGATGTAGGCCCCCAGTTCAATATCCGCACCCGAGTCGCCACGGATTTCGTCTAACGTCCGCATGAACTCGCCGAAAATCGTGTCGCGCTCGTCAGGTACCTTAACGGTCGTCGGTTCGTGATCGACGCCA
>JAJDEG010000482.1 GCA_029259895.1 Planctomycetota bacterium
GATGCTCGCCGAAGCCGACGGCGCGCCGCCAGTCAATCGGTTCGTCCTCACCGGCGGATTGAGCCAGTCGCCGCTCGTTCAGCAAGCGTTCACGGCGGGCGTGGGCGTGCTCTCTCCTACGGCGGAAGTTCTCGTCGGAGCCCAGAGCGACGAACTTTCCTATCAAACCGCGGCCTACGGGGCGCTTATCAACGCGTTGCTGCCCGAGCGCGGCGGCGATTTGGCGGCGGTGTGCCGAGATTTGTGCCCGCTCAAACCGTGCGCGAAACACACGGAGCAGCACGCCGTGCTGCAATCGCTGCTGGCACGCTGGATCGAAGCTGCATGACGCCGTGCGAAAGCCGGCGAGTCGCGCTGCGTCATGCAAGCAGTTTCTTAACGACGTTGCCGTGTACGTCGGTCAGGCGGAATTTGCGGCCCTGATACATGAATGTCAGCCGCTCGTGGTCGAGGCCCAGCAAGTGCAGAATCGTCGCCTGTAGATCGTGAACGTGGACCGGATCCTCGACCGTGTGAAAGCCGAGCTCGTCGGTCGCGCCGAGCGTGAACCCTGGCTTCACGCCGCCGCCGGCGAGCCAGATCGTAAACGCCTGTGGATGGTGATCGCGGCCGAGGCTCCGGCCAAGCGAGGCGTTCGACTCGACCATTGGCGTGCGGCCGAATTCGCCGGCCCAGACGATGAGCGTGTCGTCGAGCAGGCCGCGCTGTTTGAGATCCTTGACCAACGCCGCGGCGGGCTTATCGGTCTGGCCGCATTGCGTCCGCACGCCGCCGGCGACGTCGGAGTGATGGTCCCAGGCCTCGTGAAACAACTGCACGAACCGCACGCCCCGTTCGACCATCCGTCGCGCGAGCAGACAGTTGTTGGCGAACGACGCCTTGCCCGGCGTCGCGCCATACATGTCGAGCGTCTGCCGCGATTCGCCCGCCATGTCGATTAACTGCGGCGCGCTGGTTTGCATGCGATAGGCCATCTCGAACGCGCCGATCCGCGACGCGATTTCGGGATCGCCCACGTCGGCCAGCCGCATGCGATTCAATTCCTGCACCAAGTCCAGCGTGTCGCGCTGCAGCCGCGCGTCGACGCCTGGCGGATTCGACACGTTGAGCACGGCGTCGCCCTGAGAGCGAAACACGACGCCCTGATAGTTCGTCGGCAAGAAGCCGGCCCCGTAATTCGCCGCTCCGCCGCTCAATCCGCCGCCGCTGGTGAGCACGACGAACGCCGGCAGGTCATCCGCTTCGCAGCCCAGGCCATAGGTGACCCAAGCGCCCATGCCCGGTCGACCCGGCAGCGGACCGCCGGTGTTCAGGAAGATCTGTGCCGGCGCGTGGTTGAACTGATCGGTGTGCATCGACCGCACGAACGCCACGTCGTCGGCCACGCCCGCCAAATGCGGCAGCATCTCCGAAAGCTCCGCTCCGCTCTGTCCATGTCGGGCGAACTTGAACCGCGGGGCGAGCACTTGCGCATCCGGCCGGATGAAGGCATATCGCTGGCCGCGAATCACTTCTGGCGGGATCGGCTTGCCGTCGTACTTGACCAACTGCGGCTTGTAGTCGAACAAGTCGAGCTGGCTCGGCGCACCGGCCATGAACAGGAAGATGACCCGTTTGGCCTTCGGAGCAAAATGTGGCGGTTGCGGTCCGGCGACCGGCGCATCGGCCCGAGCTGCCGATTTCGTCAGCAGCGACGCCAGTGCGATCTTGCCCAGCCCCACGCCGCAATCGGCGAAGAAGTGTCGACGGGTAACGTGTTGGCGAAACGTGCCCATCATTCGTGAAACGCTTCAAAACGAGTCCATGAACGAATTGCAGCAATTTCGCCGCGCACGTTTCGGGCCGCTTGGTTGCGAGCTCCGCGCGCACTACGCCAATTGCGGCCGATCGACGATCGACGAAACATCGACGTGCGGAGCGGGGTTCCACAGGTTTTCTAGATCGTAAAACGCCCGCGTCTTTTCGTCGAACAAATGGATGACGACGTCGCCGTAATCGAGCAGAATCCACTGGCTGCCGGCGTAGCCTTCGATGCCCAGGCGGCGGTCGCCCATCTCTTGCTCGAGCACGCGATCGATCTCCTCGCTGATGGCGTGAAGCTGGCGGCGGCTTGCTCCGGTGGCGATCACGAAGTAGTCGAACACGGGCGTGATGCCTCGCAAATCGAGCACCGCGATGTCGCGGCCGCGGTTGTCGGCCGCGGTTCGCGCGGCGGCCAACGCAAGTTCCAGGCTCCGCGCAGCGCGGTCGGCAGGAGCCACAGCGGTTCGGGCGGCAGGTTGGATCACGCGGTTCCTTTCTGAGAATCGGAGTGCGGGACGCGGTGCTAGGGACTCAGGATTCGGCCGCGATGCGTCGAGCCTCATCCCTCAAGCCTAAAACAAAGAGGCGAGTCCGCCGATGTGCATCACACGGCCGCTCGCATTGCGGCCGTCGCACACCAAGGGACTCGCCTCGACGATATTCTCTCGTGTCGAAATCACGCGCCTTGCACGGGCTTGTCGCCGGTTGCGACCGGCTCGAATCTCCCATAATTCCGTCAAATTGCCGCCGCTATGCGACGTGTTGGGCCATCGCCCGAACAGCGCCGCGAGCTACCCTCATTCTACACACGGCCGGCGGGAAAGCCAGGGACTGCACAGGACCGCTGGTGTAGGTCGATTTACCCGGTTTCGGCGACCCCTCTGCAAGAAACCTTGCTTTTTCATAGCATGTCGATTGCATCCACATCGGCGATCCATTCGACACCGTCGGGTGGGGCGATGCCTTCCGTTGCCCGGCGAATCGCGTCGCGTAGTCGCTCGGCATCGCCCGACATGACGAGCATGTGGAATCGGTATTTTCCGCGTAGCTTTGCAAACGGGGCAGGGGCGGGGCCGAGGATTTTGCAGTCGAGCGTCTGTTCACTACTGCTGGGCGAGCCAATCGGCGTGCCCAAGGCCAAGCGACCAGTGCCACCTTCTGTCGTCGAAGAGCTACTGGCGCCACGCTGAGCGGCGTTTTGGATGCGCTCGCCGAGCGTCGCAGCGAATTGTTCCGCGACTTTTTCGGCTGGGCCACGAACCACTATCCGCACGAGCGACGTGAACGGCGGATAGTCTAAGCTTTCGCGGATCGGCAATTCAAATTGTGCGAACTGATGGTAATCGTGCCGAACGGCCGCCTGAATCGCCGGATGGTCGGGCGAAAACGTCTGCACGAGCACCCGCCCGCCGCGCGGTCCGCGACCCGTGCGACCGGCGACTTGTGTGACGAGTTGAAAAGTCCGCTCCGCAGCTCGAAAGTCGGGCAGGTGCAATCCGATGTCCGCGTTAACGACCCCGACGAGCGTCACGTTCGGAAAGTCCAGTCCCTTGGCGATCATCTGCGTCCCCAGCAGGATGCGAATCTCGCCTTCGCGGAAGCGGGTCAGCGCTTTGTCGTGGCTGCCGGGCGACCGCATCGTGTCGGCGTCCATTCGCAGACATGGAAAGTCCGCGAACTTCCGCCGCACTTCCGATTCGAGCCGCTGCGTCCCTTGGCCGCTGTAGCGAATGCCCGTAAACTGGCACTCTGGGCAATGCTGCGGCGCGGGTTGCTCGAAATCGCAGTAATGGCACACCGCCCGCTCGAACTCGCGATGATGCGTGAGCGCGATGTCGCAATTCGGGCACTTCACCGCCGCGCCGCAGGCCGGACATTGGATGTGCGTGGCGAACCCGCGGCGATTGAGGAGCAGGATCACTTGCCCGTCGTCGGTGAGCGCGCGTCGCATCGCCAGTTCCAACTGTCGGCTGATCGCGCCCTTGGGCTGCCAGCGCGAGGCCTGTTGGCGCAGATCGACCGTCACCACGTCGGGCAGCGGCCGCCCTTCGACTCGCTCGGGCAATTCGACGAGCCGATACTCGCCCGTCGCCGCCCGTCGCCAGCTTTCCAACGAAGGCGTCGCGGAACCGAGCACCAGCGGCACGTCCTCGGCGCTGGCACGCCGCAGCGCCACGTCGCGAGCGTGGTACCGCGGCGCCTTGTCTTGCTTGAACGAACCTTCGTGTTCCTCGTCCAGCACGATCATGCCCAGGTGCGGCGTGGGGGCGAACACGGCGCTCCGCGCGCCGACCACGACTTGCACATCGCCGGCGGCGATTTGTTCCCAATGCCAATGCCGCTCGGCGTCGCTTAGGTGGCTGTGTAGTACGGCCACGCGATCGAATCGGGCGCGAAATCGCTGCTTCGTCTGTGGCGTGAGGCTGATTTCCGGCACCAGCACGATCGCCTGCCGGCCGAAGCGGATCACTTCGTCGATGGCCTGCAAATAAACTTCCGTCTTGCCGCTGCCGGTGACGCCGTGCAGCACGATCGTCTCGTGCCGCCGGGCGTGCATCGGAGCGAGGATGGTATCGAGCGCGGCTCGCTGGGCGGCATTGAGGTGAAGCGGCGTTTCGCGCTCGGCCGGCAACTCGTCGAACTCCCCCTGACGCACGCGACGGCGTTCCGACGCGATCAGACCGCGCTTGCGCAGCGCGTTGATGGGTGCTTCCGTACACTTGCACGCCAGCGCCAGTTGTCGCGCGGTCATCGGCCGCGGCGCGGCGACCAGATACTTAAGCACGGTCCGCTGCTTGTCGGTCAATTGCTCTCCGCCCAACCGTTCGCGCACGTCAGTTGGCACAGAGAGCAGCGTCGCCACGCGTGTGCCGGCTTGGCCTCGCACGCCCGCGGGCACGACCGCTTCGAGCACGGCCATCCAGCCGCACAAGTATCGGTCGGCCATCCACTGCGTAAGCCGCAACATCGCCGGCGACAGCAGATTCCGCCGGTCGACTAATCCGGCGACTTCCTTGAGCCGTCGGTCGCCGTGTTTGCGGTGCTCCAACTCGACGCAATACCCGATCACCAATCGGTCGCCGCCCCCCAGCGGCACACTCACGCGCCGGCCGACCTCGATTTGCTCGCGCAGGCCCTCGGGCACCAGATAATCGAGCGGCCGCAGCGGACCGACCGGCACGACCACGCGCGCCACTAAACCTTCGGCGGCATTGTCCACGTCCCACGGTGCGGGATCGGTGTCGAACAGGGTTCGCTGATCTCTTGGCATGCGTGCGTTGGCCACGTTGCGCGGCAAATGGAGATTCCTTCGTCGCCACGAAAGCGCATCGCAAACGTTGTCGCCCGAATGAGACGAGTTAGTTTACGCTGAACTTCGGCGGCCAGCCGCCGGGAAACTTCGACCGGTCCGATCGCGCTTGAGCGAGCAGGTCGACGAGCATCCGTGCGCGGGCATCGACGTTTGGCTCGGCGAGCAATTGCATCTTTACGGCCACGTCGAGGTCGAGCGTGTACGCCATGATGTCGGTGAGGATGCCCAACGGCACTTCTTCGCGCAGCAATTGTTCGAGTTGTTCGCGGGCTTCTGGCACTTGCGGCAGCAGACCGCGAAATCGTTCGATAAGCCGGCGCTGTAGCGCCGGGCGCGCGGGGGCGTCTTCGTGCGGGAATTCGTCCTCGGCGATTTCGGCATCCGCTACGCGGAATGTACGCGTCGGCGGCAGCTCGTGCTGGATGCGAATTCGCCGCACGCCGACGAGCAATAAGTTGTATCGCCCATCGTCGAGCCGCGTGTGCTTGGCGATCATGCTCAAGCATGCGGTCGGGTACACCGGCGGCCGGCCGTCGTAGTCCTTTTCCCAACCTGGCGAGAGCAATGCCAAAGCAATCAAGCGGTCGCCGTCGAGCGCCTCCTCGACCAGGTCGCGATAGCGAGGCTCGAAGACGTGCAGCGGCTGCATGACGTGTGGAAACAGCACCAGATTCGGCAGTGGAAACAGCCGGGCGCGGCCCGAGAACTGCTCGGAACGGAACGAGATTTGTTCAAATTCGGGCATCGGGCCAAGTCGCAAGGCAGCATGGAGTGGGTCCAGCGGCGGCACGGCAATTGTCTGCCGGCGTTCGCTTCGCCCCAGCGTTGTGTCATCCTATACGCGCGGGAACCCGCTGTCCGCGCCCCAAACGGACGGTTGGGTGCGAGGTTGTCGCCGGTTCAGGCCTTTGCCGCCCGCGACAGCGTCTCGACTCCGCCGTTCGCCGTGCCGTTGCCCGGGAGATGTTTCTCGTAGACGGTGGCTCGATCGACGTCGACGAAGCCGAGTTTGCGAAACAACGCCGCCGACGACTCGTCGTTGTCGCCGGAGTGGGCCTCGACAACGGCTACGCCTTGCGCGGCGAGTTGTTTGAGCGCCTCGCCGAGGAGAAACGTCGCCAGCCCCTCGCGACGCTGATCGGCGTCGACCTCGATACGCCGCAGGCCGCACGCCCTTACGCCCCACTTGGCAGAAAACGCATCCATCGACCAAAACTCGGCCCATGCCCATACCGCGGCGTCGTCGCGGCCCACGAGATCGAACCGCGTGCGGTCGACGGGCCCGTAAACGCACGCATCCCACCAACACTCCGCCGGTGGATCGAACGTGGACTCGGCATTTGCCCGGCGGCGGATTTGCATCTGCGTCCGATCAACGAGCGGCCTCAGCGTGGCCAGTTCGCGATGCCAAACCGTTCGCCGTCCCGTGGCTCGATAGCCGCGTGCCGCACCGTCACCGTCCACCGCCGCTTTGGCAAGCGCCAGCAGCGACTCGTCCGAGTCCAGCACGCCCGGCATGGCGCTACCGCCGTATAGACCGAGATAGAAGGGGCAGTTACGCCCCACGCCGCCGAGCAGAATCCGCTTCGCGCCGCGTTCGGCCAGATACGCCTCTGCGTGGCCAAGCAATTCTCGCTCGATCTCCGCTCGAACGTCGAGCGGATGCGTCATCAACATGCTGACGACGCCGGTCGCCATGTCGATGTCGTCGCCAGAGGCGTTGGCGCCAAAACCGGCGTGGACGAACCCAACCGGCATTTGCTGGGCCACGTCGTCGCCGTCGACGGCGACGATTAGTCCGCGGCGATCGAAATACGGCTTCGACAGTACATACTCGTCCAACAGCGCGACCGACATCGGCTGCACCAATCCGCGACAGGCCGAGTGGCTCCGCCAGATATCCACCAGGCGGCGCGGGTCGGTATTTCGGAACGGGCGATAATGGATCACCCGAAAACCTCGTAATCAGGGGCAGGGGCCAGGGATCAAGTGTCGGGGTCAGCGACGCGCAAGTACGACGTTCGCTCTCCATCACCGACATCCGACTCGTTCGTTCTACGTTCCACGTTCAAATGGCTCAAGTGCCTCGCGTCTTTTTCAATGCCGCGCCGTGCCGCGCATCGGGCTTACTTCGCAAACACCTTGTCCTTTTCGTTTCCACCGGAGCGAAGGTACGCCACGAGGTCGAGTACTTCTTCCTTAGTTAGCACGTTGATGGCGCCCTGCGGCATTTCGGACACGGTCGACGGTTTGCTCGATTCGATGTCGCTCTTCTTGATCTCCATCAAATCGTCGGCGAACGGATTCGTGCGAATTCGGAGGACACCGTCGGCGTCCTCGATCACGCGGCCGGAAATCACCTCGCCGTCGACCGTCGTGAAATTCGCCCCTTTGTACTGGTCGGAAATCACCTTCGACGGCGCGACCACTGATTCGAGCAGATCGCGAGCACTGAACCGATTTCCCGCCCCCGTCAGATCTGGTCCCGTCGCCCCGCCGTCGCCGGCAAAGCGATGGCACTTGTAGCATTGGGCGACGTGGTAGGCTTCTCGCCCGCGCTCGAACGAACGGCCGGAATCGAGTTGGTCGAGCATCGGCAGCAGGTCTTCCATCTGCCAGTTGTGAATGAACTGCCGCGTGGTCTGCGCTTCGACCGATTCGACCTGCTCGCGTCCCTCAATGACATCCTTCAGCGCGAGGCGGTCCGTCTCGGAGAGCGTATCCACGGCGTCCTTGCGGATGCGAATGATGAAGTTCTTGAAGCTCGCCCCGCCGCGGTACTTTGCCTCGGCCATGCTGAGCCAACTGAAATATGCCTTGCGTTCGTCGCTCGACCAGCCGTTCTTGGCGTTTCGCAGCACAAACGCATAGTGCAACTGGTCCTGCTGCGTCGTGGCTTTCTTGAGCAGGTCCATCGAACGCGACACGACCTTCGGCGCTTCGAGGTATATGAGCAACTGGCACAGTTCGCGATTGACGTTGTCGCTCTGCCCGGGATAAAGCGAATCAATCTTCGCCAACACGGCCTCGGCGTCCGCGGCGGCCGGTTTGCCGAGCCGGATGAACGCCAGACCGTATGCCCGCAACGCTTCGAGCGTTTGTTCCTCGGTCAACCGATTCCACGGAAGTTGGTTGAGCCGACTGAGGATGGCCGACTGCAATTCCGGCGAGCCAGCCCGGGCCAACGCCACCATCAACTGGATCGTTGCCGTCGCGCGGCCATCGGCCAATGCCTTGTCTTTCCACAAAGCGACGTCCTGATGCTCTACGGCCACGCGCGCCGCGTAGCGAATCGAACGGTCGCTGCTGCTCAAGTGTGGCCAGGCGAAATCGACCGCCCCCGCGTCCGTTCGCGTGTGAAACGCCTCTAGCTCGCGGCGCAACTTGCGGGCCTTCGTCGCCGCGGCGTCCTCGTTCGCGGCGTCCTCGATCGCGCCGACAGCCGCTGTCGATTCGTCGCCGGCGTAGGTCACGCGATACAAGCCGGACTGCACGCCGCGTCCGCCGATCGTGAAGTACAGCGCGCCGTCGTTGTTGACGACGACGTCGGTCACCGGCAGCGGTTTGGCTTCGGCGAAGACCTCGAAATCGGCCACGTAGCTTCCGCCGGCCGGACGCATGTGAACGGCGTAAATCTTGCCGTAGGTCCAGTCGTTGATGTACAGCGCCCGTTGGTACTTCGCCGGAAACTTCGCCCCCGTGCCGAAGACGATCCCCGTCGGCGAGCCAAGCCCAATGTCGACGACCGCGCCCTGGCTATCCGGATAATAGTCCGGCCACTTGCCCGTGCCGAATCGCCAGCCAAATTCCGCGGCGGACACGGCGTGATTGACG
>JAJDEG010000483.1 GCA_029259895.1 Planctomycetota bacterium
ATCGTCCGTGTGCCAATGAAGGCCAGCGAACGCTTTTGCCGACACTCGTCACCCTCGTGCATACCCCTCGATAACGCGCCCCATCAGAAACGCCGTCGCCCCGGCGACCAACATGATCACCATGTCGCTCACCCCGAAGTCCCGCCCAAGCAGTTTCGACAATTCCAGCACCATCGCCACCGGCAACACCACTAGACCGAAGAGTTGCAACGCGCGCCCAAGAATTCGCATGAGTTCGATCCCGCCTACAAAGCCCAATTCCGTCGTCGAACGGCCAAGTTCATCAAATCGCATGTTCGTCAAATCGCAACGCGACGGAATCATCCTAATCTCGCCGACGCCGCTGGGCAATTGCCGGAAGGGCCGCGCCTTCAACTCGATTCTCGGGCGTGCCGTTTCTCGAACGTGTCGTTGCCGCGACAATTTTGCCGAGGACTTAGTGCCTATCCCAGAACTGTAGGAGGCGAATCCTTTCGCCGAGGGAACCGCTTGACAGGTCTTTCGGCGAAAGGATTCGCCTCCTACAAATTCCGGATGTGGGATAACCCTTAATTTACAGAGGACTTGACTTCGCCCGACAACCATGTCACCATTTAGTGACATGACTCGCCGCCAACAACAGAATGAGCTCGTGTGGCGTGCCCTCGGCGATCCGATGCGGCGCGACATTCTCGACGCGCTGACCGAACGTCCGCAAACGACCGGCGAGCTCGTCACGCGCTTCGACTCCATCTGCCGCACGGCAGTAATGAAGCATCTCGACGTGCTCGTCGCGGCCGAGTTGGTCGTCGTTCGCCGCGAAGGACGAACGCGGTGGAATTACCTCAATCCGCTGCCGATCCAACGCGTGTGCGACCGCTGGATTAGTAAACACGTGCAGCGACTCGCCTCGTCGCTTTCGCGGCTCAAGGAACACGTCGAAGACCGTCATCGCGCCGAGCAGTCGCCTTCCATAAAACGCCATCGATCCGGAGCCAAATCATGAAATCTGGGAAAGAGCTTTCCGTCCGCGGGTATTCCTACGAGCTGCAAATCGCCATCGACGCGCCGCGCGAACGGGCGTGGCGAGCCATCGTCGACGAGACGAACGCCTGGTGGCTGCCCGACTTTCACATGGTCGGCGAAGGCTCGACGGTCACGTTCGACACGCAGGCCGGCGGCGGCCTGGTCGAGCATCTGCCCGAGGGCGGCAGCCTACTGTGGATGACGGTGCATTGGTGCCGGCCGGCGGATTTTGCGATCTATCTGGTCGGACACATCGCGCCCGACTGGGGCGGCCCGGCCATGTCGCATCTCAAACTGGAGTTGGTGCCGCGCGGCGAGAATGGCTGCACGCTCAAGGTCGTCGACGCCCACGTCGGCCACGTCGACGACGCGAACATCGAGTCACTACGTTCCGGATGGACGCAACTGTTCACCGATGGCCTCAAGGCGTTCGTCGAGCAGGGCATTCGCCACGACGGATGACCGCGGCGTACGCAAGCGGAGATGGAGTGACCGATGGCCTGTAACGCTCCATTCGTTGTATAACGAACACCCTCGCTCCGCCGCAGTCACTCGCCGTCATGCGCCATGTTCTCGCTCGACCAATACGAACTAATCGACTTCGGCCTCGGAAGGAAACTCGAACGGTTCGGCCCGTACGTTCTCGATCGCCCTTGCGTCGCGGCGGGCGATATTGATTGCCGGTTGCCGAGCGAGTGGAAAACCACGGACGCGCGATACGAGCGGACGACCGGCGACCGCGGCGATTGGCAATGCGCCGCAGAGTTGCCCGAGCGGTGGACTATTCGGCACGAGCCATTCAGTCTCGAAATCAAACGCACTCCGTTTGGGCACGTCGGCGTTTTTACCGAACAGGCGGACAATTGGGCTTGGATCGACGAGAAGATTCGCGGATTCGGCGCGGCGACGGGACTCGAACGTCGGCCTAGAGTGCTCAATCTGTTCGCTTACACAGGCGGCAGCACGCTCGCCGCCGCCGCTGCCGGGGCGGAAGTCGTTCATGTGGATGCCGCGGCCAATACCGTCGCGTGGGCCCGTCGCAACGCCGAGCTTTCCGGATTGACGGATGCGCCGATTCGGTGGATCGTCGAGGATGCCGGCAAGTTCGTCGATCGCGAAGTTCGACGCGGAAACAAGTACGATCTGATCATCGCCGATCCGCCGGCGTATGGGCACGGACCGCAAGGGCAAGTCTGGGAACTTGCCAAGGATTGGGAGACTCTCAGCGCTGCGCTGCATTCGCTATTATTGCCGCAGCATCGGGCAACATTGTTTACCCATCACTCCGTTTCGCCGACGGTCGCGGACATGCCTGGATTTACGGAGTCAGTCAGCGATGATGACCGCCCGGATGTTCGCGACATGCAGATCCCCGATCGTTCCGGACGGTTGTTGCAAAGCGGGTATTGCTCTCGCCACTGTTCCTGGTAAGCACAATCAGTAAGCATAATCACGTTCGACTATTCCGAGTACGAACGTAACGACGAGAAGTATCATGGCCGACGAACAGATCACCAGCACGGCGAATCCACGCATCAAAGCTGCCGCCGCATTGCGCGAGCGGCGCGAGCGCGACAAGCGCAAACAGTTTCTCATCGACGGCGCTCGCGAACTGTCCCGCGCCCTCGCCGCCGGAATTGGCATCGACGAAGCCTACGTCTGTACGCCACTCTGCCGGTCGGAGGAATCGCTCGCCGCGCTGGCCGCGCTCGATTCCGCCGGCGCGACGACCATCGAAGTCGCCGAGCGCGTGTTTGGGCGGCTGGCGTTCGGCGATCGCGCGGACGGGGTTGTCGCCGTTGCTCGCACGCCCGATTGGTCGCTCGCCACGCTCACGCTTCCGGACCACCCGCTCGTCGCCATCGTCGAAGGCGTCGAAAAGCCAGGCAATCTCGGCGCGATTCTCCGCACCGCCGACGCCGCTGGCATCTCCGCCGTGATCGTCGCCGACGGCGGCACGGACCTGTTCAACCCCAACACCATCCGCGCTAGCCTCGGCACGCTATTCGCATTGCCCGTTTGCGCCGCCGCCGCTAGGGACGTCGTCGCCATGCTGCGAGACCGTTCGCTGCGACCCTTGGCCGCTCGACTCGACGCGGCGCTCGAATATACGCAAGCCGACTTCACAGGCGGCGCTGCGATCGTTCTCGGCAGCGAGTCGCACGGCCTGAGCGACGCCTGGCACGCCGCCGGCGCCACGGCGATTCGCGTGCCGATGCTCGGCATCGCCGATAGCTTGAACGTTTCAGCGACGGCGGCCGTGCTGTTTTACGAGGCTCTGCGGCAGCGAAACGCTGCGGCCAGGCCGTAGGATCGTGCTACACTTGTTCATCCCACGATCCGACCGAGGAGCCAAGCACTATGGAACTTCGCTGGCGGCCCAGTTTTTCGGCCAGTTGCACGCATGCGATTTCGGTCTCCGTCAATGGCGGAACTTTCGTCGATGAAAAGCTCTCCGCTGCACTTGCCCCGGCGATGCTCGAACTCGCCGACCCGCTGGTCGCCGTGCGCTGCGTGCTGCCGACATTTCTCGAACATCTTTGTGCGTTGTCTGCCGAGTTGGATGGCAATCGGCAGTTGGCCGACGTTGCGCTGACCAAGTCGCTCGGCCACGGCCGCAATGTTACGCACGTCGAGTCGCTGGCCCGCGCCATCGGCGGCGTCGAAGCGGCGATGTCGACGGCCCGGCCGAATCTCGCGGCCGACCTGCACCTTCGCGTCGGTCCACTTCGTGCAGCCTGGGAAGCGCGCGGCCCTGGATTGCTGCGGATCATTGCGGCACTGACGTCGGCGGAATTGTTAGTCGAGCGTGCCGATGTGATCCTCGTCGAACCGCTCGAATCGGGCGGCGGCGCGGCCCATCCGCCATACAACTCGGTGCGCATCGAAGCCGTACTCGCCAATGCCGACGACCGATTGCCCGAAGTATTGCGGCTGGCGTGGCTGCTCAGTCAATTGCAACTCGAATTGCCGATGTATAGCGAGAACCTTGCTCCGCATCGGCGTCGCGACGTGTGCCGGCTATCGATGCTTCCG
>JAJDEG010000484.1 GCA_029259895.1 Planctomycetota bacterium
AGCATTTGTCGGCTTTACGAGCGGCGCATTCAGTTCGCTTCGCAAGAAGCCGCCGATAGAGCAGGCGTTGACGTTGCCGGCGCTTGGCAGGGACCGATCGCCGAGGCCGTCACGGCGACTGGTCAGATCGGATACAACCCATCGCGCGTATTGCACGTCGTGTCTCCCGTCCCAGGAACGGTGTGGCGCGTGGAACGACAGATCGGAGACCACGTAAAGCCGGGCGATGTATTGGCGCTGGTCGATTCCGCCGAGGTAGCGAAAGCAAAGACGGACTTGTTGCAGGCACTGGCTCGCTTGGACTTAAAGGAGGCGTCACTGCAACGCAAGCAAGCCTCCGCGGCAGGGTTGCCCGCGCGAGACATCCAGGAAGCCGAGGCCTCGGTTCGAGAGGCCCAAGTCGGTTTGCTCGCGACGGAGGGTGCGTTGGCCAATCTAAGGCTCACAATTGACGCAAGCGGGTTGCGCGGATTGTCGGACGCCGAATTGCATGACCGAATTGCGGTCCTCGGATTGCCAGACGAAATCGCGGCGCAATTTGATCGTGGACACGTCAGCGGAAACCTTTTGCCAATTCGGACGACCATCGAGGGAGTTGTCACGGGACGTGATGCGGTGGCCGGCGAGGTCGTCAGTGAAGACCGAGCGATGTTCGTGGTCACCGACGACCGGCAGATGTGGCTTTCTCTTGACGTGCGAGCCGAGGACGCACGGCTGATTCGCGCGGGACAAGAAGTCCAATTTCAGCCGGATGCCGGTGACAGCGAGGTGGTTGGGCAGTTGACGTGGGTCAATCCGGCCGTCGATGAAAGAACACGCACCGTCAAGGCCCGCGTGGACTTGGACAACCACGAGCATGCACTTCGGGCGTTCACTTTTGGCACGGGGAATATTGTACTTCGTAAGGAGCCGCGCGCCGTACTCGTCCCAAGCGAGGCGGTCCAAACGGAAGGCTGCTGCACAGTCGTATTCGTTCGCGATAAGAACTATTTGCAAGACAACGCCCCCAAGGTGTTTCACGTACGAACCGTGCAAGTCGGCGCAAAGGACTTGGACAACACCGAGCTAATCGCCGGTATTCTTCCAGGCGAACTTGTGGCCACGAAAGGGGGCGGCGCGATGCGCGCCCAACTATTAAAGAACAATCTGGGGGCGGGTTGAGCGGACTGCAATAAGTAACGGCCCGGTCGGGCCGCACGAACTGCTAACGATACGGAAAGCATCAGGCGTCAATAGGATCGCCGCGAAGACAGGAACGTGTCCGTGCTGAATTGGATCATCGACTTCTCGTTGCGTCACCGGGCGCTCGTCATCGTTGCCGTGTTGGTCGCGGCGGCGGTTGGCGCTTACTCGTTGACGCGCATTGATGTCGACGCATTTCCGGATACGACTCCCGTGCAGGTGCAGATCAATACCACCGCGCCGTCGTTGGCCCCCGAGGAGGTCGAGCAGCAAATCACTTTTCCCATCGAGCAAGTCATCGGCGGATTGCCGGGCCTCGAACGGCTGCGTTCGGTGTCGAAATTCGGCCTTTCCCAGGTCGTCGTCACGTTTGTCGACGGCACGGATATCTATTTTGCCCGCCAACTGGTCAATGAGCGTGTGGGCACTGTCGAGTTGCCGCCGAATATCGAACGTCCGAAACTTGGGCCGGTGGCGACGGGGCTGGGCGAAGTCTTTCATTACATTCTCACGGCCGACGGCATCGACCTGTCGAAGCTCTCGGAGGAACAGCGCACGGCCAAACTCACCGAACTGCGCACCGTGCATGACTGGATCGTGAAGCCGAAACTGCGTACGGTCAGCGGCGTGGCCGAAGTCAATAGTTGGGGCGGCTATGAAAAACAATATCAAGTCCGCGTCGACCCAAACAAGCTCATCAAGCACGACATCACGTTTGACGAGGTCGTCGAAGCCGTCGAGAAGAATCATCGCAACGTCGGCGGCGGCAGCATCCGCCAAAAAGCCCAAATGCTCCTCGTGCATGGCATCGGTCGAGTCACGAACGAGGCCGAGATCAAGCAAATTGTCCTAGCTGCCAAGGACGGTGTTCCGATCCGGCTCGGCGACGTTGCGGGCGTAACCATCGGACACGAAATCCGTCGCGGCGCCGTAACCGCCAACGGTCAAGGCGAAGCCGTTCTGGGCCTGGGATTCATGTTGATGGGCGAGAACAGCCACGAAGTTACCTGGGCCTTGAAAGACCGACTCGATGAGATCAAAGCTTTGTTGCCACCGGGCGTGAAGATTCAGACCGTCTACGACCGGACGCAATTGGTGGATCACGTCATCGACACGGTCCGCAAGAACCTTTTCGAAGGCGGCTTGCTCGTCGTCGCGATCTTGTTCCTTTTCCTCGGCAACCTCCGTGCTGCCACCATCGTGGCCTTGGCGATCCCGCTATCGATGCTATTTGCGTTCTCAGGCATGTTGCGGTTCGGCGTCGCCGCAAGCTTGCTCAGTCTCGGCGCAATCGACTTCGGAATGGTGGTCGACAGCAGCGTCGTGATGGTGGAGAACTGCGTTCGCCATATCGCTCACGATGAGAACCGTCGACGCACGATGTTAGAGATCGTTCGCGACGCGGCGGTGGAAGTCCGCAAGCCCACGCTGTTCGGCGAACTGATCATCATGATCGTGTATCTGCCGATCCTGACCCTGGAAGGAATCGAGGGGAAGCTATTTCGGCCGATGGCATTGACCGTCATCTTCGCGCTGGCGGGTTCTATGGTTTTGTCCATGACGTTGATGCCGGTGTTGGCGAGCTTCATCTTGCCTCGGCGAATCGAGGAGAAAGTTCCCTTACTCATGCGACTGGCTCATCGCATCCACAATCCGGTCCTGGCATTTTCCATGAAGCACAAAGGGGCGGTACTAGGATTCGCCGCCGCGCTGCTGATTGTTGCATTCGGAATGATCGCACCCAACCTGGGCACGGAATTCGTTCCCAGGCTGTCCGAAGGTGCGATTGCGATGGGTGTCGTACGGTTGGCGGGCACGGACTTGGAAGAATCAGTCCAGATGAATACGCGCATCGAAAAAGCGATTCTCGCTGAATTTGCCGACGAAGTCGAAAACGTGTGGAGTCGCATCGGCACCGCGGAAATCGCCACCGACCCGATGGGCGTCGAACTCACCGACGTCTTCATTGCGCTGAAGTCTCGCGACCGCTGGACGAAGGCCAGCACGCAAGCGGAGCTTACCGAGTCGATAAATAAAGTATTGCGCGAATTGCCAGGCCAGCGGATCGCGTTTTCGCAACCGATCGAAATGCGAATCAACGAGATGATTGCGGGCACGCGCTCGGACCTCGCCGTAAAACTGTTCGGCGACGACTTTGAGACTTTGACCCGCACCGCTCAACAGATCGAGCGCGTTCTGAAATCCGTGCCCGGCAGCGCTGACGTGAGCACGGAACAAGTCACGGGGCAGCCGGTGTTGCAGATCCGTGTGAAGCAGGACGTCATCGGCCGCTACGGCATTCCGGCCAAGGCAGTGCTCGACTTGGTGGAATCCGTCGGAACCATGCCGTTAGGCGAAGTCGTCGAAGGTCAGCTTCGCTTTCCCCTAACGGTGCATTTGCCGGAACAGCACCGTGCGAGTCCCGAGGCAATTGGCGCGATGCTCGTATCGACACCGGATGGTCAGCGAATTCCCCTGGAGCGGCTAGCGTCGATTGACATTGTCGAAGGCCCATCGACGATTACTCGCGAATGGGGCCAGCGCCGAATCACCGTGACGGCCAACACGCGCGGCCGCGATTTAGGCAGCTTCGTTGCGGAAGCGCAGCAGCGAATCGCCGACGAAATCACGCTCCCGCCAGGGCGATACCACATCGAATGGGGCGGACAATTTGAACACTACGAGAGCGCCAAGAAACGCTTGGTCATCGTCGTTCCGCTGGCCATCACGCTCATCTTCGCGCTACTGTATTTGACGTACCACAATCTGGTCGATGCCCTGCGCGTCTTCACGGGCGTGCCGTTCGGCTGGGTCGGTGGCCTCATCGCCTTATGGATTCGTGACATGCCGTTTTCAATCTCCGCGGCGGTCGGTTTCATCGCTCTCTCGGGCGTCGCGGTACTCGATGACATGATTCTCGTATCCTATATCCGTCAGTTGCTCGGCCGGGGAATGCCGCTGGACGATGCCGTCCGCACCGCGGCTGTTACGCGGCTCCGCCCAGTGCTGATGACCACGCTCGTGGCCAGCTTCGGATTTCTGCCGATGGCATTGAGCACCGGCGTTGGGGCGGAAGTCCAGCGGCCATTGGCGACGGTCGTCATCGGCGGTGTCATCGGCGCGATGGTCATTTCCCTTTTTGTATTGCGCGTTCTATACGTCGTTTTTCGCTTTCCTAATCGCCAGACCCAAATACCGAACGTCGCGTGTGAAGCGACTGAGGAAGCGGTTGGTGCAAGCAGCCATCTTTGATCGGGCAAATAGCCCAATGGAGTATCGCCATGCGAATCTCGTCCCCGAAAGTTGTCATCACCAGTGCCCTGCTAATGGCAGCGCTGTTCACCGTGGGTTGCGGAAAGGACACCAAAACCGCCGAAGCGGACAAAGCCAACGTTGCCGATCAGGCGGAATCGGCGAAGACTGACCACCAGCACGGCGAGTGGTGGTGTGCGGAGCACGGCATTCCTGAAGAGACCTGTGGTCAATGCAATGCGAAATTTGCGGCCGAGTGCCAAAAGAAGGGCGATTGGTGCGAAATGCACGACCGCCCGGATTCGCAGTGTTTTGTTTGCCACCCCGAATTCAAGGCGAAATTTGCAGCGCAGTACAAAGCGAAGTACGGAAAGGAACCACCACCGATCGAAGATGAGTAATAGAAGGGATCCCGGCAAGAGGTAGCTCGCTTCGGAAGGCGTACGGACGCGCCGCCGCGCGACTTGAATCAGAACAACTCTCGCCGGCGAGATGCGAACCCCAGCGACGCGAAAGATTCGCGATCGCGGCTTACTGAGTGCATTTTGGAATGGAGTCCAATCATGTTTCGTTATACCCAATCCATCGCGATCATCACGTTGCTGGCGACGACCGTGCTGCCGGCGTGCCGTTCGCCAGAAGTGCAACGACTTTCGACCGTAACTGCGACGGAATCGATCGGTGCAGTTGCCGAGAAGCCCGTGATCCAACCTGTCGCCTACGAGGAAAAGCGATCGCTTCAGCCTCCCGAGCCGACGCTATCACAACCGAAACGTGTGGACCACGCGACGCCGGTGGATTCGCTGCCGCCGCATCCGCAGCCGCCGGCGGAGGACATTTCACCGGCCCGCATTACGATAGACGAATTGGAGTCGATTGCGTTGCAACGCAATCCGACGTTGGCGAGGGCAGAAGCGAGGATCAGCGCTGCCCGTGGCGAATGGCTTCAAGTTGGTCTTCGGCCAAATCCTCGAATTGGCTATGACGGCGGAGAGATCGGCAATGAGGGCGGAGCAGGCCTGCAAGGAGCATTTCTCGCGCAGGAGATCGTCACGGCGGAAAAGCTGCGATTGAGCCGCAACGTAATGGATCGCGAAATCGATCGACTCCAGCAAGAGTTCGCGGTGCAACAGCAACGCGTGCTGACCGACGTTCGACGGTCATTCTACGACGTACTCGCAGCTCAACGTGCGATGGACTTGGCCCGCGACCTCGCGCAGATCGGCGAAAAAGCCTACGAAACGTCGCAGAGTTTGCTCAAGTCGGGAAGCATCAGCGAGGTTGACATGTTGCAATCGCGGATTGAATCCCAGCAGGCAAAGATTCTGCTGGGGAATTCACGAAATCGTCATCGGACTGCTTGGCAGCAGCTTACCACGGTGATCGGCGACCCATCGTTACCGCCCAAGCCGCTTGACGGCGATCTGCTTGGCACCGTGCCCGCGTTGACATGGGAACAAGCTTCACGGCGGTTGCTCTCAGAGAGTCCGGAAGTCGCTGCGGCTTACGCCAACCTCGCCAAAGCGCAAGCTGCGTCCGGGCGAGCGAACGCCGACCGATATCCGAACTGGGAAGCTCAAGCCGGTGCGCAGTACGACGAATCGACCCGCGATACGGTGGCGAACGTACAACTCTCGGTTCCCCTGCCCATCTATAACCGCAACCAAGGCGGCATTCGCCAAGCGCAATCGCAGATCGCGGCAGCCCAAGCGGATATCACGCGAATCGAGTTGCTCCTTCAGCAGCGACTCGCCGCGGCGTTCGAGCCGTATCGCAATTCCCGCGCTCAGACGGAGGCCTACGCCCAGCAAATTCTACCGGACGCCAAGAAATCGCTCGATATCGCCGTCAAATCATACGAAGGCGGCGAAATCGGTTTTCTATCGCTACTTAATGTGCAACGAACGTATTTTCAGACGCAAGTCGCCTACTTGGAAGCGCTGCGTCAGCTCCGGGACTCCGCGGAGACGATCGATGGCCTGTTGCTTACGGACAGCCTGCAAACGGAGAAATAGCCGCAAACCGAAACTGTCATTGAATCTGAAAGTCGAACCGTTTCTTCACTTCATTTCCCTTGGACGACGAAAGGATGCGTCATGAAAAGCTTTAACACGAGCATCGCGTTATTCGCGCTGCTGGCTATCAATTGGACAGCGCCAGCGGTCACGGCGGCTTCGCCCAGCAAGGCGGAGCAGCAAATCAGCCAGGCAGCCGCCGAGCAAAAGTACTCGTTCATCGTGTTCTACAAGAAGAACGACGCAGCGACCCAAGCTGTGGTCGATACGCTTGCTCAAGGAATCGCAAATCGCAAAGACGAGGCCGTCGTCGTCTACGTGAACGTCGCCGACCCGGCCGAGAAGGCATTGGTCGAGAAGCACAAGACCGCGCGAGCACCGCTGCCGTTGACGTTGGCTGTGGCGCCAAACGGAGCGATCACGGGCGTCTTTGCGCAGAAGCTGGAAGCCAAGCACATCGACGAATCGTTCGTGACGCCGACCACGGCCGATTGCATGAAGTCGCTTCAAGACGGTAAGGCGGTATTGCTCTGCGTTCATCCCACGGAGCAAGCGGCAACGCCGGCCGGCGTGCGAGAATTTCAGGCCGACCCACAGTTCAAGGGCCGCGTGTCCCTCGTTTCAATGCGACTTCACGACCGGGCGGAAGCGTCGTTCCTCACAGACCTGCAAATTGACTCCGCCAGAACGAGTGAAACAACCGTCGTTTTCATGGCCCCGCCAGGCGTGATGGTCGGCAAGTACACTGCCCAAGTGACGAAGGTCAAGTTGGCCGCCGATCTGCACGCGGCTGGCAAGTGTTGCGACGACCCAAACTGTAAACATGAAAAGAAGGTGAAGTAGCATGAACTTACGATCCTTAGTTTGGAAAGAGATTCGTGAACGACCTTCGGCTTTGGTAACGAGTGGTTTGGCAGTTTTGTTGGGCGTCGCGGCACTGGTGGCGATTCGCCATGTCGTGTTCGCGTCCGAAGGCGAGGTCGGTCGCCAAATGGAGAGTCTCGGCGCGAACGTGCTGATTCTCCCCAAAGAGGCGTCCTTGCAAAACTACTACGCAGCCGACATGCAGCAGCACACGCTGCCGGAGTCGCACGTGTCGCGGGTGTTGCTCGAAAGCCTGCCGGGCGTCGAGAAGCTGTCGCCGAAACTTTCGGCGACCGTGCAAATCGGCGACCGCGACGTGACGCTGACCGGAATTCTGCCGCAAAGCGAATTCCAGGCGAGCGCCGCCTGGCAATCAGTCAAGCTGTTTAGCAATAAACACGACGGATGCAAAAAGGCGGCCGCGAGCGATTCCCAAGCGGCCAATACGTCGCCTGATGCGCTTGTCACAGATCGCGCCATCGAAGAGCTCAAGGACAACGAAGTTATCATCGGCGCGGACATTGCCGAGGCAACCTCGATCAAGGCCGGCGACAAGGTGACGATTCTCGGCGAAGACTTTCAGGCCCTGGGCGTGCTGCCGCGCACGGGCACCGTGGACGATAGCCGCGTTTTCGCCCACCTACACGCCGTGCAAAGCTTGACGAACGCCGGCGAAGTGGTCAGCGTGATCGAGGTTGTGGGTTGTTGCGAAGACGCGGCGGGACAACTTGTACCGCAGCTTTCGGCGTTGCTTCCAGACGCCAAAGTCGTGACGATCTCGCATGTCGTTCAGGCCCAGGTCGGCGTGAACCGGCTAATGAGCAATATGTCGTTGTTCGTGACCGCGATTCTCGTCGTTGTAGGCGGGTCGAGCGTGGCCGGGTCCATCGCGGCCAATGTGCGCGATCGTCGGCGTGAAGTCGGCACGCTCATGGCCCTCGGCGCATCTCCCGGATACGTCGCTGGCATGTTTTTGCTGAAAGCGCTTTGGGTTGGCTTGGCTGCCGGCACGGTAGGCGCAGTTCTCGGCATGGTCGCGGCGGTTTGGTGGGGGCCCCACTGGGCGGCGACCGCAGTCGAACCCTTACCCGGTCTGACGGTCGCCGCTGTCGGAGTTGCGCTCGTCGTGAGCTTGGCAGCGGCCTACTGGCCAGCGCGCCGTGCTGCCAAGATTGATCCATGCCTTTGCTTCCAGGAGGTCTAACACCATGTTCGTTCTCGATAATGTCACCAAGCGTTACACCCGCCGGGGGAAGGACGTCGTCGCTTTCCGCGCCAACCAACTTGAGATTCCCGTCGGCAGTTACACGGCGATCGTCGGTCCCAGCGGCAGCGGCAAGACAACGCTGCTCTCGCTGTTCGGCGGAATGCTCTCGCCGACGACGGGCCGCGTCCATTTCGATGGTCAGTCGCTCTACGATATGCCCGTCGCCGAACGGACGCGGCTACGCCGCACAAGGATCGGCTTCGTATTTCAGACGTTTAATCTCGTTCCCTACCTGTCGGCGCTCGAAAACGTCGAAGTTCCGTTGTCGCTGGCCGGCAAGTCGGCGAACCAACAGCGCAGCCGCGCGGAAACATTGCTGGGCCGAGTTGGATTGGAAGATCGGATGGACCATAAACCCAGTGAGTTGAGCGTCGGACAACAGCAGCGCGTGGCCCTGGCGCGTACCTTGGCCAACGAACCGGAAGTTATCCTTGCCGACGAGCCGACGGGCAATCTCGATCCAGAAAGTCGCGCTGCCGTGCTGGCGTTCTTCGACGAGATTCATCGCGAAGGCCGTACTATCGTGATGGTCACGCACGACACCGCGGCCGCAGCCCGGGCCGATTCGCGCCTTTCGTTGCGAGACGGCGTGCTTGCACTGGATGACCGATTGCAGCACGCCGCGTAAAAGCAGCCTGACGATGGAGAACGTTCAGTCTCCATCCAACGGGCTTTAGCGGACTTAGACCGTGATGCATCCGCTTCGGATTAGGCGAAGTCGATGTAAGAAAGGGCACAAAATGGTAGGACACGAGAATCGTGGGCGCCGACGCACTTACAAGTATCCGGACCGTAAGCGGATGGCTAACCTCATTCGAGAGCATGGTGCTCGCGGGACGCGCGAAGTCTTGTCGAGACAAATCTGCCTCAATACGCTGCTCGCCATCGCCAAAGAGTTTGAGATTGAGCTTAAGAAGGGACGACGGCCGCGAAGGGCCGCATGAACTGCGCATAGCACCTACGATGCAGTGCCGGCACGTCGAACAAGTCGCGCCTGAACCTCCGCGACGTCGCTCGTTCATGCGACTAGGTATTGCAGCAGCCGGCGCACATCGGCACCGATGCAGCACAGGAACGCTGCTGAGCAAGCATCAATTCTAACCCTGGCAGTCGGAGCTACCGCGCGAGTGCAGGCTCCGGCGGCGGCGGAACGTCGGCCGGCGAAATGGTCTCGCCGGGCGCGGCAACAGGGTGCGTAAAGTCAACGAGCACTGAAGTGTTGGCTTGGACAGTTACTCTCCGTTCCTCCGTCACTAGTCGTCCATTCTCGTGCCATGCCGCCGCAACGGTGTAGGTGTAGTTTACTCCGGGGTTAAGCTCCGGCGATCGGAAGCGTCGAACTGTTCCGCTTCCGCCTTGCTTTACACCTTGCAGCCAATACTCACCCTGCTCATCCGGCAAGCGGACCTCGACCGACACCACA
>JAJDEG010000485.1 GCA_029259895.1 Planctomycetota bacterium
CGTTGCGCGGCGTCGACTTCCTGCGGTTCGTATCGTGTTGACGGCGCTTTTCGACAAGTCACCTGGGATTAAGTTCATGGCGGAGAATCGATTTCTGACGGCCGATTGGCGACATCTGCTGGCGCTCAACTACGAAATCGACTCGGCCGTTCTTGCCGAGCATGTACCGCCGGGCACGGAACTCGATTTCGACGACGGTCGGTGCTACGTGAGCCTCGTCGCCTTTCGCTTCGAGCGGACCCGCGTGTTGGGCATACCGATCCCGTTTCACACCACGTTTCCCGAAGTGAACCTACGGTTTTACGTCCGCCGCGAAGCGGACGACGGCACGCGTCGTGGCGTCGTATTCCTTCGCGAATTGGTCAACCGCCGCGCCGTTGCGCTGGCCGCCAACTGGGCCTACAACGAGAATTATCGTGTCGTCCCGATCCGCGCCGACTTGTCGCTCGACGGTGGCGAAATCGCCGAGGGCGGAACGGCGAGATTCGAGTGGCGAGCGCACGGACGCTCGCACCACGTGGCCGCCCGGCGCAGTGGGCCGTGGCGGCGGCTCGATCCGTCGTCGCATGAAGCCTTCATCGCCGAGCACTATTTCGGATACGGCGTCGCCCGCGACGGCCGCACGATCGAATACCGCGTGGCCCATCCGTCGTGGCGACATGCCGATGTCGGCGACGTCGAGATCGACGTTGGTTGGGCCGAGATGTACGGACGCCAATTCGCCGCGGCGTTTCGTACGCCGCCCTATTCGGCGTTCGTGCTCGACGGTTCGCCGGTAACGGTATTTCGGCCGACGAAACTCCAGCGGCCCGACGCACGTATGGAGCGGCTGCCTGCGAAGGCCGAGCCTTTGAGTCGCACGATTCTTCCCGATTCACCGGTTGGAACGGCCGCGCGTACGCCGCCATTACCTTTCGATTGACGGCCCCCCATCTCTACCGATCGCTCCTCCGGGGCGTTGACATCGGGGAGCGATTCAACTAACTAGAAGCTCTTGCGGTCCGCCGTTCGCGTTGATTCAGTTCCGCGTAGGCGACGCGCCGGCTCGCTTTTCGCATGTTCCCTTCTGCAAGGACACACTCATGTCGCGCCCCGCTAATCGTTCGCCGGAAATCGAAGACTCGAACGATATCCAAGAGGACGTTGCCGACGCCGCTTCGCAGGACGAGGACGATCCACTTCCTCTCGGCGACAAGCGCTCGCCCCATTCGTTGTTCGATTTCGGCGACGACGAAACGGCCGATTTCGACGAGGAGGATTTCGACGACGAATTCGACGACGATTTCGAGGAAGAGGATGAGGAGTTCGCCGCCGATGACGATACCGTTCCCGAGAACGAATCCGACTTTGCTGGATTCGGGAGCGAAGTCGACGTAGACGACGATGACGCGTCGCCGGTCGAAGACGACTGACGCGACAACCCAGAGCGTCGCGTTACTTGTCGCCGTCCGCGCCGGTTTCCAGCACGGCCATGAACGCCTTTTGCGGGATGTCGACGTTGCCGATCGACTTCATCCGCTTCTTGCCTTCGCGCTGTTTCGCCCACAGCTTGCGTTTGCGGGTGATGTCGCCGCCATAGCACTTGGCCGTTACGTTCTTGCGCATCGCGGAGATCGTCTCGCGGGCGATCACGCGGTTGCCGATGGCCGCCTGTATCGCGATCTCGAACATGTGGCGGTCGATTTCCTTGCGGAGCTTCTTGACCACCGCGCGGCCGCGGCGGTCGGCGTCGCGGCGGTCGCAAATAATCGACAGAGCGTCGACCCGCTTGCTGCCGACGAGAATGTCGAGCCGCACCAACTCCGCGGGAAAGAAGCCGATCAACTCGTAGTCCATCGTGCCGTAGCCGCGGGTAGCGCTCTTGAGCTTGTCGTGCATATCGTAGATCACCTCGGCGAGTGGCAATTCATAGACGAGCATGGCGCGGGTCGGCGAGAGGTACTCCGTTCGCACGAATTTGCCGCGGCGGTCGATGCACAACTGCATGATCGGACCGATGAATTCGCTGGGGAGAATGATGCTCACTTTGACGATCGGCTGGCGGAATTCCTCGATGTCACCCGCCTCGGGCACGTCCTGCGGCTTGTGGATCGACAGCGTTTCGCCGCTGCGGAGGACGACTTCGTATGTGACGTTCGGAGCCGTTTGCACGACGTCGATGTCGGCCTCTTGCTCGAGCCGTTGCTGGATGATCTCCATGTGCAGCAGGCCCAAGAATCCGCAGCGAAAGCCGAAGCCCAGCGCGTCGCTAGTTTCCGGCTCGAACTCGAAGCTGGGGTCGTTGATCGCCAGCTTCGAGAGGGCATCGCGCAGTTCGTCGAAGTTCTGGCCGTCCGACGGATAGAGTCCACAGAACACCATCCGCTTCGGCTCTTTGTATCCGGTGAGCGGCTTGCCGCCGTGTTCGCCGGGAATGCTAACGGTGTCGCCGACGTGGACGTCGCCGAGCGATTTGATGTTGCAGATCAAATAGCCGACTTGCCCGGCGGTCAGAGCCTCGCACGGCCGTCGTTGGGGTATGAATTGACCCAGTTCGAGCACGTCGTGGTTGTCGCCGGCCCGCAAGAATCGGATTTTCTGTCCCTTGCGGACCGTGCCATTCATGACGCGAACGTAGGTGATCGCACCGCGGAATTCGTCGTAGTGCGAATCGAACACCATCGCTTGCAGCGGCGCGTCGGGATCGCCGGTGGGCGGAGGAATGCGTTCGATGATCGCTTCGAGCAGCGCGTCGATGCCGAGGCCCGACTTGGCGCTGCACAACACCACTTCGTCGGGATCGGTGGCCAGCGTCTGATGCATTTCCAGCTTGACTTCGTCGGTCCGCGCGTGGGTGAGGTCGATCTTGTTGATCACCGGCACGATGGTCAGATCGGCGTCCATGGCGGCGAATGCGTTGGCGACGGTTTGGGCCTCGACGCCTTGAAACGCATCGACCAGCAGCACCGCGCCCTCGCAGCAGGCCAGTGACCGCGACACTTCGTAGTGGAAGTCGACGTGGCCGGGCGTGTCGATGAGGTTGATTTCATATTCTTGGCCGCCGTGCATATGGACCATGCGCACGGCGCGGGCCTTGATCGTGATCCCCCGTTCGCGCTCGATATCCATGTCGTCGAGCATTTGCGCGCGCATTTCGCGCGTCGCGACCGTCCCGGTGCCTTGCATCAACCGGTCGGCCAACGTGCTTTTGCCGTGGTCGATGTGGGCGACGATGCAGAAATTGCGGATGTGCTTGAGGTCGGGCATGAACGGGGGCTGGGGACTGGGGATTGGGGGCCGGGGATTGGGGACTGCGAAGGAGGCTGGAGGTTAGAGGTTCGTATTTTGAATTCAAACCGCTAACCTCGAATCTCCTGCTTCTTGCGGTAGGCTAGTCGGCCGATGCCGGCTGCGCCGATGAATCCGGCGTCGCCGCCGAGCGACGCAAAGTCGACGACCGTCTTCTCGCGAAGCACCGGAAACGTCCGCCGCGCGACTTCCTCGCGGACTCGGTCGAGGAATTTGCGGCCGACCGGCGAATCGTGTCCTCCGAACGTCATTGCCCCGCCGAGGACGACGCCGTCGGGGTCGATCGTGTGCATCAGGCTGGTTACGCCCACGCCGAGGTATGTGGCCGCTTCCAGGATCAACTCCATCGACAATTCGTCGCCAGCTTCCGCTTCCTCGGCGAGCATTAGCGTCGACAACTCATCACCCGATTCGACACGCTTTTTCACCGACGACTCGGGCCGCGTATTGAGCAGCTCGTGCGCCCGCTTCGCCACCGCCGTGGCGCTGCCGTAGGCTTCGAGGTGCCCCGTCTGGCCGCAAGGGCACATGCGGGCGTCTTGGTGGTGATCGATTATTATATGCCCGCACTCGCTGCCGTGGCTGTGTTCGCCGTCGACGGAATGGTCGCCGATGATGATGCCACCCCCCACGCCGGTGCCGAGCGTCAACAGCACCATGCTACGAAACGCCCGCCCGGAACCGACCCAAAACTCGCCGTATGCGGCGGCGTTGGCGTCGTTTGCGAAGGCGACCGGCAGCCCGCAATGCTGCGAAACTCGATCGCGGATGGGGAAATTCTCCCAACCGCGTAAATTCGGCGGTTCGAGCAGCATGCCGGCCGGGACGTCCATCGTCCCTGGCGAACCTAGCCCGGCGTGCGCCACGTCCTCACGGGTAATGCCGGCTTGGACAATTACGTCCAGCACGGCCTTTCCCATCCGCTTGGCGGCATCCTCCGGTCCACGCGGCACATCTGTGGGCACGCTAATTCTGGCCAGCGGGCGACCTTGCTCGTCGACCAATCCGACCTTCAAATTCGTGCCGCCCAAATCGACGCCCACAAAATACGGGGGCTGCGCCTGCGATTTGGTTATCAACTCGGTGTCGGACATGGGTGACGCGGCATCTCGATCATCTGCCCGCTTTGGGCGCGTGTCGGCGATTATCGGCAACGCCTCAATATAGATGCCCGCGAATGGCACGGCAATTGCGAAACGCGCAACCCACCGGCCGCAGGGTACGCCGCACTAACGAACGGCCGTCGCCGGGCTTTTCCGCCGCAGAGAGATCGTCTGGCGATACAGATCGACGTACCGCTGCGCGCTGCGGGCCCAAGACCAATCCTGCCGCATGCCGTTGGCGACGATCCTTTGCCACACGTCGGGCTGAGTGCGATAGACTGCCTCGGCCCTGCGCAACGTTTGGGAAAACGCCTGAGCCGTATTTTCCTGGAAGCTGAAGCCCGTGGCCGTGCCATCGGACAGCGAGTCGTCGTTCACGTCCACAATCGTATCGACGAGTCCGCCAGTCGCCCTGACGATCGGTACCGTGCCATACTTGAGGCTGTAGAGTTGATTCAGACCGCAAGGCTCGTACCGGCTCGGCATAAGGAACATGTCGGCCCCGGCCTCGATCCGGTGGGCCAGCGCTTCGGAAAACGTCAGCCGCGCCGCCACGCGTTCGGGATGCCGCTGGGCGATATTCTCCAGCAGCCGGTGATACTTCATATCGCCGGTTCCCAAGAAGGCCCATTGCACGTCAGAGGTGTCGCTCCAATCGCCAATGACGCCCTCGATCAAGTCCAAACCCTTTTGGTCGGCCAAGCGGCCAATGAACCCCAGCAGCGGCACGTCGGCCCGCACGGGCAGCCCAAGTTCTTCCTGAAGCGCACGCTTGCACGCGGCCTTCCCCACGGCGACATCGTCGACGCCATACCTCGCCGGCAAGTGCGCGTCGGTCGCCGGATTCCACGCCGCATAGTCGACGCCGTTGACGATGCCGCGAAGTACGTTGCGGCGATGATGCAATAGGCCTTCGAGACCGCAACCCATCGGCGCGGACTGAATTTCCTCGGCATACCGTGGGCTGACCGTATTGAGCATGTCGGCAAACGTGAGTCCGGTCTTCATCAAGTTCAGGTTGCCGTAGAACTCCATCTGTCGCCAGTTAAAGAATTTCCAGTCCAACCCGGTGAGCAGCATGTCCCAATGCCAGAACGTCCCCTGGTAGGCCAGGTTGTGGATCGTAAATAGCGAGGCGATCTGTTCGTATCCCGGCACCGCGCGATATTCGTTCGCCAGGTAGGCGACTGCCAGTGCCGCCATCCAATCGTGAGCGTGCAACACGTCGACCTGCAAGTCGAGCAGGCGAATCGCATCCATCACGGCCCGACTGTAGAACACGAATCGCTCGCAGTTATCCTTGTAGTCGCCGCCTGCGTCGCCGTACAAACCGTCGCGATCGTAGTATTCGTCCTGCTTGACGAAGTAAACTGGCACGTCGCCGTCGAGGTGGCTGCGCAACAGCTCGCCGCGGACGGTTTTCGCACCGATGGGCACTTCGATGTTGATTCCCAGCGGCTCGATCGGCCGAGAGGCGCGGTAGATCTGGCGAAACGCCGGCATGATCAGGGCAACGTCGTGCCCTAACGCGGCAAGCTCGCCGGGCAACGATCCACACACATCGGCCAGCCCGCCGGTTTTGGCGAAGGGAACGGCCTCGCTAGCGGCAAATAGAATCTTCACCGGCCGAAACTCCCAGGAATCGCAAGAATGGAGGCGCACAAGCGCACGCAGCGTTTTCCATCCCGCACGGTACACAACGCGACACACAAACGTACCGAATAGAATACCACAAAACAAACGATTTGATGTCGTTTTTGCGGGAAATGACGCTCTTGCTAGCTGTCGCCGCGCGTTAGGTTCCGCGCGACGCAACCAAGCGGTCTCGATTTCAATTCGACGGATACACGGCCGTCGGCGGGATTCGCGAAGGGTGCGCGTAACGCACGCCATTCACCGCGGACGAGGATGCGTTTCGCACCTTCCAGACTCACCGTCCAGACGCGCCGTGCAAACGCGCCGAAGGAAGACTACTCGTCCGACGCCGGGGGATCGCCGATCCGGCGAATGTAGATGGCCAAGCGCTCCTGTAAATCGAGCAGACGTTGCCACTCGCGTACGCTCAGCGTCAATCGCTGTTCGTCCGGCGTAGCCCCGACGCTGCGGATCAACGTTCGGATCGTGACGTGAAGGAAGTCGAGCAGTTCGCACAACTGGGCCGCTTGCCCCGGGCTAAGTTCGTCCGGCAACTCCGGCGGAACGATCGCGTGCAGCGTCTTCTGCGCGTCGTTGTCCTGGCCCCAATCTAGTTCAAAGTCGAGGTCCGCGGCGCTGTCGCTTGCACTGGCATCGTCGTCATCGTCGTTGTCATCGTCGGCATCATCGTCGGCGTCAGCTCCCCCGTTAGCAGACCCGTTGCCGTCGTGTGGGCGAGCCGTGACGTCGAGCGAAACCGGCGGCCCTCCTCGCAATTCGCGGAGCCGCTGGGCGATCTGTTCGCGGGAGCCGACCAGCAACGTGCTGCGGCCGACGGAGATGATGTCGCCAAACCGAAGTATTCGCAGTTGCACGTCCTCGCCGTTCACCTTGGTGCCATTCGTGCTGTCCAAGTCGGTGAGGATTAGCTTTGCCTGATCTTCCTGAATCTTGACGTGGTATCGGCTGATCCGCTCGTCGTTGAGTTGGATCGTGTTGCCCTCCTCACGGCCAATCGTGATCGGCGTCGGCAGGTCGGTGAACACCCGCCCGCGGTCGGAGCCGTCGACGACGCGTAAAGTGATGTCCGCCATATGCGTAAGACCGAAGTTACCGCGAGACCGCCGACCGAAAACACCGACAGAAATCACCGACAGAAAACACCTACCCGACTGATTCGCTTTCGATCCCAAAACCTCGGCATCGACACGGCCAGTTGGGCTGCAAGACTAATTCGTCGCCTTCACTCGAAAGTTTGTACGTCTTTCGTAATTCCAGGCCACTTTGCTTATAACGCCCGGCTGGAACGGGGGTCAAGCAGGATTGTCCGTTCCGTCGGCACGCGGCAGAATCTGCACCGTTCGCTCGACGCAAACAGTCCGGCGTCAATTGTGCAAATATACAGCGCCAAAATGCTTGCGCTGAGCGTGCTGTAGCTTCGGCGTGGTCGGACTATTCGCATTATTCGGCCAATTCTCCAGGCTGGCAACATGCCACAATTGACACAGCGGCCGTGCGGATCGGCGGCAAATCGTCGGACCCGGATGGGTCGGCCTGAGGGGACGGTTCGCATTGGGACCGTACTGCGTCCGCGCACCCGACGGCCCGCGCCGGTTGTCGAATTCTGCACGGCTCGTCATAGTAGCGTGCTCGGTAGCTTGCCCGTTCACAGCTTGTCCGTTCGTTGGCGCATTGGCCACGGCGTCGCGCGGCCTCAATAACGCATCCCCATTCGAGGGAGTTTCGTTTGTCTCAGAAAATCCACTCGCACGTATTCGACAACGGCCTGACGCTGCTGGCGGAACCGATCGCGTCGCTCGAATCGGCGGCGTTCACGCTGCTCTTGCCGACCGGTTTCATCTACGACGCTCCGGCGCGTGTCGGCGTGGCCAATTTCGCGTGCGAGATGATGCTTCGCGGTTGCGGCTCGCGCGATAGCCGCACGTTCGTGGGCGATCTCGACAATCTCGGCGTCGAACGCGGTGAGTCGTGCGGCGCGTCGCACATGAGCTTCAGCGGCGCGACGCGGGCCGCGAACCTGATGCCCGCCCTGGCGATTTATGCCGACCTCGTTCGCCGACCGCACATGCCGGCCGATCAGCTTGAAGCCGGCCGGATGGTCGTGTTGCAGGAGTTGCAAGCGATCGCGGACGATCCGGCGCACAAGGTGATGGTCGAACTCCGCCGCCGACACTACGGCGATCCCTGGGGACGCCCCAGCGCCGGCGAGGAGGCCGTTCTCGAATCGGCCGACATAGACGAGATCAAGACGTTCTTCGCCACACACAGCCGGCCCAATGGCGCGATTCTCGCCGTGGCTGGCAAGATCGATTGGGAAACGACCGTTCGCGAAGTCGGCAAGCTATTCGGCGACTGGAAGCCGATCGACGTGTCGCCGCCGTCCGATGGCGAGCATCGACGAGCGAGCGAACAACTCGACCACGAGTCGAACCAAACGCAGATCGGCGTGGCGTACAACAGCGTGCCGTACAACCATCCGCAATACTTCCAAGCTTGGGGCGCGGTTGGCGCGCTTTCGGGCGGCATGAGTTGCCGGCTGTTCACCGAAATCCGCGAACGCCGCGGCCTTTGCTATAGCGTCTATGCCTCTCACCATACGCTGCGCGACCGCGGCAGCGTGTTGTGCTATGCCGGCACGAGCGCCGAACGGGCACAGGAAACGCTCGACGTGTTGATCGCCGAATTGTCGCGGCTGGCCGCTGGCATCGAATCGGGCGAACTCGACCGGCTCAAGGCCCGCGTCAAAAGCGGCCTCATCATGCAACAAGAGTCGAGTTCCGCCCGTAGCGGTTCGATCGCCCGCGAGCATTACCTGCTCGGCCGCGTGCGGTCCCTCGACGAATTGAGCAAACTGGTCGACGATCTGACGTGCGAAAGCATCAATGCCTATTTGGCGGCCAATCCGCCGCGCGACTTCGTCGTGACGACGCTTGGCCCCGCTTCCTTGGAGCTGCCCGATGGAGTTTCGTGAACACCGCCTCGCTAACGGCCTGTCGATCGTCGCCGAATGCAACGCCGACGCCCACACGACCGCGGCGGGCTTCTTCGTCAACACCGGCGCGCGCGACGAGACCGACGAAGTCGCCGGCGTTAGCCATTTTCTCGAACACATGATGTTCAAAGGGACGCCCACGCGTTCGGCCGACGACGTCAACCGCGAGTTCGACGAGATGGGTGCCGACTACAACGCCTTCACCAGCGAAGAGAACACCGTCTACTACGCCACGGTGCTGCCGGAGAACCAGGACCGTGCCGTTGGACTGCTCGCCGACATTGTTCGCCCGTCGCTTCGCGAAGAGGATTTCACCACCGAGAAGCAGGTCATCATCGAAGAAATCGGCATGTATGCCGACCAGCCGCCGTTCGGCGCGGACGACAAGATTCGCGCCCGCCACTTCGCCGGCCACCCGCTGGGACGCAGCGTGCTGGGGACAGTCGATTCGGTCGGTGCCTTGACGGTCGATCAAATGCGAGATTATTTCCGCCAGCGGTACAGTCCCGGCAACATGACGCTGGTGGCCAGCGGCCGCGTCGATTTTGATAAACTCGTCGATTTGACCCAGCGTATTTGCGGCGACTGGGAACCGGTAAAAACGGATCGTCAGGTGCCCGACCACGCAGCCCACCACGGCTTCGAGACCCTGACGAAGGAATCGGCCACCCAAGAGTACATCATGCAGCTCGCCAACGGCCCCTCGGCGACCGATGCCCAGCGGTTTGCGGCCAAACTGCTCGTGGTCGTCGTCGGCGACGATTCCGGCAGTCGTATGTATTGGGATTTGGTCGATTCCGGACTCGCCGAAAGTGCCAGCATGTCCCACCACGGCTATCAAGGCGCTGGCCTGTTCATGACGTACTTAAGCTGCGACCCCGAGAACGCCGAAGACAACCTCCGCCGAGTAGGCGACATCTTCCGTCGCGTCGAGAGCGAGGGCGTCACCGCCGAAGAGCTTGCCACGGCCAAGAGCAAGACGTCGTCGCGCGTCGTCCTCTCCGGCGAACGTCCCCGCGGGCGACTCTTCAACGTCGGACTCAACTGGCTCAGCCGGCAGGAGTATCGCAGCGTCAAAGACGATCTCGACGCCATCGACGGCGTCACCGTCGATCAGATCGCCGCCGTGCTGAAGCGATGGCCGCTCTCGAAGTCGACCACCGTCGCCATCGGACCGCTGGCAACGATGAACTCGCAACAATGAAAGCGTCATAAGGCCTTTTCGATATGCCGACGCATTTTGCCGATCGCCTCGCCGCCGCCGTCCGCACCAAGGGCAATCCCGTCCTCGTCGGCCTCGATCCGCGCGTCGAACAACTCCCGGACGCGCTCAAACCGTCCGACCCGACGGAGCCAGCGTCCGTGGCCGCCGCTTACGGCGAATTCTGCCGCGGCGTGATCGACGCCGTCGCCCCGCTGGTCGCCATCGTAAAGCCACAGTCCGCGTTCTTCGAGGCCCTCGGTCGGTCGGGCGTCGCCATACTGCTCGAAGTGATCGGCTACGCCCGCTCGCGCGGTTTGCTCGTCCTCCTCGACGCCAAACGCGGCGACATCGGTTCGACCGCCGAAGCCTACGCCGCCGGCATGTTGGGCGAGCGAAGCCCCTGGGGCGCAGACGCCCTGACCGTCAATCCCTATCTCGGCGACGACAGCCTCGCGCCGTTCGTGTCGACCGCCAAAGACCGCGGCGCCGGTCTGTTCGTCCTCGTCAAAACGTCGAACCCCGGCGGCAAAACCTTTCAAGACCTAACCGCCGACGGACAAACCGTCTATCGCCACGTCGCCACGCTCGTCGAATCGCTGGCCGTCGACACCGTCGGCAGTTGCGGCTACGGCACCGTCGGCGCCGTCGTCGGCGCCACGTATCCAGAGCAGCTCGCCGAACTCCGCGCCGCCATGCCGCACTCCTGGTTCCTCGTCCCCGGCTACGGTTCGCAAGGGGGCGCGGCCGCCGACGTCGCCGCCGCGTTCGACGCGTCCGGTCTCGGCGCGATCATCAACAGTTCCCGCGCGATCATCTTCGCCCACGCCCGCAAAGACTACGCCGGCCGATTCACGCCAGGCCAATGGCAACAGGCAGTCGAAGCCGCCACTAGGGAGATGATCGACGAGCTTCGCGCCGGCACAACGGCGGGCAAGCTACGACAGGCGTAACGACGCGCCTCTTACAGGACCGCGTTCGCACTAGCGTCCACGAAAAGCAGCATGTCGCCGGCGAACGGAACGACGCCTAGGCTATCGACGCGCGCCGCCGCGTCAATGTCGGCATCGTAGCCCAATTCGATGAGATTCACTCCACCGCGACTCGCCCGCAGCGCCGCGCGCAACGCCTCATGCCGCCGCTCGCCGCGCCACACGCCGCGCCAAGCGTCGAGGGCGACCAACGCCTCGTCGTTCCACGTCCATTGCGGTCCGTCCGTTGTCGCCGTCAAAGCCTCGACGATCGCACCGGCCGCGAGAATATCCTCGCGAGTGATGTCGCCGTCGGTGCCGGAACACACGACGTCCAGCGAGGACGGCCGGTCGGCAAGCCATCGGCTCACCGCCGCCCGATTGACCAGCGACGCCAGCACGATGCGCTCGGCCGCCACGCACCGCCGAATCGCCCGCGTGCCGTTGGTCGTCGTGAACACGATCATCTTTCCGGCCACGCGGTCGGAGGAATACTCCGCGGGCGAGTTTCCCACGTCGAATCCCCTGATCTTCCTTCCGCCCCGTTCGCCACCGAGCACGAATCGCTCGCGGTCCAGCGCTTTGGCCACCGTCCGCGCCACGTTGACGTTCGGACACGGCCGCACGTCGCTCGCCCCGGCAGCCAGCGCATGACAGATCGTCGTCGTCGCCCGCAGCACATCGATCACCACAGCCGTGCCGCCGCACAGCGACTCGGCATCGACCGACGACGGCAAGAAATGAACGCGACCGGCGAACATCGATCGAGCAACCCCACAAGACCACAGTTGGCAACCTTAAGAAGACACGGATTCACGCAGGTAAGGATAAGGCATTGATCGAAAAACTCAAACGATCGATGCGCTTTCGAGTACACGGCGGCACGTTCGAAAAGGCGACGCAGTTATTTCAGTCTACCTCTGCGTTCCTCTGCGAAACCTCCGCGTCCTCTGCGTTAAAAAATCAACCCGCTCGTTCTTTCATCGCAGCCAATATCTGCTTGAAGAGTTTGCCTCGAAGCGTTTTCACGCATACGGACCGCTACCGCCGCCGCATCACCAACAGCCCAATCACCGTCAACCCGACTCCAACCGACAGCGCCGTCGTCCAAGCCTCGTGAAAGAACGTCACGCCGGCCACCGCGGCCATCGCTACCTGCGAGGCATTCACGAGATTCACATGCACCACCGTCACCAGATGCAGGGCCTTGGAGAGCGCGAAGAACGCCACGGCGTTGAGCAGTCCGGCCAACAGCATCATGCCCCAGTCGGCCCCGTTCGTCGCGACCATGCCCTGCCAGCCGATCGTATTGAACGTCGCCGCGCCCAGGCTAATCACGCCCGTCATGCAAACGATGAACAGCATCGACGAGATCGGAAACTTCCCGCGTCCCACTCGCCGTATCACCACGCCAAGCAATGCATACGCCACGCCGGCCAAACACGTCACGGCCACGCCCTTGGCGATGTCCCACGTCGGTCGCGCGGCCACTTCGGCCAGCACGATCGAAGCGTTCGCCTCGCCGGCCCCGGTCGCCAGCACCACAATCGCCACCATCAACACCAGCATCGCGGCCGCCGCCCGCATCGTCACCGGTTCGCCGAGCCAGATTCGCCCGGCCACCGCACCGCCGATCATCATCGTGCCGTGCGTAATCGGCACGGCCAACGCCAGGCCGACGATCTGCAGCGCCCATTGAAAGCCGACGTTGCCGCACAACTGTGCGAACACGCCCACCGCCGTAAGCGACAACAGCGCCCGCAGCGAGAGACGAATCGACAGCCCTCGCCACGCCCGCCCGGCCATCATCACCGACGCGATCGCCACCGTCGGCATCGCCTTGACGCAAGACACCCAATACGGGTCGACGTGCGTCGCCAAATCGCGCAGCGCCACGTTCGTCGCCGTGTACCCGACGGCCGACACCACGCACAGCAGCGTGCCAACCACCACCGGATCGCGCTGCCGGCCACGCCCGCTCGTCGGCAGGGCCGTCGACTCGGCTAGTGCGTTCGGAATCTCCTCGGCGACGGCTTGCGTAGTGCTCACGCGGGCCATTCTACTCGTCCGTCGGCCCGTTGGGAAACGCAAATCGAGCCACTGCGCGCCGCCCAATTGCCGAGCCGTCCGCCGTTGGGTACCTTTTTAGGAACTAGCGGCTGCTGCGGTTCGTGCTGCGCACAAGCGATGTGCGAATCGAAGTTCTGCATACCTCGCCAACCGATCCCACCGACGTTCTCGCCACACCTCTTTCGCGGACTTCCCATGACCACCACCGACTCCACGCAAATTACCGCCGCTCAAAAAGCCGCCGACCGTCTCGACGCCCACACCCACGAAATCGTCCAGTGGCACTTCCACGAATCGACCGGCTGCCCCTTCTGGCTCGAAAAGGCCAAAAGCCTCTCCTTCGATCCGCTCAAAGAAGTCAAATCTTACGCCGACCTCAAGAAGTTCCCGGCCTTCGAAGACGACTGGCTCCGCGGCGGCCCGATCAACCGTTGGGTGCCCCAGGGCCTCGCCGGCAAACCCGTCTACGTCTTCGAAACCGGCGGCACCACCGGCGTCCCCAAAAGCCGCATGGTCATCGAAGACCACTGGACCGACTACGAGCTGTTCAGCGAGACGCTCCCCGATAAGCATTTCCCCAAAGGCTCGAACTGGCTGATGCTCGGCCCCTCCGGCCCGCGCCGCCTCCGCCTCGCCGTCGAGCACCTCGCCCAACACCGCGGCGGCATCTGCTTCTGCATCGACCTCGATCCCCGTTGGGTCATCAAGCTCATCAAGAAAGGCTGGATGGAGCATCTCGAAGCCTACAAGAAGCACTGCATCGATCAGGCGATCACCATCCTCGGCGCCGGCCACGACATCAAATGCCTCTTCGCCACGCCCAAGCTCCTCGAATCGCTCGCCACGGCCCTCGAAGACAACGGCTCCAGCCTCCCCGAGACCGGCATCACAGGCATCTTCTCCGGCGGCACCGAGTTCACACCGCAATGGACGAGATTCGCGGTCGAAGAACTCCTCGGCGGCCCCCCAGAAAAAGGCGGCATCTACATGACGCCCACCTACGGCAACACCCTCATGGGCCTAGCCTGCTCGCGGCCCGTCACAGCCGCCGACGGCTACAAAATCAGCTACTACGCCCCACAGCCCCGCGCGGTCTCCGAAGTCGTCGACTTCTCCGACTACTCGCAAACAGTAGCCTACACAAAAACCGGCCGCGTCAAACTAACCACCCTAACCAAAGAATTCTTCGTCCCCGGCTTCATGGAACGCGACGAAGGCGAACGAGAACCCCCCTACGAAAAATACCCCTGGGACGGAGTAAGCGGCGTAAGACCATTCCACGAATTGGCGGAAGCAACGACGGTCGGCGTATACTAACGGTAATGGTCTGAAACGCTACCTCGCTGAGGCGTAGACTGGGGGTTGGTTTTGCTGACCCTTTTGTGTTCGTCTCAGCGGAGGTAGCTATGAGCGTTTTGGCGGTTGGTTGGGATGTGCATCGTCGGTTCAGTCAGGTC
>JAJDEG010000486.1 GCA_029259895.1 Planctomycetota bacterium
TTCGCCGGACAATCCCTGGCCGCAATGGCCGCGCATTTACCGCGTCGACTACGGCCATCAGGAAGTCGCGCAAAAGTTCGGCAGCGATCCGCGGGCCTTCCGCATCATGTCGAAAGAGTTTGTCGACGACGGCAGCGGCAACGTCGCCGGCGTTCGCACGGTCGAGGTCGATCTGTCCAAGCCGCGCGAGCAACAGGAAATCCCCGGCACGGAAAAGACGTGGAAAGCCGACCTGATCCTGCTGGCGATGGGCTTCCTCGGCCCAGAGCAATACGTCTCGGACACGCTCGGCCTGGCCTACGATCCGCGCAGCAACTATCAGGCCCAACACGGCCCCTTCGCCACGAGCGTCGAAAAAGTCTTCGCCGCCGGCGATTGCCGCCGCGGCCAGTCGCTCGTCGTGTGGGCGATCAACGAAGGCCGCGGCGCGGCCAGAGCCATCGACGTGTACCTCATGGGCCGCAGCACGCTCCCCGCGCCGGGTTAAGGTGTGTTACGACGACTCACTAACGGCGTTCCGCCGCCGCGGCTTATAGATCTCCGTCGCCGTGCCCAAAAACGCCTCGCCGGCAAATCCAACCGTCTCGCTGAGCGTCGGATGCGGATGGATCGACTCGGCGACGTCGCGGACTGTGCAACCCATCTCAATGGCCAACACCGCCTCGGCGATCAACTCACCTGCCCCGCTGCCGACGATGCCGACGCCCAGAATACGCTCGCTCTGCGGCTCGACGATCATCTTCGTCAATCCGTCGGTTCGCCCCACAGCATTGGCACGCCCGCTCGCACCCCACGGATAAAGACCAACCTTGTATTCGCGGCCCTCGCGCTTCGCCTCTTCCTCGGTGATGCCCGCCCACGCGATTTCCGGATCGGTGAACACGACGGCCGGAATCGCCGCCTTGTCGAACACGACCGGTTCGCCGGAGAGCACTTCCACGGCCAGTTTCCCTTCGTGCGCCGCCTTGTGCGCCAGCATCGGCTGACCCGCCACGTCGCCAATCGCCAACAAATGCGGATCGTCGGTGAAGCGCCGATCGTCGGTGACGATGAAGCCCTGTTCGTCGATCCGCGCGCGGGTGTTCTCTAATCCCAGCCCGCCGCTATTCGGCCGCCGGCCAATGGCCACCAACACGCGGTCGAACAACTCCGTGCCCGTCTTGGTCCCCTCGAACGCAACCTCGATCGACTTCCCCTTGTCGGTCATGCCGGCCACTTTCGTGCCGAGGTAAAGATTCTCGAACTTCTCCGTTAGCCGTTTTTGCAGCGGCTTGACCAAATCGCGATCCGCTCCCGGCAACAGCCCGTCGGTCATCTCGACCACGGTCACTTTCGACCCCAACTCCGCGTACACCGTCCCCATCTCCAGCCCGATGTACCCGCCGCCAACGACCAACAGCCGCTTCGGCACGTCGCGCAGCTCCAGCGCCCCGGTCGAATCCATCACGCGATCCGTCTCCAGCGCGAACGCCTTGGGCATCGTCGGCGACGAGCCGGTGGCGATGATGCAGTGCTCGAACGTGATGCAGTTGTAGCCCTTCGCGTCGTCGCCGCTTTCCAGCCGCATGCGCGTCGAATCCTCAAACGCACCGCGGGCATTCACGATTTCCACGCCGCGCCGCTTGGCCAGATTCTTGAGGCCACCGGACAATGTGTCGATGATCGCCTGCTTGCGGGCCCGCATCGCGTCGATGTCGATCTTCGGCTCGCCGAATGCGACGCCCCAGTCGGCCATTTCGCGGCTTTCGCTAATCACCTTCGCCACGTGCAGCAAGGCCTTCGACGGGATGCAGCCCTTGATCAAGCAAACGCCGCCAAGCTTCGGCTGCTCGTCGACAATCGTCACGCGCATGCCGAGATCGGCGGCCAAAAACGCAGCCGCGTAACCGCCAGGTCCGCCGCCAAGTACGAGAAGCTGAGTATGCATTGAAGTCCTGTGGTCCTATTTTTCGCCAGAAAACGCCGCGGCCAATTGCAGCCGCCGACACGCGCGAGCAACACGGTCTCGCGACAGTGCGACTGCCGCGTGGGGAACGCTACGTCGGAATTATACGACAATTGTGGCCAACGCCGCGAGCGGCATTTTGCGCCGATACGGGCGTCCCTACACGCATCGATACCGGCGTCGCTCGGAATATCTCGGCAAAGCTCGGCGATTCGCTCAACGGGCCGCTCAGCCGAGCGTTCTTCGCCTCGCATCCAAAGTCAACGCGCGGCGGCGGATGCTCTGGTGAGGACGAATGAGGGTGAACGGGGCGAATAAGACGGAGTCCTAGGGCGGTACTCTAGGACTGTGTTCGGCCATGTTTCCGCGGCGGATGCCGAGCATTTCGACCCCTGCACAGAAACAATGCGAGCCACGTTCGCGTGTTAGTTCGTGGATGTTATCGCCTCACGCGCAATTCAATTCACGTGGTAGACGCGCTCCGCCGACGTAACGCTCCCGCTCCACACGTCTTTCTCTAACGACGCGTCATCTTCGCCACACGACAAAACGGCCTTCACGGCGAATTTGCGACCGCGGAGTTTTCCCTCCAGCGGCCCCAAATCCCAATCGCCCGATTCGAGCTTCACAGGCCACACCAGCGGCTCGCCCGGCCCCAGCGTCCAAAAGTCCGGATAGTTCTTCGTCCATATCCGCGGCTTTTTTCGCAGAATTACCGGCTGGGCGTCTTCGTTCTCGGCATCGCGAATGACCAACGTCAATTGAAAATAGCCCCAAGAACACCATTCGCGCCACAAACGCACGTCGCGCTGCGTGGCGTTGGTTACGACCACATTGAGCGTTTCCCCAGCATTGATATTGCGTTTGCCGAAACGCTCCGGCGCGGCGATCGCAACGCTCAACTCAGCCTTCGCGGCCTCCTCAACCGTCTCCTCGCCGGTGATCGGCGCGTTTCCCAAGAAAACCGCGATCGCGGATAAAACTACAACCAGCCCAAATACGGAATGTCTCATTTTGAATCTCCAAACGATACGATTTCAACGGTACGATCGAACGGCGCATCGAACGACGCTATAAGGCGTCCTTCATGCACGACGACGTGAGCCGGTTCCGCGAACGCCGCGAGGCCATGCCAACACGTCCGCCGCCAATGCACCATGTTGCTGTGCCAAGAAATTCCTTCTCCCGGCCAAAACGCCGAATTAGGGGTACGCACAGTCGCAACGGAGTTCGAGGGAACGCTCCCACCTGCTGTGATTTCGCATGGAGCACGCGGCCAACGAAAAATAGGCGTCGATCTTGCGAAAGTCAAAAAACCAGCCCGGAATCTTCCCCCGAAGGCGATTGTCGACGCGGCGCAACGCGAAGCAATGCGCACGCCGCAAACTCCATTCGCAACAACTTCATTCTTAACGCATGACGTGGCCTGATTTCAACGGCTAAAATCGCCAGAACCGTCGCGCCGCTAAGAACGATCGCGTCACTGCCGAGATCGGACCAACGATGAAAACGATCGCCGAACTTCGCTCCACGCTTCCCCAAGTTGGTCACGTCGCTTGGATCGGCCTTAGCCCCGCCACGCGCGCCGAACTCACGCCCGTCGAGCAAGTCGCCGCCCGCGTCGGCACGGGCCTCGACGGCGATCATCACGCGCGCAGCGGCAAGTCGAAACGCCAAGTCACGCTCATCCAGCAGGAGCATCTCGACGTCGTCGCCGCGCTCTTGGGCATCCCTCGGGTCGCGCCCGAATGGACTCGCCGCAACATTGTCGTCGCCGGCATCAATCTGGCGGCCCTCGCCAAAGCCCGCTTTACGGTCGGCGAAGTTCTCCTCGAAGGCACGGGCCCTTGCGCCCCTTGCTCGCGCATGGAACAAAACCTCGGCACGGGCGGATACAACGCCATGCGCGGCCACGGCGGCATCACCGCCCGCGTCCTCAGCGCCGGCACAATCCGCCGCGGCGATGCCGTGCGATTTGTGGAGTTATCGGCTGCAAAGGGCGATGAATCGGACGATAGCTGACGATTGACCGTCGCTTACGTCGTTCGTGTATCGGCAAGCGTCGACGATATCTTCTTCATCGCACGCTCGTACGCCGGCTCATTCCACTCGAAGAAATGCTCCACGCCCGGCGCGAGAAAACACAGCCGCAAAGTCTTCGGCCGCACGCCCAATGTCTTTTCAGCGGCAATCGCATAAAGCATGAGCTGCATCTCATAGCCGGCCGCCGCCGCGGGCACGTCGCCGCGGGAGACGCGATTCGTCTTATAGTCCACCACGTGCCAGTCGCCGTCCGCATCCTGAAAAAGCATGTCGACGAACCCATGCAGGATCGGCGCAGTCTCGCCGATCTCATCCGCATCCGGTGGCCAAGCCAGCAGAAACTCGACTTCCGCTAACCGCCGCCGCGCCGCCGCAATCTCCTTCGCCGCCGGCATCGACAACAGTCGCTCCACCAAATCCACGGCCTGTCGATCCAGCGCCTCATCCTCGCGCAACTGGCGCTCCATACGCCGCCGGGCGAGTGCCGCAACGTCGTCCGCCCCATCCCACCGCAGATCGGCCACGACCGCATGCACCAGCGTTCCCAAATCGAGCGCCGCGGCACGATCCGCCCCTGGCTCGTCGCCGTCGATGGTTTCCGCGCGATCGATTGTCGCGTTCTCGACGGCCCGCGCGACCGATGACGACATTGCATCGTCGCCGACTTCGTCGACGATCGCAGCCTCCCGCACGAGCGCCCCATTCAGACTCGAAAACGAATAGAACCGTCGCGCCGCAGCATCTGCCGCAATTGGCAAGCTCGCTCGCCCCGCAGCATCCGCCGCTGCGTGCCCCGATTGCGCCGCACGTTCCACTTCATCGGCAATGCTCGCCAGATTTTTCCCCCGCGCACGCCCAGTCGCTTCGGCATGCGCCTCGGGCACCGTCGTCGTCACGGCTATTCGCAGGCTCGAACCGTCTCCTGCCCCGGCAAAAGCGCCCGTCGTTCGGTCGAATCGCTCTGCGAGAAACTCCGTCCAAAATCCGTTTGGTTTGGCCACGTCCTTAACGCCGCCCGACAACATCAAGTAATCCGCCGCCCGCGTCGTCGCCACGTAGAGCAGCCGAATCG
>JAJDEG010000487.1 GCA_029259895.1 Planctomycetota bacterium
CTAACCTCGTCGACGTCGAAGCGTGGGTGATCGGATTGTTGTATCGCTATCGCTGGCAAGTGGAACTGTTCTTTCGGTGGTTGAAATGCTTCGCCAACTTCGCCCATTTGATCAGCCATAGCCGCGACGGCGTGTTGCTGAGTTTCTACGTGGCGGTGATCGGCGTGATGCTGATGTACCTGCATACCGGCGCCAGGCGGATTCGAGCTTGGCCAATCATCACGGCGAGTCAAGCGGGTTGCTCTCTCCCTTGCGACAAGCTGTTCTATCCGGCAGTCCTGAGACTCTAAACACGCTCTTGGATTACGGAGCGGACACCAGCACACCGCTGCTGCACCAAGTCCTTTCGGATGCAAACGTCCGCAAGCGACGGCGAGAGCCTAGGGATGCGAACGAGCACGTTCCGTTCCTAGTCGTCGTCATTCGGACGTTGGTCGAACACGGTGCCGATATCAATGCAATTGACCGAAGCAGCGAGACGCCGCAGGACAAAGCGATATTCTTGCCGCCGGAAATCCGAGACGTAGTCAAAGATCTGGGCGGGACACGGCGGCTTTCGTTGGGCTAGCGGATACCGCGGGGATTGGAGCACTTCTGGGGCCGCGATCCACGTCGACGCGGCCCGCAACGTCTACGTCAGTGGCGAGTTCACGCCCTGGTTTACGCAGCTCGAATTCGAATTCGATCCCGGCGGTGGCGAGTTTCTGCTGCGGCCCACGTCGCAGTACGAACGCGCGTTCGATTTGCGCCTCGGCCCCGATGCGACATTTCATTGGGCGCGGCTGCACGGCATCGACGCGGGCAGCGTTTCCGTGGACAACGCCGGCAACGTCTACTCGACCGAGCGGTTCGATCGTTATGTCGACCTCGAATCTGGTCCAGGGACATTCAGCGCGCTCTCGCCCGAAGACGACCGCATGGCGTTCGTCAAGTATTTCCCGCCCGGCGCGCTGGCGGGCGTGGTTTGGAGCGACCTGAACCTCAACGGCGCGCGCGATTTGGGCGAGCCACTCTTGGCCGACGTCAAATTGCGCGTCTACTCCACAGTCGACGGCAACGCAGACGATGACGACGACGTGCAAGTGTTGCCGATCGTTTATTCGGACGCCAGCGGCGCGTTCCGCCTCGCCGGATTGACGCCGGGAAGTTACTTCGTGCGGCCCGAATTGCCAGCCGCGCGGCAATACACGCAATATCGCGCGGGCGGCGACGCGGCCTGCGACAGTGACGTAATCGGCGATTTGGGCCGCACCGCGGTGTTTTCGGTCGCCGGCCTGGCCGAGACAAGCGACGTTGGCATCGGGCTGTTCGCATACGCTCCGGTACTGGGCGGAAAGCGACACGCCGAGTGAGACGCAGGTGCTCCGCCGCACGGATCTTGACGGCTCCGACCCGGTGACGATTCTTACGGGTTACTCGAACATCTACGGGTTGGCTCTGTTCCCGGCGTCCGCCTATGCCGAATACCGCATGATCGACCAGGAATCTTTCTGGCGGTATTTGGATGACGGATCCAATCAAGGCACGGCTTGGCGCGGGGCCAGTTTCGACGATTCGGCCTGGCGGCTTGGCGTCGCGGAACTCGGCTACGGCGATGCTGCCAATGGCCGACCCGAACGGACGACGATCCTCTCGGGTCCGGCGGAGAACCGACACGTCACGTACTACTTCCGCCGCGAATTCTCGCTGGCCGATCCGTCGCAGATCGCGTCGCTGCAACTCGACCTCAAACGCGACGACGGTGCCGTCGTGTACATCAACGGCGCCGAGGTATTGCGCGACAACATGCCTTCGGGAACCATCACGAGTTCGACGCTCGCGCTGGCGGCGGTCGCCGACGACGGTGCGGATTTCGTGCCGTTTTCGCTGCCGACAGGCAGTCTGGCGCCGGGCCGCAACGTGATCGCCGTGGAAATCCATCAAGCCACTCGCAGCGGCTCCGATGTCAGTTTCGATCTGCGGTTGCGAGCATCGCCGCGCGCCAACCCAATCTATGGCGTGTTCGCCAACGACGAAGAACCGGAACGCGACGCATGGTCGGCCGTCCTCGTGTCGCAACCGCTTCACGGCAATCTCGTTTTTCGCACGGATGGCACGTTCACGTACACGCCGTCACCAGGATTCGTCGGCGTCGATCAATTCGTGTACCGGGCCGAAGATGGCGCGGCGACCACCGCGCCCACGTTGGTCACGCTCAACGTGGGCGCGGCGAATGCCGCGCCCTTGGCGACAGACGACCGTTACGTGGCGTGGGGCAACTTGCTCACGGTCGAGTCGGAAGTCGGACTGCTGGCCAACGATTTCGACGCCAATGGTGATGCCCTGTCGACGACCGTCTTGGCTCCGCCGGCGCGAGGAACGCTCTTGCTAGCCGACGATGGTAGCTTTATCTATGCGCCGGAGATCGGCTTCGTCGGCGAAGACACGTTCACCTATCGCGCGACCGACGGCAACACGTTCTCCGCAGCCGCCACGGTGACGCTGAACATCGCCGCGGCTGCCGTTCCCGCGGCTGGGTTGGCGGTTGGCGCCGAGCCGGGAACGACGTCGACCGCCTCGACCGCGCCAAGTTCGACGAGCGGAGGCAACGAAAGTTCGATCGGCCAAGGCTCGACAACCACGTTGCCGATCTTCGCCGACCTCAACGGCGACGGCCGCGTCGATCGCGGCGATTTGGCAGGGATTGTCGCAGTGTATGCGTCGCCAATCGTTCTGGCCGATCTCGACGGCGACGGACGGATCGGCGTGCGGGATGCGATTGCGCTGCGCAATGCGTTTACGCCGTTGCCGGCACCTGCAGCGGTTGTGGCGAGGGCGAACGATCGGGCTATCGTCTCGTCGTTTAAGGATTTGGACGTGCTTCGCACCAACCGCCGGACTCGTCGACCAAGCAACGAAGAGTCCCGGATCGCGGTCTAAGCAACAGGTCGAATTTCTGCAGCGAGCGTCGACGAACCGACGTTGTTGACGGGCCGACGATCGCGGTTGCTCGGGCGAGCGAGAGGCTAAGCGTCGTCCGTCGGAACCAGCGCAAGGCTGTAGCCCGTTCGCCAATCCGGCGACGCCGAATCGTCGCAATGGGCTTCACGATCGCCTTCGGCAGGGCCGTGATAGTGCGGGCGGCGGCAATGTGGGCAGTCAAACACGTAGCGACGGGCACCGTCGAATCGCGCAATGTGGGCACGGCGAGGCCAAACTATTGGGTGTCGCGCGGCGACCGGCTGTTTAGATCGTGGCCCGTCCGCCCCGGCCAGTGAAAAAAACCTTTTGCAGAATCGAAGAAATTCCGTGCCGTCACGACTTGGCACGACTCTAATACTCGGAACGCTTTTGGTAATGGGATTCGCCTTGATGAGACTTTGTAGAGCGACGCCCGCATCCCCCCCTGTCGATCCGCGTCGACAAGATCATTGTCGTTCCGACGCCGACGCCGACAGCGACGCCGACGCGGAACTGCTTCGCAAGTTCGTCGAACGTCGCGACGAGTTGGCGTTCGAGGCAATCGTCGCCCGTCATGCGGGCCTCGTCATGGGCGTGTGCCGCCGTGCGGTGGGGCATGCCCAGGATGCCGAGGACGCCTTTCAAGCAACGTTCTTGGTACTCGCCCGCAAGGTGCCATCCATTCGCCGGTCCTCGGCGCTTGCGAGTTGGCTTTACAAAACCGCGCACCGAATCGCCCTGCAGGCTCGCCGCCGCCGCGCGCGCCGGGTAGAGAAGTTCTTGGAAAGCCCAATGGAAGTCGTCGACTCGAAAACGCTCGACAGTATCGCCCACGCATTCGATTCGAGCGTACTCGAAGACGAATTGGCACGACTGCCCGAACGATACAGGTTGCCGCTTCTGCTTTGCTGCGTCGAGGGAAACACTCGCGAACAAGCGGCGCGGCAACTCGGCTGGTCGCTCGGTTCGCTCAAAGGCCGGCTGGAGCGCGCCCGTACGATCCTGTGCTCGCGTCTATTACGACGCGGTGTGTCGGCCGCGGTTGTGTTGGCGATGATTCACATGTCATGCCGAACCGCACAGACGGCCGTGCCAGGAGCGCTGATCGTCTCAACCGCACAGGCGGCGGCCAATTATGCCTCGGGCCACGCCGCCGTCGGATACGTTTCTCAAAACGCACTTACTCTAGCCCACGGAGCTTTGAACACCATGTACTATTGGCACTGGAAAGCGTTGGTCGGCATCCTACTCCTCGGCGGATTCGTGTCCCTGACGGCCGATTCGGCAAGTCCGGCGAAGGAACGCACTGGGCATTGGACAAATCTCACGATCGCGGATCTTCCAATGGACGACCTGCGCGTGGCGGATACGATTGCCGCCGAAACACTCACTATTTACGTGACAGCTCCGGCCGCGGAAAACGATGCGGACTCCATAGATGAAACACCTCCCAAACGCGAATCGGATCCGTCCCCGTCGGACAAAACACCGCCGGCCGCCGACGTCGAGGCGGAGATCCAAAGCCTTCTCCAGCAAATCCGCAGCGCCAAGTACTCCGAACGGGAAGCCGCCACCCGCGAGCTGCGCCGCATCGGCAAGCCGGCGATACCCGCACTGCAAAAAGCGCTCACCAGCGACGCACCGGAGGTGCGCGTACGTGCCCAAAGTCTGCTTTACCACATCTTGCCGGAGACTCGCCCTCGCGCGTCATTGGTTATCGACAGCGTCAACACGAATCAAACGGCATCCATTCCTGCGGGCACGTACAAGGAAGTGCTCATCGTCGACGTGAACGGAAATGCGGTCATTTCGTCCGACGCGATTCGCGCGGACGAGCTTCGCGTGGGTTCCGTCAACGGCACGGCAAAGTTTGTTCTCCGGGGTACGGCCAAGAAACTCAGCATTGGCTATATCAATGGGGCCTGCGAAATTGATGCTTCGGGACTCGCCGCGGATGACATTGAGATTGGCGAGGTCAACGGTGCATCCAAGATCAGCTTGCGGTCGAACGGCGACGTTCGTTTTGCCGGCAACCTCGACGGAAGCACGCGTCTCGATGTGTCTGCGGATGGCGACGTGACCGTTGGCAAGGGCGTCGGCGGCGGCGTTCGGCTAAACGTGCTTGCCTCGAAAGATTTCGCGCTCGCTGGCGACATCGGCGAGGGCGTCCAAATCGACGTCAAGCATTCCGGCAACGTCAACGGCGTTGGACCGGGCCACAACAACGTTCGAACAACGCGAATCGACACGGCACAATAAGCGCACGCAACAGTTGGTTGGCCGATTGGCTGGTGGATGGTAGGTCGACAAGCCGAATTCGAGGCGTGCAACGCCCTCGCTAGCCGGCATCCGTGGGCCCGCGACCTCAACCCGTCGAACGTCGTCGCCACGCGGCGGCAGCATCTTGCTTTGCTAAACTCATCTTTCGGACCTCCATTGGAGAGCATTATCCGCCCCCCGGCCGCTGTCCGGACGTCCTGGGCTATCGCACTCTAGCGTGGCTGCCAAACGGCGGAGTGCGACTCAACGAAAATGGAGAAAGGGCGGTCGTTTGGGAGGTCGGCGAGCTTCGACTTTGCCACCCAACGCCGTCATTGCTATGAATCGAATCTTTCGGTTTTCGGAATCGGTCAGGCGAGACCCTGCGATTCGTGTCTGGATGGACGAGCATTCAGATGAATTGGGTGCGATCGCGCGGCATTGGTTCGACGTCATCCGCGATTGTGGAGGTGATGTTCGCGAATTGCTGCACGACGGCTGCCCTACCGCGTGCGTCGGCGATGCGGCCTTCGCCTACGTCAACGCGTTCAAGGCCCACGTCAATGTCGGATTCTTCCGCGGCGCCGAACTCGCTGATCCCGCGGGCCTGCTGGAAGGTACGGGCAAGTACATGCGCCACGTAAAGCTTAGGCCCGATAAGCTCAGGCCGGAGGGCGACATCGACGCCACGGATCTAATCGAGCTTATCGAATCTGCATATTCCGATATGAAGCGGCGTCTAGAGGCGAAGTAGTCGCGTTGGTCGGGGCACCTCGCCGTTCTCGAAGAACCAAACCCGCGCCGCCCTGACGGACTTGGCTGCTCGGCTCGGTCGACAAAATGGGCGGGCAAAATGGTTGTGGATTCCGCGCCACTTATCTGGTAGGTTCGCAGGTTGGTTGTTGTCGTTCGGAAGTTTGAATTTCAGCTTCGGTTGACGAGAGGGCGCTGCGTGCCGGGGCGAATTCAGAGTCTTGTGGTTGCTTTGGTCATTGGCGGTGTGGCGGCGCTCGTGTGGTGGTGGAGCGTGCGACCCGACGGCGTTGAGCCGGACGTCGTCGATGGGCCGGCACTCGCCGTGGCTCGCCAAGTCGACGCCGATGTGGCTACGTTCGCGCTGTACGCCGGGTCGGATTCTTGCCGGGAGTGTCACGCCGAGCAGTTCGATCCCTGGCGGCATTCGCATCATGGCTTAGCCGAGCGGCCGCTGGATTCCAAGCGGGATGACGTTGCATTCGATCCGACGCGGTCCGTCAAGCATGGCACGCAATCGAGTACGGTGCGGAAGGACGGCGAGGCATTCATCCTGGAAACGCTGGGGGCCGGCGATCGCGTCGGGCCGCACGTGGCGCGGCGCGTGATCGGGGAAAGTCCGCTTTGGCAGTTTGTCGTCGATGCGGCGGCACCGGACGCACTGGCAGAGCCAGTGGCTCCTGGCGGCGAACGTGGAAAGCAGGGGCCCATCGGGCGGCAGCAGGTGCTCGAGCTTAGCTACGACCCGCACGCGAACGAATGGTTCAACGTCTACGGCGACGAGGATCGTAAGCCGGGCGAGTGGGGGCATTGGACCGGGCGTGGCATGAACTGGAATAGCATGTGCGCGTCGTGCCACAATACGCGCGTGCGGAAGAACTACGACGTGGAGACCGACCGCTATGCCACGACGATGGCCGAAGCGACGGTGAGCTGCGAGGCTTGTCATGGGCCGATGAAGGATCATGTGACGTGGCAGCAAGAATATGGCGATCGCACAAAGGACGATCGCACTAAAGACGAAAAGGCCGAGGCCGCTAATTCCCCTGGGGCGAAGACCAAAGACCCGACGGCGCGGAGGTTGACTTCGACGCAGTGGCTGGCGGTTTGCGGTTCGTGTCATTCTCGGCGGGGCGAGTTGACCGGTGATTTCGCGCCCGGCGATTCGTATTTCGATCATCACGCGCTGGTGATTCCCGACTTGACGGAGTTGTTCTACGCCGACGGGCAGGTCCACGAGGAGGACTACGAGTTCACTTCGTTTCTCTCCAGCCGGATGTACGCGTCGGGGGTGACTTGCTTGCATTGCCACGATCCGCATCGCGGCAAGACGCTGGCGCAGGGCAATGCGCTGTGCATGAAGTGTCACAACGGATCGTTTCCGAAGTCGCCGCGGATCGACGTGGCAACGCATACGTTTCATGCCGCCGACAGCACGGGTTCGCAGTGCGTGAATTGCCACATGCCGCAGACCGTTTACATGCAGCGGCACTCGCGGCACGATCATGGGTTTACGATTCCGGACCCGCTGCTGACGAAGCAGCATGGGATTCCGAACGCTTGCAATCGGTGTCACGAGGACAAGGACACGGATTGGTCGCTTGCGGCCGTGGAGAAGTGGTACGGCGAGCGGATGGATCGGCCGACGCGGCGGCGGGCACAAGCGGTGGCCGCGGCGCGGGATGCCGAAACAGAGAAGGCGCGCGGGCCGCTGTTGGCCCTGCTGGCCGACGACAATAACGTGTTCTGGCAAGCGTCGGCGGCGACGTTGCTGCGGCAGGGCGGTTTGCTCGAACGGGGCGACGTGCAGCAAGCGCTCGAGGCGGCGACGCGGCATAAGTATCCGCTGGTGCGCGAGAAGGCGGCGCTGGCGCTAGAGCCGCTGGTGGCCGCGCGGGACGCGGAAGCAACGGCGGCGATCCGAGCGCTGCTCGATGATTCGGCGCGGAGCGTGCGCGTGGCGGCCGGTTGGACGCTGCGGGCACAAGTTGACGCAACCTCGCCGGCGGGGAAGGATGTGCTGGCTTATTTGCGGCAGAATGAGGATCAGCCGGGCGGGGCCATGCAGCGCGGTATGTGGCACTTGGATCGCGGCGAGTTGGACGCAGGCGTGTCTTGGTTCACGCGGGCGGTGGGCTGGGATCCGAACAGCGCACCCATTCGCGACGCACTGGGCGTGGGCTACTCGATGCAGTCGCGGCCGGCTGATGCCGTGCGACAAATGCAAGCGGCGGTGCGGATCGCGCCGGACGACGCCGAGTATTGGTACAAGCTGGGTCTAGGCTGGGCCGAAGTGGGCGACGTGGACCAGACCGTGGCGGCGCTGAAGAAGGCCGTCGAACTAGCGCCGAATCATGCGCGAGCGTGGTACAACCTTGGGCTAGCTCACAATCAGAACGGCGAAGCCATCGAGGCCATCAGGGCACTTGTCGCGGCGGAGAAGGCCGATCCACAGCGGGCCGATATTCCGTTTGCGCTGGCGACGATTCTTGTGAAACTTCGCCAAGTGGGCGAAGCGCGGGCGGCGGCCGTGCGGGCGTTGGCCATCGATCCGCGGCACGAGGGGGCGCGGCGGTTGATTCAATCGCTGGGTCGGCCGTGACGGGTCGTGGAGAGGGACAGGAGACAGGAGTTAGGAGGTAGGAGTTACGAGATAAATCAATTGGCTAGGGCTAGCGTTGCTATGGCGGCCCAGGGGCCGAGAGCGATTAGGATGACGAAGAGCGTGACGATCGGGGGCGGGCGGGCTTTGCGGACGCGATGGATGATGGGCGTGAGAACGAGCACCACTAGCGAGAGCGCGGCGGCGACGATCAGCAGCAGGCCCGCGAGCAGCGCGGCGAGGCGCGCGTCGGCGTGGCCGCGGATGTAGAACCGCAGGCCGATCCAGACCGCCTGCGCGACGAGGGTGTTGACGGCCGAGAGCATCCACATCGACGTCATCGCGTCGGCGGCGCGCGATTCGGCCGGTTCGGAGCGGTCCGCAGCATGCTCCACGGCGGATCGCTTGGGGGCCTTCTTCTTGCGGCGGGCCATGGGCGGGCTGCTGGCGAATGAGATGGAGGCTTGCAGAAAGCATCGGCGGCGATGGCGGCAACGTTCACTGCGGCGACGGCCATCGTAGCGGTCGAAGTTTCGCGGCGGTAGCCGTTCGGTTCGTTGCAGCCGCAGTGCGACAACGCAAACAGCCCGACGAACCGGCTGGCTCGTCGGGCTGATGCTGAATTCTTCTTCTTCGTTCGACCTTGGCAGCTTAGACGTCGGCAGCTTAACCGAAGTACGTGACGATGGCGTCGCCGCGCTTGGTCATGACGACTTCGATGCGATAGCCGCAATCCCAACAGTATTCGACGACTGTGCGGCCGAAAAGACCGCAGCGCGTGCTGACGCACGGCTCGCCCTTGCAGCAGCAGGGGACGCAGACCGGCACGTCGATAAAGCAGCAGCAGCACGGATCCTTAACGCGGAGCGTGGCGCACGTGGTGCCCGTGGAGCAGCACTTGAAGCAGCGATTGCGGCGATGGCGATAGCGGATGCACGGATCGCAGCAGGGCTTGGCGGCATCGCAACAGCCAGAAGCGTAGATCGGCGCGGCCGCACCGGCCGGGGTCGCGACGTCGGACGGCGACTGTGGCGGGGGCGGCGGATCTTGCAGCCGACGGGCCGAAGCCGACGACGCAGTCAGACCCAAGGCCAACACAGCCACGGCGGCGAGAAACAAACGGCGATTCGTCATGTCGAACATCTCCTCAAGTTTAACGATCACGAGGTCCAGGTAGTCTGCATGTGATTTGTGCGACTAGGTAAAGATGCCATATTCCTCGCACATTGCATGCTATTTGCCAAGCCCTGCAGGCGCGAAAACTACGTAAATCTTTTCCCGGAAACCGCTTGCGCCGAATGAATAATGGGAAAAATGCGGAAAATCGGCTCGCGCGTACACCCTTCGATGGAAACGCGCAGTTACGGAAACGCGCAGATACGGAGGCGCGGAGAAGAACGGGCCGACGGAGCGTGCGGCTGAACGCGTGGTCGTGGAAGATCGTCGAGGAGGAAGATCGTCGAGGAGGAAGATCGACGTCTAATACCGCGGCAGCGAAGTGTCTATTTCGACCGCCCAATGGTCGATGCCACCGGACATGCTTTGGGCTTTCTCGAATCCTTGCTGGCGGAGCCACTGGGCGACGCGTAGGCTGCGTCCGCCGTGGTGGCAGTGGACGACGACTTGGCGAGAACGATGGGCGTCGAGTTCGGCTGCTCGCTGGGCGAATTCGCTCATCGGGATGAGCGTTGCGGCTTCGATACGGACGAGGGCGTGTTCGTCGCTCTCGCGGCAGTCGATGAGGACGAATTCGGCGGCGGCGTCGAGTTGATCCTTTACGGTGCGGCAGTCGATTTCGATCGGCAGCGGAGCGGTCATGGTCGTTCTATGGGCGAAGGGGAAGAAAAAAGGCCGCCGCGACGAACGAGCGGCGTCGCGGCAGCCGAAGACTGCTATCGAAGGTCACCAGGTTAGGTTGACTACTCCGGCGGGCTGATAGACTCGCGCCCGTCTCGCGTGACGAGGCCCAAGTAGACGTTGGGGTCGATTTGTTGCGGCCCCTCCGCAATAAGTCGCACAACGCGTTTGTCGCCGTACATGTGATTGACCTGACCGCCGCCGTGGCGACTGCTGGGGCCGTAGGCCCAAGGTTCGCGTCCCGCCCATTTCTCGCGATAGTAAATCACTTTCTGATCGTCGATGGACATGTCGGGGCCGACGTTGAGCGCGTGTTGGCATCCGTTTGAACGCTCGCACGTAATCTTTCCGCCCTGGTCGGTCGGCTCCCTGGTATTGGGATCGTGCGCGACGACCCAACTCGTGGTGCCGTCGTACCAAGACGCGTAGTTCGGTTCGCGGGTTTCCGTGAGGACGAGCGTATTGCTTTCGCCGTCCTGGATCTTCGTAATGCCCTTCTTGGCGAAATAAATCACACCATTGGGGCGCGGATCGTCGCCGACGACGAGCGATAGATGCGTCGCCGACAACGCGACGAAGTTCGAGATGGCGACCGGCGTTTGCCGCGCGGTGTCGTCGCTGAGCTTGTTGACCATGTCGCGGTATTCCGGCGCTGACGAACCAATCTCGGTCTCCGAGACCGGACATTGCAGGACTTTCAATACTTTCTGCGAAACGTGCAGGCCGTTTTCGTCGACGATCGCGGGGTCGAAAGCGCTGAGCGCAAATCGCTGCGACGTGGCGTTGATGCGGCTATACGTCGTACCTTCGCCGATATTCTGCAGCAGGCCGACGATCCAGCTAAAGCCGGTCGCTTTCGGTTTCTCTTGCGTCGCCCGAGTACCGCGCCGCGTGGTGGCGCGGGCCGCATCGCGCTGCTGCCTGAGCGTCTGCGCGGTGGCGGACAGTCCGGGAGGACCATTGACCGCCTCGGTCGACACGACGGGCCACGTTCCACCGGACGACGCTTGCGCTGTGGCGATTGCCGTGCCGATCGATCGTAGATTGTTCGCACAGCCGTTGAGCCGCACGACTTCCAACACCGAGCCGAGGGCGGGGAACATCATCGCCATCAGCATGCCGATGATCGTAATGACCACCAGCAGTTCGACGAGGGTGAAACCCCGTCGCGTTGGGCGCGGATCGCCGCGCCGATTCCTCTGAAACATCACACACCTCCCTACAGAAAAATGGAATGAAGGGAAATAAATACGACTGCTAATGTAAATCTGGTCAGCGGCCGTGTCAAATGTTGGCTGGCCGCGGTTTTGGAATATTCATACGTCGCCGTGAAGTTGCCGTGAACATGGATAGCTGTTTTGCACTTGCGGACGAGAAGAAAGAGGACCGGCGAACGGGGTCGCGGCAATGACAATGTCAACGGCAACGCCGAACGCTCGATGAGAACGCGCGCGGTTGCCTTGCTTGACACCGGCCGTAACTGGGAAACAATGGCGCGCTGGCCGACTGCATGTTGTCCAGACATGCGGTCTTGCCGTGTGCCGTACCGGATAGCGGGCCGGTCGTCGATGCCTCTTCTTCTAATTGTCTCTATCGGCCAGACATGCGTCGCTCGACTCGCCAACTCGGTTGGTTTCCCGTGTAGCAAGGCGAAGAGGCATGGCCGACCACACTCTGATTGTCGCTGGTCCGGCCCGATCGGGCAAGACTGGCAAGCTGTTGGCTCGCTATCGCACCGCTCTGGCGGAGGGGGCGGCGGGCGTTTCGGCGGTAGATTCGGCGACGCTAACGGCGGGCGGGTCGGCCAGCGGTCCGGTGGGCGTGGGGGAGACGCTGTGGATTGCGCCGACGGCTCGGGCGGCTGGAGCGGTGCGGGAGCGTTTGCTGTCGGCTGGGTTGGGCGCGTGTTTTGGGCCGAACGTGTTTACGTTCGAGGCGTTCGCCCAGGCGGTGTTGGATCACGCACCCGAAGTGGTGCGGCCGCTGTATGGAATGGCGCGGCGGCAGTTGATCGCGCGGCTGGCGGACGACCTGCTCAACGCCGACAAGCTACGCTATTTTCGCCGCATCGCCGATACGCCGGGTTTCGTCGACCTGCTATCGAACTTCTTGAGCGAGATGAAGCGGCACGAGATCTGGCCGGTCGATTTTCGCGCGGCGTGCGAGCGGCGTGGGCTGACGGCGAAGGACGAGGAACTGTTTGCGTTTTACGACGCCTATCAAGGGGCGCTGACGCGGCGGCAGTTGTTCGACGCGGAGGGGCGGTTTTGGACGGCCCGCACGTTGCTCGATGAGGGACATCGGCGACCCTTCGAGCGGTTGCGGCTGGTGGTCGTGGATGGCTTCGCGGATTTCACGGCGACGCAACACGACATCTTGGCGATTCTCGCCCGACATGCGGATGCGTTTGTCGTTTCGTTGCCGCTGGAGCGCGACCGGGTGCGCGACGTGGAGCAGCGTGGCGATTTGTTCGCCAAGCCGCGGGCCACGCTGGAAGAGTTGTCGAGGCGATTGCCGGGGGCACGCGTCGAGTGGGTCGAGCGGGTCGAGCGGGCGGCGGCGGACGGCGAAAGGATTCGCCTCCTATCGTTGGACACTTGGCCGGCGATGGCGCGGCTCGAGCGATATCTGCTTGGCGATCCACGCGAGGTACTGCCTCCGGCTGAGAGTGGCGATGGCGTAGAAAAGAGTGCGTTCGGCGTCGAAATCATCGCCGCCTCGCAGCAGCTTGGCGAGATTCAGTCGATTGCCGCGCGGATCAAGCAACTCTTGCTCGATGGAGACTCGGCGGAACGTGCGGAGCGGCAACGAACGCCTGTGCGGCCGCAAGATATCGTCGTGGTGTTTCGTTCGACGGACGCGGTGGCGACGCTGGTGAGAGAAGTGTTCGCGGAATATGGACTGCCGTTTGCGATCGACTGCCGGCCAATGCTCGGCGAGTCGCCGCGGATCAAGGCGTTGTTGGCGGCGCTGACGATGGACGGCGAGGACTGGCCGTTTCGGCGCGTGCTGGCCGTGCTGGGGAATAACTACGTCGCACCGCCGGCGTTCGGAGCGGACTCTGACGCGGACTCTGACGCGGACTC
>JAJDEG010000488.1 GCA_029259895.1 Planctomycetota bacterium
AAAAGGGCCGGCACATCAGCCCGTCGTGGCGTCGGCTTCCTGCTGCAAGAATTCTTGCTCCGCCGCCGCGCCCTTGGCGCCGATGCGACGAATCGCCTCGTCGTCGACCTTTTCCAGTGGCGTATAACGCGGATGGTGCGAGTCGTCGAACGGATCGTTGCGGGCCGCGTTGTAGCAGCACAACAGCATCCACCGCGGCTTGTCGCTTTGGTTTGCGTCGGAAGCGTGCAGCGTATTCGAGTGAAAGTACAGCCCGTCGCCGGGGTCCATTTCGCAATACACTTGCTCCAGCCGCTGCTTCGCCCACTTCACACGCTCGGGGTCTGCCCCGGTCTGATCGCCGTAGCGACCGTGATCGACGCGGCCGATCAGGTGCGAACCCCGCAGCACCTGCAAGCAGCCGTTCTCGCGCGTCGAAGCGTCAACGGCGATCATCACGCTGGCCAACATCGGAAACAAGCAGCCGTTCTGATACCAATAGCCGTAATCCTGATGCCACTCCCACGCGCCGCCCGTCTTCGGCTGCTTGGCGCTGAGCTTCGAGTGGTAGTGATACACCTCGCCGCCGAGCAACTGCTCCATCGCATCGACGATCCGCCGGCTGCGGGCGATCGTGCCGTAGATGTCGTCGCCGGGATGGTTCCACAACGATAGATTGGTCGAACGCCCACTGGCGTCGGCCACCTTCATCGCCCGCTGCTGCATCAACGCATCCGCCCGCGCGGCCTGTCTCAGCAAAGCCGTTTCGTCGTCGGCGAGCAGATTCTTGACGAGCAGGTACCCATCGGCGGCGAATTGGGCGACTTGATCTTGGGAAAGCGGCGGGCTTTGAGACATGGCATTTACCGCACGTGGTGGCGAAGTGGAAGTGTCGGATGTGGGAATTCGAGGCAAGCCGTATTCTATCAGACGAACGTCTAACCGAACGCCCTCGACTCAATCGGGATCTAGCTCTCCGGGAGCTGTTCGTCGTCGGGCTGACCTCGATCCGAATCAACGATCTCGTCGACGGAACTGAGCCACGACTCTTCGGCATCACATCGGGCAACCGACGCCGCGTGTAGGCAAGAAAAAACGTCGCTCCGGGGTAAGTCCCGGAGCGACGTCGAGTGTTTGCTCAATTCGCCAAATGCATCCCTCATTTACGCACGGCGACGGCGATAAGCGCCAAATCCACCGACACAAGCGAGGACACTCCACACGAGAATTGTCGCCGGTTCCGGGATCTCGTCAATTGACCCCGGACCGACCTTGGGTGCTATGTCGTCCAGCGCGGAGTGAAGGAAGATTGAATCAGCAACGGTGGATGCAGCCAGAAGCGTACCGGTCGCCGAATAGTCAATCATCACAAGGCGGCCGCCATTATCTGCGCCAAAGATATGCCCGAGTCCGTCGACCGTTCCCTGGTCGAAAGTGGAGATGCCCAAGCTGGCGAGATCGATCGTTTCCAACAGCACACCCGCCGAACTGAATCGGCTGATTTCCGTGTCACCCATCGTGATGAAGCTGTCGGAAAACGGATCGTACGCCATGCCGTGCGACGCGGGCAAGGCAACGGGCGCGGACGTCGTCGCCGCCGTCGGAGCTTCAGGCCCGCCCGTGAACGTTATGGTTCCCACAACTCCATTTCCACCAGGAGCCGACGAAGTATACAGCGACTTGCCAACGTTTGGACCACCCGTGGCCCACGAGATTGTATCTAGAGTCGTACTGGACCCGGCGGTGGGAAGCAACGCCGCCGCTGCGCCCGTCAAACCACCGCTACCGTTAAGCGTGATGGCCGTCGGACTGCCGGGAATACCGGACGAATACAAAACCTTGCCGCCCGGCGAAAGACTCAGATGAAATGACGGCGTGGGTACGCCCAGCGTTGTAACGAGCGATCCCGCGAGCGTGAGTTCGTGTACTCCAAAACCCTGTCCTCCGATCGCCAAGTTCCCGTTGGGCAAAAACAAAATGCCGTCGGCACCAGCAACTGCGGCGATAGCCGTGTTGTTTGCGATAGTGAGCGATCCCCCGATCCACGAGTAATCGACCTTATGAACGTTTGAACCACCGGCAAACGTCGTGTAGTACAACGTGCCGCCGGTATCGATCGCCGCAGACAATTGCGTCGTGGCAAGAACGCCGGCGAGAAGCGTCAATGTCCTCAGTGAATTCCACATGATCCATACTCTCCTTTTTTGGTGCCGATCCGCGTGCAAGTTCGTCAAATCCAATGGAATCACATCGCGAAACCAATGCTGCTACCCCTCCTAGGCCACCGTGCAGCGGGGGCTGACAGCCTTTCCGCAAGAATTTTCATAGATGCGCACGCGCGGCCGCCTGTTTGGCAGGACATGTCGCCGGATAGCACGCCAAGTCCTCAATCGAATTCCCTGAGCGAAGGACGCAGTTGAGGGGCAACGCCCGCGCTCATTCGCGTGCCTTGCCCCGATATCCAGTGAATGGATATCCAGTTGATTCATGTCGCTGTAAAGGCGGCGAAGCGTCTTCCTGACGGGATGCGAGCGGCGATAAAACCGACGGCAAAACTTACCTCGATGCCGCCGCCTTCTTCCTCTCTTCCTCTTCCTTAAGCTGCTGCACGAACGCGCTGGCCGCTTCCTCGGAATCGAAAACCTTGGGCAGCGTGCGAACCTTGGGGCGCCTCGGGGCCGGTTCGGTAAACTTCTCCTTGTTCTTTACCGCGTCCTTGCGGGCTTGCTGATGGGCCTTTACCGCGGCCGCGAACTTCTCGCTCAATGCTTTCTGAAAGTCCTTTAGCTCTGCCTTGCGAACCACCGCATACTCGGCGTCCACTTGCACGACGGCAAAGCTCTCCTTTTTCTCTTTGGGCTGAGCGGATTCCGCGCGACGAGTAGCAGCGCAAAGAACTGAAATGCCGAGCGCGAGCAACGCGAACGCTTGGAATCGAGTGAGGTTCGACACGGTAGACTCCTCTTGCGGATGAGTGACGTGCATCGGAACGACCGCTTGACGCGACTAGAGTGATTCTCCTCAGCCAGTCAGCGCGCCGTCAATAGTTTGTAACCGCCCAGCGATCGACCGCGACAATCGGCTTCCACGACCGAAGGCATCGCGCGTTCGAGCTAGTTCATCTCGTCTCGGCATTCCGCGCACTCGCCGGCGACTTCGGCGCGTCCGACTCTCTCGCGTTCGGTTTCTTGGCGTCTTTCTTCGGGATCAGGACCAGTTGCACCGACGTGCCTTCTGGCGGAACTCGCTCGGTGAATGCTTGAAACAGCAGGCCTTCCGTCGATTGGCTGCTTTCGACGGGCAGGTCCATCAGGGCGCTGGAAAAATTGGAGACGCATATCAATTCGCCCCCTTCGGCCAAGTAGTATTTCTGTCCGGTCTCCTCGTCCTGCCAAAAACCGCTGCCGGCAAACACGAATGGTTGCGTCATTGCCTTCTTGGTTTTGATCTCGCGTATCCACTCCTGCGCCCGCACCTGGCGCGGCTTGCCCGCGCGGTCTTTCCAAAGTACGCGGACTTCGATCTCCTGGCCGGTGGCCGGTTTGTATTCTGGCGAGAACTGCACGGGCGTGCCTTGCTTCGCGCCGATGACCAACAGCGCGCCGTGTACCTGAAACGCCTTGACGCCGACAGCCACGATCGATTCGTGCTCTTTGGTTCCCTTGAGGCAAGCGAACATTTCGAGCGGCGGGCCTTCACGTAGCACGACTTCGCCGTCGAGGACCAACCATTTGTTTTCTACGTCGATGGAGAGATTGTCGGCGAGCTTCTTCAAGGTTTTGGAAAGCTCGATCGGTTTGGCCGCGCTCTTGAACTCGGCGGCCACGGCGTCGGCCTTGGCGATTTCCGCTTCGGCCTCTTTGCGGGCGGCCTCGGCCTCT
>JAJDEG010000489.1 GCA_029259895.1 Planctomycetota bacterium
CGTGCGACGGCCCAGCGCATCGCCTACTGCTTGCTGCACACGGGCGCCGCCAAACAAATCGGAAAGCGCGGAAACGCCCGGCTCTACGCCGCCACGCGCTCCGCACGTTCGCCCCGCCGACGATCGGCATGACGATCGGCCTAATGCCCCTCCGCTACAACGCCCACGGGCCGAATCCACGCCCAGCGCTCTTCGGCCCGCGCACTCCGGCATCGCGCGCTCCCACATCGCGCCGGCTGCGAACCGGCGAACGGGCGAACCGACGCGATTCCGGACTTTAGTCGCGTTTCGCAAGCAAGTCGCATATACTATCCATCCGCCGCGGCAGGCACGTCGAACGCCGGTCGCGCCGCCAATCGTTTCCTCATCGCATCGATAAAATCGCATCGTCAAAACCGCATCGCTAAAGGAGTCCGTCATGGCTCGTCGCATTCGCCTCGTCAGTTTGTCTTGGCTCATCGCCTGCGTGGCCCTCGCCCCATCGTTGCGGGCCGAAGTAAAGTTGGCCTCCATCTTCGGCGATGGAATGGTCCTGCAATGCGACCTGAAAGTTCCCGTTTGGGGTTGGGCCGAGCCGGGCGAAGAAGTGACGGTCGCCTTCGGCGATCAAACCAAAAAAGCAAAGGCCGACGAAAACGGTCGCTGGCAAATCGAACTCGACGCCCTCAAAGCGAGCGACAAAGGCCGCAAACTCGCCGTCAACGCGGCCAACGCGATCGAGCTACAGGACGTACTCGTCGGCGAAGTCTGGATCTGCTCCGGACAGTCCAACATGGAGTGGAGCCTCAACGCCTCACTCAATGCCAAGGAAGAGGTCGCCGCGGCCAAGCATCCGCAAATCCGATTGTTCAACGTGCCCGGCCACACGACGTCGCCGTTGCCGCGCGACACGTGCGACGGTCGCTGGCAGACGTGCGAGCCGAATTCGGCCGCCGGATTCTCGGCCGTCGGATATTTCTTCGGCCGCCGCTTGCAACAGGAGTTGAAGGTGCCCGTCGGATTGGTCGGCTCGAATTGGGGCGGCACGCGAATCGAACCCTGGACGTCGCCAGCCGGTTTTCGCAGCGTCGAACAACTCAAGGCCACCGCCGATGAAGTCGACGCCTACACGGCGGACACCAAGGTCGGCGGCAGTTCCCCCTCAGCCATCTACAACGCCATGATCCACCCGCTCGCGCCCTTCGCCATGCGCGGCGCGATTTGGTATCAAGGCGAGTCGAACGGCGGCGAAGGTGAATCTTACTACCACAAAAAGCGGGCCCTCGTAAACGGTTGGCGCAAACTGTTCAATCCGAATCTGGCCTTCTACTGGGTCCAACTGGCCGACTTCCAAGCGGCCACCGACGATCCGGCCGGCGGCGACGGATGGGCCAACATCCGCGAAGCTCAGCGAAAAGCCCTCGACATCGACCACACCGGCATGGCCGTCATCATCGACATCGGCGAGGCCAACGATATTCATCCCCGCAACAAACAGGACGTTGGCGGGCGGCTCGCACAATGGGCGTTGAATGGAACCTACGGCAAAAAAGACATCGTCGCCAGCGGTCCCCTCTTCAAAAGCCACAAGGTCGACGGCGATGCAATTCGCCTCAGCTTCGATAACACCGGCGGCGGCCTTATGGTCGGCAAGAAACAAGGCCTCCAGCCGACCGCCGAGGTCAAGGGCGGCAAGCTCGCAAGATTCGCCATCGCCGGGGCCGACAAAAAATGGCATTGGGCCGAAGCCACGATCGACGGCAAAGACGTCGTCGTGAAGTCGCCCGACGTCTCCAATCCGGTCGCCGTCCGCTACGCCTTTTCCATGAATCCCGCCGGCGCAAACCTCTACAACAAAGAGGGCCTCCCCGCGTCCCCATTTAGAACGGACGACTGGTAAGCGCCTCACCGCTAACTGGTTGCCGGATCGTTTTCACTCCGGACCAACGTACTCCGAACTAACGTCGCGATACGGTTTCTTCGCGGCGTACAGTTCTCGTCGATTGCGAAGTTTCTTCGCCATCGCGTCATCGCCCGCGGCCTCGGCGGCGGCGATGCCGCGATCGATCGCCGCAACCGCATCGTCAAAGCGTCCCGTCTCGGCATACGCGGCCGACAATGTGGCCAGCGCCGACGCAGTTGCCGGTTTGACAATCGACGGCAGCGACGGCGCAACGTCCGCCGATAAGGTCGGCCGCAAGCGGACCAGATAGAGGCCGGCGATGGCGGCCACTGGGTCCGTCATGCGACGCGTTCGACGAACATCGGCATAACATTCCAATCGGCCCGTCGCCGCAGACTGTCGAACCGGCCACACGCGCACACCGCCGTGGCGAGCACGAAACCGCCGCCGCGAATCGCACGCATGCGATACAATTCGGAAGTGCGAAAGGGGCCATCCCCATGCCCTTCGCAAGACTCCCAAGTGCCGCATGAATTCGTAGAGTACCCAGTCCCCAATGCCCCAGTCACGTTTTTCCAGTCGACGGCAATTCGAACAGTACAAAGCGGAGTTGCGAACGCGCGAAAATTCGCCACACGGCGAACGCACGCAACGACGCGACCGTTCGTCGTGGACGCTCGCCAGCAGTTTTCTCAAAATGCTCCGCGGCCACTGGCTCGCGGTCGCGCTTTCTTTGTCGACGCTCACCGTCGCCACCTTATTGGCCCTCGTCCCGCCGGCCACCACGAAGCTGGTGGTCGACAACGTGCTCGGCGGAAAATCCCTGCCAGACTACGTTCCACACTGGGTGCCGCGCGAGCCGTGGCCGCTGTTGTTGACGATTTCCATCAGCGTCTTGGCAATCTCGCTGATCAAATCCGGTCTACACATCTGGGGACGCTGGCACGCCACGCGCGTCACGAAACTCGTTCAAATGTCCGTCCGCAAGCGAGTCTTCGGCCACGCCATGCGACTTCCGTTGCACCGCGTGCAGGAACTGAAGTCCGGCGGTGCGGCCAGCATCTTGCGGCAGGACGCTGGCAGCGTGGGCGAACTGGTTTTCGGAATGCTATACGACCCCTGGCGGGCGACCATTCAACTCGTCGGAAGTCTCTGCGTCCTGGCGTGGGTCGACTGGAGACTTCTGATCGGCGCCGCTGGCCTGGTTCCGCTCGTCTTTCTCACGCACCGCACCTGGATCAATCGCATTCGTCCGCAGCATCGGCGAATTCGAGCCAGACGCGAGGAAATCGACGCCCAGGCCACCGAATCGTTTGGCGGCATGCGCGTCGTGCGGGCGTTCAGCCAGCAGCGCGCGGAAACGAGTCGCATCATGCGCGGCAATCACGTCATGAGCCGCCAGGAGCTTTTCGCATGGTGGTGGATGCGCTCGATCGAGATCGTGTGGGAAACCCTCATCCCGCTGGCGACTTCGGCGCTGTTGATGTACGGCGGATGGCGCGTCCTTCACGGCGACCTCACGCTCGGCGACCTAATGATGTTTCTCGTCTATCTCGTCATGCTACTCGAACCGCTGGCCGTGCTCGCTCAAAGCGCAGCCCAACTTCAAAACAGCCTGTCCGGCCTCGATCGTGTCTTGGATCTTCTCGAAGAACCGCGCGAAATGGAGACGAGCAGCCCGACCAGCCCCATCCGGCCGCACGACTACTTCGGCCGAATCACCTTTGAAAACGTCTCCTTCAGCTACCCCGGTGCCGACACGTTGGCCCTCGAGAATATTTCGCTGGACGTCAATCCCGGAGAAACGATCGCCCTGGTCGGCCCCAGCGGCGCGGGAAAAACGACCCTCTGCAATCTCGCCGCCCGATTCTACGATCCCACCAGCGGACGCATGCTGCTCGACGGCCGCGATTTGCGCGATTCCGACGTCGAAAGCTATCGCGGACTGATCGGCATCGTCGAGCAAGACGTGTTCTTATTCGACGGCACCGTGGCCGCAAATATCGGGTACGGCAAACGTCACGTTTCCGATGAAGAAATTCGACGCGCCGCGGAAATCGCCAACGCCGACGAATTCATTAGCGCCTTCGCACACGGCTACGATACGGTCATCGGCGAGCGCGGCGTAAAGCTCAGCGGCGGACAACGGCAACGCATCGCCATCGCCCGCGCCGTGCTCGCCGACCCGCAAATTCTGATCCTCGACGAAGCGACCAGCAATCTCGACACCGAAAGCGAACGATTGATTCAGGCCAGTTTGGCCACGTTAATGCGCGACAGAACGTGCTTCGTCATCGCCCACCGACTCAGCACGATCACCCACGCCGACCGCATCGTCGTGCTCGAGTCCGGCCGTATCGCCGAGATCGGAACGCACGAGTCTCTCCTCGCCGCAGGCGGGCGATACAGCCAAATGGTATCGCTGCAAACGAATCAGGTTCTCATTCCCTGATGGCGCCGTCCATCTCAAATCACTTACGCAGCGCGCGGCGAATCCCGTCGGCGACCCGGTCGGCAAGCAGATCGTTTCCCGCTTGGTTCATGTGTACGCCGTCGTACGTCAGATTGCCCGCGTGCTTATTCTCCTCGTTGACCTTCGCCAAACGCTCGACGAACGCCTCGTGAACGTCGCACAGCGTGAGCTTTTCCTCCAGGGCGATCTTTCGGACGACTTCGGCGTCATAGTAGAATGCGGCATGCTGCCACGCGTCCCATTTCACCGACGTCGCTCGACGATCCACAGTGCCAACGGGAGAGACCAGCGGCCGCGAAGCAAGCATTGAAAACGACAATTGGCCCCCGTAGCTCAGGGGATAGAGCACTGGTTTCCTAAACCAGTGGTCGCAGGTTCGAATCCTGCCGGGGGTGCTACGTGATCGAGTACGTTATCGAATTGCGGCGGGCTGCTCGCCCAGTTGCTCGGCATGACCGCACCAACTCGCCGCGTCCTCGCTTCGACCAAGCCGCTTGTCGTTGCCGCCTGCCGTTTTGAACGCCGTGCCCAGCCTTCGCTCTATTTCCGTTCGAACGTCCCCATCACTTCGACCTTCAGCTTGCCGCTGTTGTCCGCCGTCTTAATGTCGTAGATGCGGAACATCAGCTTGCCGGCGACTGACGGTGTCAGATGCTTTTCCGCGCCGACCGAGAACGGCTGCAGGGTGATCTCCTTGGGCCGGCCCGTGCTATCCTTCTCCGTCGGAGGAACGACGACGCCAACCAACGATCCGATCGCGCAGTCCTTCAATTCTTCCGAGACTTGCAGCCCTTCCGGGCCAACTTCCTGATTGACCTTGCACGTCCAACTGCCGCTCGCGGAAATCGTGATCGGTTTGCCGGGTATCGTCTGAATCCCGGCATCTTGCCAACCCTTGTTGGCGAAAACGTCGACCGACTTCTTATCCGCCGTCGCTTCCTTTTCGCGAAACTGTTCGAGCTTGTCCTTGGCCGGCTTGTAGTTCGGCGCGAACTTAAGGATTTCCAGGTAGACCCCGCGGGCCAATTCCGTCTTGCCGCTCGATTCGTATTCCTTGGCGAGCTTTTCCGCGTCGCGGACGAAATTCAGATACAGCCCCATGACCTTCTCGTCGGCCGGAAGCTCGCCCTTGGGCGGAACCTGGTAATTCGGCCGATTCGGCTGGCCCGGCTGTCGAGGGCGTTGTGCCACCGCCAGGGAAACGACGAAGACCCCCGCCGAAATCGCCAATGCCATACAAGCCAATGTCCGCCACATCGCGAAAACTCCTCGTTCGGGGGACGAGCGACCAAAAACCGCCCATCTTTTCCGGTAATGCGCAGCCCGGTCGCCTTCAATCTAATTAGAATTCGCTCCCCCCAAGGGTTCAAGCGCAACAGGCGTCGTTTCGGACTCGCCGATAATCGTAAATTCCCCAGCAGTTCGGTTGGGTGGCGTGCGTTGCTCGAAATCGGCTACACCGCCGCCGCCATACCCGGCATTTCCGGCAACCTCGAACGATATCGGCGAGAATTCCGCCTAGGAATGCCAGGAAAGCTCCATTCCCGCGGCATAGTCTGCCGATTTAGGTCTCGCCGGAGGCGCTCTCACCATTCTGGGCCGCATGGACCGACCCGTCCGAACAGCGCGAACACACCGCGCGATCTTTCACATCATGATTGACCAAGAACTGTCCCTCAGCGAACGCGTTTCCCACGCGCTTCGCCGCGACCCCTGCCTCGCCCGCCGCGACCTGCAATTCGAGTCCCTCGAAGGCATGGTCAAGCTGACCGGCGTTGTCCAGTCGTATTACCAGAAACAGATGGCTCAAGAAGTCATCCGCCGCGTCGACGGCGTCGAACGGGTCGAAAACGACCTCGAAGTCGCCGCCCTGTAGCGTGCATTGCGAGCACTTGCACGCAGTGTTCAAACGGTATCGAACTCCGCCGCCGCCGACGAGGTCGCAGTACGCCGTTTCGCCCTTCGCGCTGCGACTTGCCGCCAGGGCGGAGCGCCCTATTCTCGATCCCGCGGCTTGTAATCGCGCCACAACCAACGCAGCGAATCCGGCAGAATCGCCCCGCCGTGAATCCCGTTGTGGCCCCCCTCGCCAAACTCCGCCTTGTAGTCGTACTTGGCAAACTTCAGCGCCGCCTCCATTTGCAGGTTGGACAAGTACCAATTCCCGTGGGCGTTGTCCAAATCGCCCGACCCGTCCTGCAAGAAGACGCGAATCGGCTTCGGCTCGGTCTTGCGAATCAGCGCCGGATACACGTGCCCGCCGCGGATATTCGTAAAGCTGCCCACGTGGCTAAGCACTTTGCGAAACGCGTCCGGCCGCTCCCACGCCACGGTCCAGGCGCAAATGCCGCCGGAGCTGATGCCGCAAATCGCCCGGCCGTTCGGATCGTCGGTCAAGCGGTAGGTCTTGCCGACTTCCGGCAACATCTCGTCGAGTAGCAGCCGCGCGTATTGATCGCTCAGCGTGTCGTACTCGAAGCTGCGGTTCGACTTCGGCTTGTCCCCCTCGTTGGCCGGCGGAAACTGGCCGGGATTGATAAACACGCCGATCGTTACCGGTATCTCGCTTTTGTGGATTAGGTTGTCCATCACGATCGGCGCCCGGAACTGCCCCTTTTCGTCCTGATACCAAACGCCGTCCTGAAACACCATCACGCACGCCGGCCGCTTCTCGTCGTATTGCTTCGGCACATAGACCCAATAATCGCGCACCGTGCCGTCGAACACCTTGCTCTTCCATTCGTGCTTCGTCAGCTCGCCTCGCGGCACGCCGTCGTGTCGCTGCGAATCGACGCCAAGCTCGTACGGCTCTTTCTCGGCGGCCCACGACGCCAAAGTCGCGCCCGTCGCGGCCCACGCCATCGCCGCCAGCAAACCCACCTTCACGTTGCGTCTCACAAGCGACATTTTCGGCCCTCCTCGATGAATCGGAAGCTTCGGCAAAAGACATTCGACGGCGAATCGTGCGTCGTCGTCGCCGAAGAGCTCGTGCAGCAACGTCCGGCACGAATCATCCGCCAAGGTTAACCCCCCACTCGTCGGGCGACAAGAACAGAGCAACACACCTCCAGGGCGACTAATTGGGGGGTTGCCCGCCGATTCCCGCAATCCGAAGATAAACGGTCGGTCGTCGACACTTTGTCGACCGCGAGCCGGAGCAATTTGATCGACGCTTCGGCCGCAGGGGGGTGAACGCACGATTGTGACGCACGCGCTCGGCAAACCGATTGTGCCGGGCCGCCGCCGTTTCGGTCGCGAGCATTGTGCCGCGCGGTTGGCCTGGGAAATCCTACGCCGTGGCGACGGTTGCATCGCGGATCGCGCGCCAATTGGCGGCGCGGCCGTCGGAAACACGACAATCACATACGGGATCGTATTGGAAGGATCCTCGCTGCGGAGCGGCACGTCCTGATAGCGACGCTTTGCCCGCTCATTGCCGCCGCCCAGCGATCGCGCCATCCGCCATCGGGTCGAACCTGCCGCAAACGGAGATCAGCACGCCGTGCAATTGTTCCCCACGCCAAGCTCTCACTACGGCTGCACCAATTTCGTCGACTTGTTGCGGTTTCGTGCCGAGCATCAAGCCGACGATCTCGCCTTCACGTATCTCGTCGACGGCGAGGACGAAAAACTCCACGTCACCTACGCCGAGCTAGACCGCCGCGCACGCGCCGTCGCCGCCGCTCTCGATGCCATGGGCATGTCCGGCGAACGGGCGCTGCTGCTCTACCCGGCGGGTATCGATTTCATCGCCGCATTCTTCGGTTGCCTATACGCCAACGTCGTCGCCGTCCCAGCCTATCCGCCGCGACGCAACCGCCGCATGACCCGCATCCAGGGCATCGCCTCCGATGCCGGCGCCAAGGTCGCGCTCTGCACCGCGAAAGTCGTCGAGCAAGTTCGCGACGTCATCGACCAAACGCCCGACCTCACCAATCTGCATTGGGTCATCACCGACGGCCTCGCCCAGGGCGTCGAAGACCGCTGGCGTCATCGCCACACCCACGAAGACGCCATCGCCTTCCTGCAATACACCTCGGGTTCGACCGGCACGCCCAAGGGCGTCATGCTCACGCACAAGAACCTGATGCACAATTCCGCACAAATCTGCTACGCCTTCGAGCATACGCGCAGCGGCACAGGCGTGTTCTGGCTTCCCAGCTACCACGACATGGGCCTCATCGGCGGCATCTTGCAGCCAGTCTTCATCGGCCGACCGAATACGCTCATGTCGCCGATGTCGTTCCTGCAAAAGCCGCTCCGCTGGCTCAAGGCGATCTCGCGCTACCGCGGCACGACCAGCGGCGGCCCGAACTTCGCCTACGAAATGTGCGCCGACAAGATTACCGAGGAACAAAAAGCCGAACTCGACCTATCGAGTTGGTTGGTCGCCTTCAACGGCGCAGAACCCGTCCGCCCCAGCACGATCGAACGCTTTTCCGAAGCGTTTGCGTCGTGCGGATTTCGTCGCGAAGCATTCTATCCCTGCTACGGCCTCGCCGAAGCGACGCTCATCGTCACCGGCGGCTTTAAGCTCTATCCGCCCGTCGTCGAACACTTCGACGGCAAGGCGCTCGAACGGCGCATGATCGTCAGTGCCCGCGGCGGCGACACGGCCGCACGCGCGCTCGTCGGCTCCGGTTCCGGCCTGCTCGATCAGCGCGTGGTCATCGCCGAACCCGAAACGTGCGTCCAATGCTCGCCAGGCCGCGTCGGCGAGATCTGGGTCTCCGGTCCCAGCGTCGCCAAAGGATACTGGAAGCGACCCGCCGAAACGGAACACACGTTTCACGCCTACCTCAACGAGTCGGGCGAAGGCCCGTTCATGCGGACCGGCGACTTGGGATTCATTAACGACGGCGAGCTGTTCATCGCCGGCCGGCTCAAAGACTTAATCATCGTCCGCGGTCGCAACCACTATCCGCAAGACATCGAGATCACCGTCGAACAGGCCCATCCGCGAATTCGCAACGGCAGCGCGGCCGCGTTCACCATCGAGGTCGACGGCCGCGAACTGCTCGGCGTGGCGGCCGAAATCGAACGCCGTGGCCGCGAGGTCGCCGACGAAACGATCGAAGCCATCCGCCGCGCCATCTCCACCGAGCACGAAGTCGGTGCCGACGCCGTCTTGCTGCTCAAACCCGGCAGCATGCCCAAAACGTCGAGCGGAAAGATACAACGCCACGCCTGCCGCGCCGGATTCATCGACGATTCGCTCGATGTCTTGGCTCGCTGGCAGTCCTGGGGAGCTCAAACGACCACGCACGAGCCGTTCTCGTCCGTGCCGTCGGAATCGGAAGCCGAGGCCCACGGCGGAAATGGCCGCCCCGCCAGGCGAGCCGCCGCGCCAGCGGCCGACGGCGGCCCCAGCGAGGAAACCATCGACGCCGTCATGGACCACGTCCGCCGCGTCGCCAAGGAACGCGCCCCCCGGCTCGCCGCCGACTCGAACATCGTCAATCTCGGACTCGACTCGCTCGAACGGATCGAAATCATCGCCTCGCTGCAAGAATCGTACGGCGGACGACTGCCCGAAGACATCCTGCTCGAAATCGAAACCGTCCGCGAAGTCGCCGCCGCCATCGAAAAGCACCTCGGCGTCGAGCGCCACACCCGCAAAGGCATTCCCGAAGGCCAGGAGATTCCCGAAGAATACTACCGCTTCGACCGCACGCACGAATACGTGCAGCTCAAGCAGAAGATTGGCCTCTACGAAGCCACCGGCATGCCCAACCCGTTCTTCCACGTCCACGAGCGCGTCACCAACGACACCACGCAGATCGACGGTCGCGAGCTGATAAACTTCTCCAGCTACAACTACCTCGGCACGTCCGGCGATCCCATCGTTTCCAAGGCGGCCAAAGCGGCCATCGATCAATTCGGCACCAGCGTCTCCGCCAGCCGACTCGTTTCCGGCGAGAAATCGCTGCACCGAGAACTGGAACGCGCCATCGCCAGCTTCGTCGGCGCACAAGACGCCATCGTCTTTGTCGGCGGACACGCCACGAACGAATCGACGATCGGCCACCTGTTCGGCCCCGGCGACCTCATCCTCCACGACTCTCTCGCCCACAACAGCATCCTGCAAGGCGCGATGCTCTCTGGCGCTCGCCGCCGCGCGTTCCCGCACAACGACCACCGCGCCCTCGACGAATTGCTCACCGAACTGCGCCGCCAATATCGCCGCGTCCTCATCGCCATCGAAGGCGTCTACAGCATGGACGGCGATTATCCCGATCTGCCCAAGTTCATCGAGGTCAAAAAGAAGCACAAGGTGATGCTACTCGTCGACGAAGCCCACTCGATGGGCGTCATGGGTCCGCACGGCCGCGGCATCGGCGAGTTCTACGAAGTCGACTCGGCCGACGTCGACCTCTGGATGGGCACCCTCAGCAAAGCCACCGGCAGTTGCGGCGGCTACATCGCCGGCTGCCGCGAAGTGGTCGAGTACCTCAAGTACACCGCCCCCGGCTTCGTCTACAGCGTCGGCCTCTCGCCCCCCAACGCCGCCGCCGCGCTGGCCTCGCTGCGGCTCATTGAGGAAGAGCCCGACCGCGTCGCCCGGCTGATGGAGCGATCCAAGGAATTCTTGTCGCTCGCCAAGGAACTCGGCCTCAACACGGGCCTCAGCCACAACACGCCGGTCATCCCCATCATCACGGGCAACTCTCTCGTCGCCCTGCAGCTATCGCAAGCCCTCCGCGACCGCGGCATCAACGTCCAGCCGATCATGTACCCGGCCGTCGAAGAAAAAGCCGCCCGGCTCCGATTCTTCATCACGGCCCTGCACAGCAGCGAACAAATTCGCAAGACAGTCCACGCCGTCTCCGAAGAACTCGCCAAGATCGACCCGGCCTACGCCGCCCGCCTAAGAGAATCGACGCCCCGCGGGGCCACGCGCGCTTCGGCGATCGTTTAGCGTTCGCCGTCACTCCCGATCGCCGTCACTCCCGATCGACGTCCTCGGCATAACCCGGCGGAAACGGATTGAAGACCGGCAAGTCGCGGACAGGGCGCTCCGTCGCATCGCTTTCGTCGGCATCTTCTTGGTCGGCATCGTTTTTGTCGGTTTCGCTTTGCAAGTCGCTGTCCCGCGGCCTTTCGCGCCCCGGCAACGCATCGCCAGTGATCTCGCTCTCCTCCACCATCGCTTCGGTCCCGAACGCCGACAACCAATACTCCACCTGATCCGGCGACAGCGGAACCTCCGGCTTCGCCGCCGGTGCCGGACTCGGCAAATTCCGCGCTCGGCGGCGTTCGACCAGCCCCGCGTACCACACGTCGCTGTCCACCGCCGTCGCCCGCCGTCGCCGAGCGGCGCGGTGCAGCCGATGATCGCTCGACACCACGGTCAACCGCCGCGGCGCACTGCTCTTGGCAACGAGATGTTCGATCAGCGCGTCGGCGCTGTCGTACTCGGTGGCGTAATGCACGGTCATCTCGCCATGCTTCACTTTCCGCGGCAAACCGCGCGGCGCGTCGACGGCGTCGAACACGACGGTCGTCCGCGGCAACTCGGTCGAGTCGATCGACTCGGCCAAAAAATTCAGCAGCGCGCGCCGCGATCGCTCCAGCCCTCCCGGCCCGATCCCGCGGCCGAAAATGCCGGTCACATGCAACAGGTTGTAGCCGTCGATGAGCAGCGCCATTTCGCGTCCGAAAGTTTCCCTTCCGCGAGGGGGACGTGTGCCCAGCGACGCGTGCCGAAACTGGAACCGCCGCCCCCGCGAGTCTATGCTAATGGAATTGGCCGCCGCGGCTAAGGTTAGCGCGGCACGAGTTGATCGTTGGGAGTAAACGAATGGTGATCGTCAAGTCGGTGCGCTGCACTGTTGTTATCTTTCTATTGCTGGCCGGCGCAGAGCATGTCTTGGCCGCGGAAAAGAGTCCCGTCGTCGTCATCGCCCGCAAAAAGCTCGAATCCGGCGGCCTGTCGCCGGCGGTGACGTCGCGCTTTGTGGGCCTGATCTGCGACAAAGGCGACGCCGAAGACCTGGCGTTCGTCTACGCCAAAACCATCGCCGCCGAGGACGTACCGACCGAAGTCAAAACGCAGTCGCTCGCCGCGCTACTTTCCGCGGCCCAAACGCGCAAGCTGCGCCCCGACGCCGACACCAGCGGCATCGCCGACTTGATCCGCCCCGATGCGCCAAACGAAAACGCCGATCTCCAAATGACTGCCACGCGATTGGCCGGCCTATGGAAGATATCCGCCGCCGGCGAAAAACTGCGCCTCCTCGCCACGGCCAAGGAGACTTCGCCCGACATGCGTCGCGCCGCCGTCGATGGTCTCGTCGCGCTCGGCGACGCGGACAGCCTCGACACCTTCGAGCAACTCGCCGACAAGCAGCGTCCGCTAGGCGACCGCGCCCTGGGCGTGGCGGCGATGGCGGCTGCGGACGTCGGCCGCGCTGCTCGTCTCGCCGCGCCGGTCCTGCGTGATTGGAAAACCGAAGACGATCTCGACGATCTCGGCGTGATGCTGTCCCCGTTTCTCGATCGCCAAGGTGCCGCCGAAAAGCTCGCCGCCGAAATCTCCGCCGCGCCCCCGCAGACCGACGTCGCCCGGCGGGCGTTGCAATACGTCTACTCCGTCGGCCAAGGCGAATCGGCACTGGCCCGCGTGCTCAGCGACGCCGCCGGACTCGGCGAAGATCCGCTGCCGCCCACACCCGAGGAAATCAAGCAGCTCATCGCCGATGTCACCGCCGACGGCGATCCGCATCGCGGCGAGGCCGTGTTCCGTCGCGCTGACCTGAACTGCATGAAGTGCCATTCGCTCAACAAAGCCGGCGGCGAGATCGGCCCCGACTTGGCCGCCGTCGGCTCCATCTCGCCCGTCGACTTCTTGTTGGCGTCCATCCTCGATCCCGATCAGGCGATCAAAGAGGTCTATCAAACCCGCATCTTTCTCACGCTCGACGGCGAACTCCTCCAAGGCATCGTCCTCAAGCGCGGCGACGGCGTCGTCGAAATTAAGGAATCCTCCGGCGGCACGCGCACCATCGCCGAAGCCGACATCGACGCCGAAAAGGAAGGCAAGTCGCTGATGCCCAAGGGCCTCGTCAAATTCATGACGCGGCAGGACTTGCTCGACCTCGTGCGTTTTCTCTCCGAACTCGGCAAGCCCGGCGAATTCGCCCTCCCCACCACGCCCTCCATCGGTCGCTGGCGATTGCTCAAACACGCGACCGACGAGTTACAAACCGGCGTGCCCGATGCCGCCACCGTCGAACGCGCATTGCCACCGACGCCCGAATCGGCCTGGCTGAGCGTCTACTCCGAAACATCCGGGGCGGTCCCGCTCGACGAACTCGCCCGTCGCACGCGACAAAACGTCCTGTATCTCTACGGCGAGATCGACGTCACCGCCGCCGGCAGCATCGAGCTGGTCCCCAGCAGCACCGCCGGCCTCCACGTTTGGATCGACGGACAGCAGTCGGAAGTCGACACGACGATCGACCTCGAAGCCGCGCCGGGTCGCCGCCGCGTGTTATTCCGCGTCGACACCGAGTCGATCGGTGCCGACCATCTGAAAGTCGAAGTCCGCAAAGCAATCGGTTCGGCCGTCGAATTCACCTGCGTCGGCGGTCCTTAGTCGCGCGGTCCGATCGTGACGATTATTGCGATCGAGCAGCGTTTCTCGCACGCGGTTGCTCGCGCCGACAACCGGCGCTCCCTTCGGCGCGGCCCCTTCGCGCACGGTTCGACCGCGTAACCTAAGCTTTTCGCGAGCGACGCCGGTCCAATTTCCTTTGGGCACGCCGCACGACTTTCTCTTCATCCGATGGGAACGAGCGATATGAGCTTTGGCACGAAAACTCAGCGGCGGCCAACGAATCGCAACCGCCGCGGCGCCACGGTCGTCGAATACGTCACGTTCACCGCACTGATCGCCGGCGTGGTGATCGTCGGACTCGAACAAATCGGGTCCTCCACCAAAGGGACGTACACCTCGCTGTCGCGCGAACTCAAAGAGCGTTCGCCCTCCGCGGCTGGCAAGCCCGCTCCATCGGTCGCCTCCGGCTTCGCAGAAACGGCAGCGCCATCGCCCCGCGGCCGCTTGGTGTGGCAAGTGCCCGTCCTCGCCGGACTCGGCTTGCTCTGGACCCTACTCGTTCTCCGCCGGCATCAAACGGCCGACGAGAGCGGCGACATGGTGATAGAAGTCGAACAGCTTACCGACAAAAACTCCGACGCCCGCCTGTTCGCCAAGCGCCAACAGATCCTCTCCACCCTCATCAACGACGTCCGCGCCCTATCGGCCGGCGAAGTGGCCGTGCGGCACGTCATGTCGTCGCGGCTCACGACCGTCGAATCGAGCACGGGCGTCGCGGAAATCCGCGAGTTGATGACGGAGAAAAAGCTTCGCCACATGCTGGTGTGCGACGGTGGCCGCCTGATGGGCATCATCAGCGATCGCGATCTTTCCAACAAGAAAGGCCGCGCCGCCGCCGACTTTATGACGCCGTCGCCGCTGTCCGTGCCGTCCGATACGCTGCTCAGCCCGGCCGTTACGCTAATGATGCGCAAGCGCATTTCTTGCCTCCCCGTCGTCGACGAGGGCAAGCTCTGCGGCCTGTTTACGACGACCGACCTGATCATGACGTTGCAGTGCGCGTTCCAACTGCTCGAGAAAGTCGCGCCGCACCTGACGGACCAGGCAAGGTTGGCCAAACCGCTCAGCTTGCGAGACTCGTTCACCGGCCTGCGCGAGTTCGCCGGCGACGCGAAGCGCCCGAAAACTTCGTCGGCGCCACCGTCCACGGCCAAACCGTCAACCGCCCGTACCGACGCCGCCGATGGCCCTAATGCCGCCGAAAGCGGCGAAGTTGAGCCGTTTGTGGAGGACGTCGACGAAGTCGAAACCCACGCGGCGCATTAGATCGAGCTGATAGGTCAGCGGCCGCGGTGAATCCTCGCGTTCGATGTACGCGAACACCTCGTCGCGGTAACGCTCGTCGCGCAGCGTGGCAAGATACTCGCCGTAGCGACGCCGCAGCACGCCGCCCGCCTCTGGCATTTCGTGCGCCACGAGATCGGCAATCCACAGCGATCCGCCCGGCCGCAGCGATCGATAAAGCTTCTCGAACACGGCCAGCCACTCCTCGTCGCCGCGCAGGTGGTGCAGCACCGCCGCGGCGAGAATCACGTCGAAGCGGCCCTCGCCCAACTCGATCTCGCGCACGTCGCCCTGAATCGCCTCGACGCAGCCGCCGGTCTGCGTCCCGACGCGCTCGACCGCGCGATCGAGCATCGGCCGGCTAAGATCGACCAGCGTGCAATCCAGATTCGGCAGCCGTTCGAGCAGCTTGAGCGTGTAATTCCCAGCCCCGCAGCCAACGTCCAGCACCGCTTTCGCGCCGCTCGTCGTCCCACTGCTCGCCGTCACACCGCTCGCCGTCGCCGCGGCCGCTTCGGCGACCAGGTCCAATACGTATGGCGCGTCGACCGTCGCCGACTGACCGGTTTCGAGATTGGAAAACCGCTCCACGTCGGCATCGAACCGGGCACGAATCTCATCGACCGAAGATTTATCCGCCGCGAATTTTGACATCAGAACATCCTGCACTCGTCGCGATACGATCGCCATCAACCGGCAGAGGCGAATCGCCCCGCCGCCGGCGTCGCTTGCTCGACGCCGCTCGCGCGAAGGATTCGCCTCTGAAGATACTCGATTTCCAGGTCGGTGGTTACCGCACCGCCTCGTGCAACATCTTCGTATTCGGCACGCTGCGGCGATTCATCAAACCGTCTTCGTCCGTTTCGACGATCGTCGCCACCGGGCCGACATCGCGAACGCGGCCTTCGATCGTGCCAACCGTCACGAAATCGCCAGCCTGCAACCGCTGCCGCAAATAGTACCCGGCCATGATCCCGCCAACCACATCGCGTCCGCCCAAGCCCACGGCCAAGCCGAACGCCAGTGCCATACCAGCTAGCACGATCATGATCGCCTGATTCAACAGCGCGAACTCAATACTGATGCGGGCAAACGCGGCCAGCAGCGTCATTAACACGATCGCATAGTAAGTGGCATTGGCCAAACCGCTGGCGTACGTCACGCCAAAGCGGTCGGCGCTCGTCGCCACCACGCCGCGCAGGAAACTGGCGGCCAGCAAACCGACGACCACGATCACCAGCGCGAACAACACGCTCGGTACGTACTCGACGACACGATTCATCGCGTCGGAAATGGTTTGGAAGCCCAAGGCGTTCGCCGCCGACATCACGAACAGCAGGATAAACATCCAAAAGACAACGGTCCCGAAGATCGCGGGCACGCTACGTTTGATGCCGACCTGATTGAGCGAATCGACCAGTCCGCCGCGCTGGGCCGCGTACTGCAAATTCAGTTTTTCGCCGAGCGTCGTGACGAGTTTCGCCGCCAACCGGGCGATGACGTAGCCGACCAGCAACACGACGACGGCCACGATGGCGTTGGGCAGCCAATCCATCGTCTGCACATACAACCGCTCAAACGTCGAAGACAAGACTTCTTGGGTCTTTTGGGCCGTTCCGCCCAGGGTGTCACTTGCTTGTGCCAATAGTGCCGACATGTGAATTCTCCGTGGAATGGTGGTGACTAAAAAATGTAGGGTGGGTCGAACGAAGTGAGGCCCACCAATTAGCGACGAACAATTGATGCACCGGTGGGCTACGTGATATCGTCGGGCTGTTCGTTAGGCTGATTCGTGCGTTCGGGAAACTTGCCGCTAACGGTTAGCACGATCCAGCCGCCGACCGCCTTGGCAAGATGCATGCACGCGAACGGAATCGCCGACACCGCGAACTCCAGCACCTGAGCGGTCAACAGCGCCCGATTGAGCCGCTCGTGAACGCCGCGATCGAACTCAACCGGCGGCGGCGGCACGGGCGTTTCGGCAAGTTCGTCAAAAAGGTCGGAGGACATGGAAGCACGGGTCGGCGGAAAGGAGTTCGAAATTTAGGATTCAATACCTTCGATTCCACCACGCACGTCCACGTCACAAGCCACGAAAAAAAAGTCCGATATGCCGATGACCGCGAAACTCACCAAAAAAGTCAAAGTTGATTTTCCCTGCCCCCTATTCAAACCGCTCCCTGACCTTCTCACGTGCCCGGCTGATTCGCATCTTGCAGGCGCTCACCGAAATCTCGAACATCTCGGCCAGCTCCTCGTGGCTGTAGTTCTCGGCGTATTTCAGCACGAGCAGCGCCCGGTCGTTTTCGTCGAGCACGTCGAGCATCACCGCCAGATCGAGCTTGTCTTCGGCCGCGGTGGGTGATTCGCGGGCGGCCGCGCCGTCGATCATCTCGTCTGTGGCGCCGCTCACTCGCCGCTGCCGGCGACCGCGCGACCGCCGCTGAGCTAGGCAAGTCCGCACCGCCACGCTGTGCGCCCAAGTGGTGTATTTGCTGCGACCGGCAAATTTGTCGCGATTGAAAAACAGCCGCACGAACACCTCTTGAGCGGCGTCGGCGGCGTCGTCCTCGTGCCCCATCAGACGGAAGCAAATCCGCCAAATCGGCTCGCGCAGCCGACGAAGCAACTCGCCAAACGCCGGACCGTCGGAATCCTCGCGGACCGCTTCGGCGGCGAGTTGTTCGTCGGTCAGGTCGATGACGTTTGCGTCGCTTTTCAAGATTCTCCGCACCCGCTGCCGCGATCCCTACGCTCAAAGGGCACAGCGTCCGTGCGGCCTCAATGCCGAGGACGACCGTGCCTAGGATTAGTGTCCAGGCGGCCACCGAGCGTCACACGTTGAATTCGCCAAGCCAACGACCGCCGGCCGTTTTGCTGCAAGTGCTTTGTCCATCGAGAGATAGGCCGCCATCGCCGCCGCATTGGACCGGCCCGGCGAAGCGGCGGTCAAGATCGATTTCCCGCCGCCGCGGCTCGGGTTGTCCCATACGATTGAGATGAAGATACTGGCGGCTCGCCGAGATCGCCCAGCGGGCCGCTACAACGACCGCAAATCCGGCAACCGAGAAGAACGCGTCCGCCGCACCACCGCACCAGGAATCGCCATGTCGTCCGCCGATATCATCCCCGTTCGCCCCGAAATGCGCCGCGAGACGCCCTCCACCGCGTCCGTCGCCGGCCTGTCGATCGGGTCGTACCTCATCCGCCGTCTGCAAGATTACGGCATCCGCGACCTTTTCGGCATTCCCGGCGACTACGTGCTGGCGTTCTACAACTTGCTCGAAGAAAGCCCGATCAACGTCGTCGGCTGCACGCGCGAGGATTGCGCGGGCTTCGCGGCCGACGCTTACGCCCGCATCAACGGCATGGGCGCGGTCTGCGTCACGTACTGCGTCGGCGGCCTGAGCCTCTGCAACTCGATCGCCGGAGCCTACGCCGAAAAATCGCCCGTCGTCGTCATCACTGGCTCGCCCGGCATGAACGAGCGGACGAACAACCCGCTGTTGCACCACCGCGTCCGCGATTTTCGCACGCAACTCGAAGTCTTCGAAAAACTCTGCATCGCCGGTGCGGAACTTAGCGACCCCGACACGGCGTTTCGCGAGATCGACCGCGTCCTCGACACGGCCGCCAATTTCAAGCGGCCCGTCTACCTGGAAATCCCCCGCGACATGGTCAATGTCGTGCCGCAAGTGCCGCACACCTATCGCCACGTCGAACCGACGAGCGACGCCGCCGCGCTAGAAGCCGCCGTCAACGAAGCCGTCGATTGGGTCGCGTCGGCCAAGCGCCCCGTCATCATCGCCGGCGTTGAGATGCACCGCTTCGGCCTCCAGGACGAAGTGATCGCGCTGGCCGAACGGGCGAAGATCCCCGTCGCCGCCACCATGCTGGGCAAAAGCGTCGTCCGCGAGACGCACCCGCAGTACATCGGCCTCTACGAAGGGGCGATGGGCCGCCAGGAAGTAACCAAGTTCGTCGAGGACAGCGACTGCGTCCTCCTGCTGGGCACGTTCATGACCGACATCAACCTCGGCATCTTCACGGCCAACCTCTCGCCCACCCAATGCATCTACGCCACGAGCGAGAAACTCCGCATCCGCCAACACCATTTTCAGGAAGTCCTGCTGCCCGACTTCATCCGCCAACTGGCCTCGCGGGCCGACGACATGGTCAATCCGTCGGTGCAAGCTCGCCCGCTCCCCGAGCCGCCCGGCTTCGGCAAGTTCGTGCTGCAACCCGACGAACCGATCGGCATTCGCCGGCTGATCGCCCGCCTCAACGAACAACTCGACGAAGAAACGATCGTCATCGCCGACATCGGCGATTCGCTCTTTGCCGCCACGGAACTCGTCACCCACGGCCGCAGCGAGTTCTTAAGCCCCGCCTACTACACGTCGATGGGCTTTTCGCTCCCCGCCGCGCTCGGCGCTCAGGTCGCCCGCTCCTACATGCGGGCGGTCGTCGTCGTTGGCGACGGTGCGTTTCAGATGACCGGCATGGAGCTATCGACGATCGCCCGCCACGGCTTCCCGACCGTCGTCATCGTGCTCGACAACAAAGGCTATGGCACCGAGCGATTCCTCCACCACGGCCAGCACGCCTACAACGACATCCACCCCTGGAACTACCACAAGCTGCCTGAAGTGCTCGGCAGCGGCACGGGCTACGAAGTCCGCACGGAAGCCGAATTCGACGCCGCACTAACCGCCGCCTGGGCGGATACGAGCGGCTTCAGTCTGATCCAGGCCCACCTCGCCAAAACCGATTGCAGCCTCGCTCTAGAACGTCTGGCGGAGAAGCTCAGCAAACGGGTTGGTGGCAAGACGCATTGAGGTTTGGCGGCTGCGGGTGATCGATCGCCGGGTGATTGCCGGTTACCGCTCCGGCGAGCGCCACGCAGGATTCCATTCTTTCACCGGCACAGGGCCGGTCGTCCGCAACGACGTGTTTCGCCGGGCGAGTTGCGTCGAGCGTTCCCGTTCGATCTGCGTCAGGAACTGCCGCGACACGCGATCGAGGACGATCACTTCGCTCTTCGCGTTTGGGTCGGCCAGGTCGCGGACAACGCACACCACTTCGGCCGAGTCGAGATTGCCGGCGATCGGCGTTTGAGCCACCGCTGGCATGACTTCCGAGCGATCCGAGTTGCTGATCGGCGTTTCCCGCGGCATCGCCGGAGCTGCATCAGCCGCCGCTCCGCCTGAATCCACCGGCATCGAACCGACGGCGTCGCCCCGCTGATAAACGAACGATAGATTCGCCTCGTCGAGCAGCGCATGCACGGTGCTCACCGCGGCGTACATGCCTTCGCGGTCCTGCGGATCGGCCGCGTTGCAGACACCGATCAATTGGCCTTGTTCGTTAAACAGTCCGCCGCCGCTGCGTCCTTGGGCCGGTTCGCCGGCCGCCATCACGTGGTCCGGGCCGAGAAACTTGCGCGTCGACGTGATCTGCGTCGGTCGGGCCGCCGGCGCGTCGCCGTGATCGCAGCCGACGCTCAATGCGCGATCGCCGCGCGCGACCGCACCGCCTCGCGGGGCCACGGCGGCCGCTTCGACGGCGATGCCCGGCTTGAAGCTGACGAGCGCTACGTCGGTTTTGAGGTCGTATCGGATCAATTGTCCCGGTACGCCCGTCGCGCCGCTTCCGGCGAACACGTCGACGAGGATCGCGCCTTTGCCTTGCGATTCGCGGAACAGGTGTCCGCACGTGAGTACAAGGGCTTCGTCGTCGTGCGTGTCGATGATCGTGCCCGACCCGTTGCCGAATCCGCCGGCGTCCTGCACGCGCAGCCGCACCGTTTTTTGCACGAGACGGTTAGCCAGTTGCGTCGTGGCTAGCGAATCGCTTGGCCCTTCGGCCACGGCTCGCATCGCGTCGCCAACGGAATTTGAAGCGCCGGTCGACCCGGCCGGCAAGATTCTCGGCGACGGCGTCCCTGGCGACGACGACTTAGTTTCGGATAGGACCCCGTTGGCCGGCGCGGAAAACGTCGGCGGCGCGGACCCGCCGGATGCGATCTCGTCGGGCGATTGCCCGCGAACCTGTCCCGTCGCCACGGCGTCTTGAAGTCGTACACCACCGCGGGGCGTCGCCGCGGCGTTCGTATTGGCTTTGGCGAACATCCCGGCCAGACGCTCGTACGACGTGGCGCCCACCACGCGATCGACCTCGCGGCCCTTGACCAACAACACGAACGTCGGCACGCCCGTCACGCGAAACTGCTCGACGAGCGTCCGCTGGGTGTCGTAATCGACCTTGCGAACGGGCAGCCCCGCCGCTTCCAACTGACCGACGACTGGAGCCATCCGTTGACAGGGACCACACCAAGACGCGGTGAAATCGAGCAAGACGACGTCGTTGCCGAGACCGTTGCCGGCGGGACCGGCGGCAGCGACCAACAACGTCGCCGCAGTGCAGAGCGAAAGCATGACATCCCTCCTTGGATGTGGGTGCGGTACCCCGGACATTCCATGCCCAGGGCGATCGGCCCGAAGTCTTCCATGCCGGGCCGCATGTAATTTTTACCGCCGCGGGTGGCGGTTCTTACACGGTCTCGTCCGCGTCATGCGGCCCGACCGCGTGGCCGGCATCGTCGACAACCCCACGCGCCAAAACGCTTTAGGGCCATCGACCAGCAGCGGTGCGCACACCGCCGCCTGCCAACCGAGAGTGAGTATTGGCAGATTGCGTTCCAAAGCGAAGAAAAGTCCTGGGCAGCATGGACCGCCGGCAAGGGAGACAGGAGGCAGGATGTTTCACACCGTTGTCGTCTCGCCTCGTCCGATCCTAGCTGCTCCTCTACAATGTGCCACGCAGCCCAACGTCTCGTCTCCAATCTCCTGACTCCTATCCCCCTCCCCGACCCCCAGCCCCTGACCCCCAACCCCTGCTCCATGCCCCGCCAGATTCTCGTCACCGCCGCGCTCCCCTACGCCAACGGCCACATCCACCTGGGCCATCTGGTCGAATACATCCAGACCGACATCTGGGTGCGATTTCAGCGGCTGCGCGGGCATCGCTGCATTTACCTCTGTGCCGACGACACGCACGGCACGGCGATCATGATCCGCGCCCGCCAGGAAGGCCGCAGCGAAGAAGCCCTCATCGCCGACATGCAAGCCGCCCACGAACGCGATTTCGCCGCGTTCGACGTCGAGTTCGAAAACTTCGGCAGCACGAACAGCGACGAGAACCGCACGCTGTGCGGCGAGATTTGGCAATCGATCCGCGCCGCCGGCATGGTCCGCGAGGCCGACGTCAGCCAGCTCTTCGATCCGGTCGCCGGCACGTTCCTGGCCGATCGCTTCGTCAAAGGCACCTGCCCCAAGTGCGGCGCGGTCGACCAGTACGGCGACAACTGCGAAAAATGCGTCTCGACGTACAGCCCCGCCGATTTGATCGATCCTAAGAGCACCCTTAGTGGCGCGACGCCCGAAGTTCGCAGCGCCAAGCACTTGTTCATCGAACTGAAGCGGCTACACGGCTTTCTCGACGAGTGGACGCAGCGCGGCAACCACCTGCAACCGGAGATCGCCAACTACCTCAAAGGCCACTTCCTCGGCGAACCGCTCCGCGATTGGGACGTGTCGCGGCCCGCTCCGTATTTTGGCTTCGAGATTCCCGACAGCCCCGGCAATTACTGGTACGTCTGGTTCGACGCGCCGATCGGTTACATGGCGTCGCTTCGCCAGTGGTGCGACCGCACCGGCGAGCAGTTCGACGACTGGTGGCCCAAAGAGAGCGACGCCGCATCCTCGGACCTCAAGCCTCAAGCCTCAAGCCTCAAGCCGGTCGAAATCCACCACTTCATCGGCAAGGACATCACATACTTCCACACGCTGTTCTGGCCCGGCATGCTCAAGACGGCCGGCTATCGGCTGCCGGAGAAAGTCCACATCCACGGCTTCTTGACCGTCAACGGCGAGAAGATGTCCAAGAGCAAGGGCACGTTCGTCCGCGCGGCAACGTACGCGAACCATCTCGATCCATCGTTTCTGCGGTACTACTACGCCTCGAAGCTGACGGCGCGGGTCGACGATCTCGATATGAATCTCGATGAGTTCGTCAACAAGGGAAACTCGGACTTGGTGGGCAAGGTCGTGAACCTCGCCAGCCGGACAGCTCGTTTTATTCAAGAGATCGGTCTATCGGCGAAGTATCCCGACGACGGCGGGCTGTTTGCCCACGCCGCCGCGCAAGGCGAAGCGATTGCCGCCGCTTACGATGAACGAGACTACAACCGCGCGATGCGGCTCATCATGGCGCTGGCCGATCGGGCGAATCCATTCGTCGAAGAGCAAGCGCCGTGGAATTTGAAGAAAGACCCGGCTCAGGCCCAGCGTCTGCAAGATGTCTGCACGATCGCGTTGAATTTGTTTCGACAGCTTGCGGTGTATCTCGCCCCCGTGCTGCCGCGACTGGCCCGGCAAACGTGCGAGTTGTTCGGCCGCGAGATTACCGAATTGAAGTGGACCGACGCCTACGAACCGCTCGTGGGCACGTCGATCCAACCCTTTACCCACATGCTTAAACGTGTCACCACCGAGGAAGTGCAAAAAATGATCGACGAAAGCCGCGAAGAAGCCGCCGCCAGTACGTCCGCCGCGGCCGCGACGGAGCAAACCGCATCCGCAACAACGACACCAGCATTGCCGCAAGACTCCGCCGCCGCGCTCCAGGCCGAGCCGCTGGCCGCCGAGTGTTCGATCGACGATTTCGCCAAGGTCGATCTGCGGGTGGCGCGGATTCTCTCGGCCGAGGACGTGCCGGAGGCCCGCAAACTGCTCAAGCTGACGGTGAGCCTCGGCGGCGACGTGCAGCGAACGGTCTTCGCCGGCATCAAGGCAGCGTACCAACCGGAGTCGCTCGTCGGCCGGCTGGTGGTCGTGGTCGCCAATCTCGCCCCGCGGCAAATGAAGTTCGGCCTCAGCGAAGGCATGGTCTGCGCCAGCGGCCCCGGCGGCGCGGACGTTTTCTTGCTCAGCCCAGACAGCGGCGCCGTGCCGGGCCAGCGCGTGCATTGAGCGAAGCGCGGGGCGTCGGAACGTCGACGGAAGCCCCGGTTTCCCCGCCGTGGCCGCCGCGGTCGTCTTCATCGTTCCGCTTGCATCGATCGTACCGATCGCTCCGAGGGGCAATTCGCCTTTGCCGCACGTCGGCCGCTCGCTGCAACCTACGTTTTAGCGCTACAGGCGCGAGGGGCAGTCTTGCGCGCGGATTCGGGTCCGCGCGGCTACTTGCTATTCGCGTTGCCGGTCGGTAAATGTCGCCCGGTTCGGATCGTCCAATTCAACGCGTCCAAACGTCGATGTCACAACGAAACAAACCGGTCAAACGGTCGCCGCGGCGCGGCTTGCGCACGCGGATCGTCGTTCCCATGGCCGTGGCTGCGCTGTGCGTCGCAATTGCTGGGATTTACGTGCTGAATGAGAACCAGCGGCATCACATGGAAACGCGGCTGACCGACCGCATGGTCGGAGCGGCCAACGTGATCGCGAACGAAGCGTCCGCCAGTGAGTCGCCCGAGGAACTCCAGCGGTTTGTCGCGAGTCTCGCCCACCTCATGCGCATGGAGACGATCGTCGTGGCCGGCGGAGACCCGCTCGTGGTGATCGCGTCTAGCGAACCGAAGTGGTTCGGGCGACCACTTACGGATCTGCCCGATCCGGAGCACGTCCGCCACGACCTGGAACGCGTCCACCGCTCCGGCCAACCGCAAGTCGACCTCGACCACGGCCATCGAGAACACCTGATCGATTATACCTTTCCCCTCGACGAACTACTCGGCCGCAAGTCCGTCGGCGGTCGTCCGGCGGGCGTTGCGATGATGCACCTCGATGCCGACGCCCTCTATCAACGACAACGGTCGGACACACTTCGGCTCGGCTTGGGGGCCGTCGCGTCGGCGTTCGCGCTCTGCATGGGATTGTTCTTGTTACTGGAACGATCGGTTCTTGCACCGTTGACTCGGCTCTGCGCCACGGTCGCGGCGATCCGCTCCGGAGATCGCGCGGCCCGCGCCCGACTGTCGCGTTCCGACGAATTCGGACGGCTCGGCGATCTGTTGGACGAAACGCTGGACCAACTCGACCACTTCCGCGAATGCGAACAAGTGGCCATGACGCACGCGCTCGACGCGGCCAATCGGGCAGAGCAGATCGCCACAACCGACACGCTGACCGGTTTGGCCAACCGCCGGCGTGCGATCGAGACCTTGGAAACCGTCGTTGCGCGAGCGAGAGCGAAGAACGAATTCGGCTACGCCGTGTTGTTTCTCGACTTCGACGGTTTCAAACGCATCAATGACGCCTTGGGACACGAGGTGGGCGACAAATTACTCGTCGAAATCGCCAATCGATTGCAGTTGCGGGTCAGCGAAGGGCCGCTTTCGACGGATTGCGGCGGGCTGGTGGCCCGTCTCGGCGGCGACGAGTTCGTCGTCCTGCTGGAACAACTCGAAGACGCGCGCCTGGCCGAGCGGATTGCCGAAGACTTGGTGAGCCTCTTCGAGACGCCTTTGGAAGTCGGGTCGCACGAATTGCGCGTATCGGTGAGCATCGGTGTCGCGCCGGGAGCCGAACGCTATACGCGGGCCGACGAGCTATTGCGCGACGCCGACACCACCATGTACGTCGCCAAGCGTCGCGGCAAGGGGCAGTGCGTCGTGTTCGACGCCACCATGCGCGAACGCGTCGTGCGCCAGCAACGGCTCGACGCGGACCTACGCAAGGCCATCGGCACCGAGCAAATCTGGCTGGCGTATCAACCCATCGTTTCGCTGGCGACGGGCGAAATCAAGAGCGTCGAAGCGCTCGCACGCTGGCGACACCCAACACTCGGCGATATTTCGCCGGTCGAATTCATCCCGCTCGGCGAAGAATCGGACGTGATCATCGAATTCGGACGCTGGGTTTTACAGGCAGGCTGCCGCCAGATGGCCCAGTGGGTCCAAGAATTGGGACCGGCCGCCCCGCCGTCGATCAGCCTGAACGTGTCGCGCCGACAGTTCCAGCACGCCAAGCTGACGTCTCACATTCGCGAGGCATTGGACGACGCGGAGTTGAAAGCGGCGCGGCTGCAGATAGAAATCACCGAAGACATGTATGCCGGCGATCTGCCGACCGCCTTGCGTGCTATGGGCGAGTTGAAGCAACTCGGCATCAGTCTGGCGATCGACGACTTCGGAGTCGGCGCGTCGGCGTTCGCATCGCTTCATCAGTTTCCGGTCGACGTGCTGAAGATCGATCGTCTGCTGCTCACCGAGATCGAGCGGTCGCGAGACACCGCGGCGCTGGTCCACTCGCTGGCGATCCTGGCGCGCAATCTCGATATATCCATCGTCGCCGAGGGAGTCGAGGGAGCGGGGCAAGTGATTGCGCTGCAAAATCTCGGCTGCCAATACGGGCAAGGATTCTATTTCGCCAGGCCGCTCCCCGCCGCCGACATGGAACGACTGCTCATCGCGCGACACTCGGCCAACCAAAGCGTGCATGGAGCAAGTGCCTTCGGAAATCAGTGGAGCGAACGCCTAACGGCGTTCGAGCCCATCGACATCCAATCGTCGAATAGAAGAAGCTGACGAAGACGGGCCGCTCGCGCCGTAGGAAACAATCGGCCAATTCGCTCTCCGATTCATCGAATCTGGCCGCCGAATTCCTACCGCGCCACGTCCGTAAACCGCGCTTCGCGTAGCACGGTCACCTTGATCTCGCCGGGGTACGTCAGCCGTTCCTCGAACGCTCGAGCGATATCGTGGCAAATCTTGGCCGCGGTTTCGTCCGATGTTTCCCTCGCCCGAGTGAGCACGCGCAACTCGCGGCCGGCCTGGATAGCGAAGGCCTGCTCAACACCGTTGAAGCTGGTGGCGATCGATTCGAGTTCTTCCATTCGCTTGATGTAGCGATCGAGCGTTTCCCGCCGGGCACCGGGCCGCGAAGCGCTGCATGCGTCGGCCGCCGCGACGATGACGGTGTAAGGATTCTCGAGCCGCAGATCGTCGTGATGCCCCAGCGCGGCATGGACGACTTCCTTGCCCTCGCCGTACCGCTTGAGCAATTCCGCGCCGATCTTCGGGTGTCCGCCTTCGGCTTCGTGGTCGGCGGCCTTGCCGATGTCGTGCAGCAAGCCGCATCGACGGGCCAACCGGCCGTCCAGGCCGATTTCCTCCGCCAACATGCCCGCCAGAAACGCGACTTCGACCGAATGCCGCAAAACGTTCTGGCTGTAACTCGTGCGGAAATGGAGTCGGCCGAGCAGCCGCACGATTCGCTCGTGCAAGCCCGGCACGTCGACCTCTTGCACCGCTTCGTTGCCGGTCTTGAGGATCACGGCTTCGATCTCGCCTTGCGTTTCGTTGACGATCTCTTCGATCCGCGCGGGATGAATGCGGCCGTCGGCGATCAGCTTCGCCAGCGAACGGCGGGCGATCTCGCGGCGAACCGGATCGAACCCGCTGACGATCACCACGCCCGGCGTGTCGTCGATGATGACGTCGATGCCAGTGGCCTTCTCGAACGCCCGGATGTTGCGCCCCTCGCGGCCGATGATGCGGCCTTTCATTTCATCGCTGGGAATGTCGATTGTGCTGGTCGTGTTGTCGGTCGTGTGCGATGCACCGTACCGCTGCATGCACGAAATCAGCACCTCGCGGGCCTTGGCTTCGCAGACCTCCTGGACCTGTTTCTCGTGCTTCATTACCATCGCGCCGGCTTGCTTTTGCAGCTCTTGCTCGAGCAGGGCCAGCATCCGCTCGGTGGCTTCTTCGCGACTGAGCCCGCTCAATTCGTGCAGAGTCTGCCGCTGCAAATCGAGCAGCTTGTCCATTTCGCGCTCGCGGCGGTTG
>JAJDEG010000490.1 GCA_029259895.1 Planctomycetota bacterium
GTCGGCGATCCCTTCAAGGACACTTCCGGTCCGAGCCTGAACATTCTCATCAAACTGATGAGCATGGTCAGCGTCGTCGTGGCCGGCTTGATCGTCCGCTATAGCCTAGTGGCGCTGGGAATCTTCTAGACGCCCAACGCCGCGCAAAACTCGCGGTTGATACTGCAACGCAAGTCCTAAAGTGCCCGCCGTCTGAATTCGCAACAGACGGCGGGCGTTTTTTTATTCGGCCGCTCGTGCCGGATTGAAATGCCGCCGCAACCGAACGAGCATCCGCCCTGCAATCGAGACAGCCCGTTCGTTCCGCCGTCGCGGCAGCCGACGGCCCGATTTACAGCTCCCGAACGCGAATATTACGCAGCGAGATCGGCAATGCATGGTCTTGAAACCCGATCGGTCCCGTCTTCGGGCGCTCGGCAAGCTGCCCGCCGCCCGACAGATCGTGAGCGTTCACGTTGATGTCGTTGAGCATGACGATTATCTTGTCGTCGCGGTGAGTGATGCGCATTTTGTTCCACTCGCCGGCCGGTTTGGCCGCCGGTCGATGCGGCTTGAGGCCCGGAATGATACCGCCGGCGTCGTGATCGGTTAGCTTGTCGCCGGCCTTCTTGCCGGCCGAATCGTAGATCTGCACTTCGATCCCCTGCTTCACCGGATCGTTCACATCGCCGACGCGAAAGTAGAATCCACTGTTGCCCCCTTTTTCGAGCTTGTATTCAAACTCGACCTCGAAGTCGGTGTATTCCTTCTTCGACCACAGATAAGCCTTCCATCGCGACCAGCCCTTCTCGCCATCGCGCGGCGTGAGCGTGGCCACGCCCTCGTTAAGCGACCAATTGCCGGTCGTCGCCCAATTCTTGTCGAGGCGGCTCGTCTTAGCGGAAAGAAGTTCCGTCCAGCCTTCGTCGTCGCCTTTCTTATCTTCGGCAGCCAGCGGCGCGGCCAGCGCAAGCGTGGCGATCAGCACAAGCAATGAAAATCGGGACATGGTTCGCTCCTTAGCGGTTTCTGGGTGAAAGAGTTGCCCGTCGCGAGACGCCCACGCCATCGGTCGCGCCATCGGGCGCGGCGAAAGGCGAACGTCGCTTACGAGTATCGTCGCTGGCGAGTTTCCCGCGGTCAAGCGTTCGTGGCGTTCGCGGTTCGTCCAAAGCGTACCCGCGATGAGACGGCACCGAAGAATCGCGACGTCTGACAAAAAAAACGGGTCGGCCAGCGGCGACGTGCCGCCAAAGCCCCGAGCCGGAGCCACATCACTCCTTGGGCGAGCCGCCAAAGTCCTTCGGCTTCTTGCCCAGCCGATGGCTCGTTTCCGGCACGGTCAGAAATCCCCAGTCGAGCGATTCGTCTTGCCGATAATCCTTGCCCAGCGCCAACGCCGTCGCCGCTTTCGCCATTTCGTAGCCGAGATAGAACGCATGGCTAGCGTCGAGATTCTTCGGCCCGCCGCCGTCCGGCCCCGTCGCGCGCAGCTTGTCGAACAGCAAGAACGGATCGGCGTCCGACAGATGCAAATGCGAGCTAAGCAAATGGATCGCCCCGTCTTCGGCGAACAGGCGATAGTTATTGTCCTTGATCGACGCCGCCAACCGGTCCAGCGCCGCCGGGCCATGCCGAAGCGTATGAACGTCGCGGAGCGCCACCAGCCGCGGCTCGACGTGTTTGGGCAGCGTCCTCCGCGTCACGGCATGATACACCAGCCGCCGCGCCAGATCGCATTCCCGCACGCTCGACCGCGCCCAATTGATCACCTGCGTCGTCAACACGCTGCGAACACCAAGCTCCTGGCAGAAACCGAGCAGCATGACGTTGATCGCGGCCGAATCCGCGTCGGTCAATTCCGTGAGGTTCCCGATGCCCATCAGCATCGGCGCGTCGGGAAAGCGGCGACGAACTTCCAGATATCGGCCCAGGCTATTCGCAAAGCCGTAGCCGATCGGTTCCAAAACCGGATCGATCCGCGTCGGCACACTCGCCTTCGACAAACACTCGACGGTCGCGTCCAAACCGTCGAGCGTCCCCGGCGCGTCGGGTATTGCCACGACCTCAACGCCCCAATCGGCCGCCGCGGCGCGATTGGTCCGATCGACCGACAGTACCAACTCCGCGCCAGCCCGCGTCGCTGCGGTGATCTCGTCGACATTCATGCTATCGATCGAAACGCGATGCCCCGCGTCGCAAAGTGCCCGCACTGCCTCGCCAACGCCGCCCCACGCTTGCCCCGGCTCGCAGCCAACGTCGATCACGTCGGCCCCATCCTGTCGTAAAGCGTCGGCCGCCGCCAGCAGCGCTTCGCGCGACAGCCGCGGCGCGTAGTTGATCTCGGCCAGAATCTCGATGTCGTACATGCCGTAGTCCTCGGCGGCCTTACTTTGCCGTCCAAAATACTCGGGCAGTTGCCGCAAGTCGCGCGGCCCACGCACCACGGGCACGCTCGCCGCCTCCGCCAATTCCGCCACTTCACCGTCGCAATACCCGGTAATCATCACCTGCGTCGCCTCGGCCGGCACATGCCAATGCCGCAGAATCCACTTCGGCGTCATCAACGCCGCCACGGAAATCGGCAGCACATCAATCGAATACGCAAACCCAACCCGCGCGGCAAGCTCGGCCACGACCGCGCGCAGCGAAGGCTCCGCAAGCCGGCCAGTGACGAAATGAATGTGCTCGGTCGACATGACGTCGCGTGCAAAACGAAGGACGACAGAAAAAGATGTGGCGCGGTCTCCCGACCGCGCCGCGTGTCAATTGTCGCCTCGATTGCGGAGCAAGGCTACCGTCGGCGGCTTCGGCGTCCCGTGCGGGATGCCGCTCGCGTCGGATTCGCCGTTGCCGGCTCGGTAGCCGTTGCATCTTCACTGACTCCGTGCCCCGACGGTTCGGCGATCCTATTCTCGAACGGATTTGGGAACGAGTGCCCAGGATCGACGTTTCTCAACACGCGAATCTTGAGTTTGTTCGGTGACGGATTAGGAAACGAAATGTCCGGCACGTATGCCTTAGCGTCCGCCGTGCGATACGTTGGGATCTCGTAAGCAGCACCCGGTGCGACGCCGTCGCTCGAAGGCAATTGAATCACCGGCGCGTGACGAGCCGCCGGCGATTTTTGCGGCGGCGCGTATGGATTCGCAGCCGGATAGGTCGTCTCTGGATACGTCGTCGCCGGGTACGGTGATGTCGGATTCGGTGAGGTCGCCACCGGCGCTTCGGTTGCTGGCAATCGCCCTGGCTGCGTCCAATTAGCTGCTGGCTCATCGTAGCCGTTTGTCGGCGCGGGCAGCCCTATCGGCCTACTTCCGGCCGGCATTCTATTCAGCGTTTGGGGCAGATTGGACGACGGAGTAAAGACCTTACGCTTCCCTTCCACAGGCACGCCGATTTGCGCCGGACTCTGATATGTCGCCGGCAAGTTCGGTGGCGAGCCATACGACGGTAGCTGCGGCGGCGTCGCCGGCGGCGGCACATACGGTTCGCCGACCGAACGAGTCACCTTATAAGGAACCGGTGTAACGTTCGGCGTCACCGGCTGCCACGGGCTTGGTTGGTATGCCGGAACGCCCGGGCTGGTCGGCACGGGCTGACTCACCGGTCCGGGCTGATAGGACGGACTCGGCTGACTTGCCGGGCCAATTGCTGGCACCGCGGCCACCGGCGGATTTGGCATCGCCCCCTGGTACGGCGAACATGCGCCACCTATGCACTGCATAGAGTTCGTGGGCGATCCGAACGAAATCCCCAGCGGCATGTCGACCACCGATTCGGCCAGATCGACTACGTTGCCCAGGCCCGAATCGTCGAACGCCAATTCATAAACCCCGCCGCCCACGCCGGACAGCGTCGAAAGAGCGAGCAGGCCCGACGTGAACGGCACCGTCTGCCGGCTGTCGATCAACAACCCCGCATCGGTTCGCGACACCGTCGTGATGCTCGGCGCAAAATACTGCTCGATCACCGCCAGCGACGGAATCTCGTGCAGCGCAAAGCCAATGTCCTCTTCCTCGGACAACGCCTGACCGATCGTCGGCAACAAGAACGAGCCGTACTGATAGCACCACCGCAGAATGTCGCGGGTGTCGGTGTACGTTAGCACCAAAGGACCGTTTTGCTCGTCGCCGTCGGCAAGAAGTGGCGTTACAGCGGGCACGTCGGCCAGAGTTTCCTTCAGCGCACCGCGGGCGATATACGCCTTGATCGTCTGCGGCAGCATCGACGCCACGAGCCGGCCGTCGCGAATGCACCAAGCGGCGCTGCCGCCGTCGCCGCCGCCTTGCCAGTAGTAAACGTCCTGTCCGCGATACGTGAACTTGCGGACGTATGCCTCGTCGGCGTTGGCAACCAGAGCGAGCTTTTCAAGCGCCGCCGTGAGCCGCAGCTCGTCGCGCACTGCCAGCGTGAACGTCGTCGCCATCAGCCCGCCTTCGCTCGGCGAATAGTGCAACGTCCACGTGTCGCCGATCGCTTCAACGACGTCCTTCGACAGATCGATGAACATCTGCTCGGCGAGTTGCTTCTTGACGGCCTCCCATGCGGTTTCGGCGTCTTCGTCGTCGAGCGCGGCCAGCTTCACGCCAAGTTCAACGATCCGCTGGGCGTCGAACTTGCCCGCCGCCGCCATCGTGGCGTCCTTCGGAATCGAACGCAAATCGCCGGCGGTCAGTCCCTTCGCGCCGAATACGTCCAGCACGAGTGGAACGTCGACGCCGTCGCGCGTGGCGATGAGCGTTTTCACCGCGGTGCCGACTTCGTCCAACCCGGCCACCCAGGAAATCGCCGAAACCTGATCGAGTCCTAGCAGCTTCACGGCCGCCTTGGTTTCCGCCTCGAAAGGCTCGTCGGCCAGCGTCACCAGCGCGTCGATGTTCACATGCACGCGCGCCGCCGGCCGTTCGACCGGCAATTTCTTATCCAAGTCGGCCAGCCAAGTCGGCACGTCGCGCTTGCCAGACAGCCCAGCCACGACCTGTTCCGCCGTCGCCTCGTCGAAGGCAACGATCAAGTACGCCTCGCGGAACGCCACCCACATCGGCTGTTCCCACGACACGCGAGCAAACTCGACGCCCGCGATCGACTTCCGCGGCAGCGCGACGCTCTCGCTCTCCATCTTGTCAAACAACGCCCGCATCTCGGCGGCCTCATCGCCGAGATCGACGACGACCGCGCCGTGAACGACCGTGGTGGTCGTCGTCAACGGGCAAATCGCGCAAGCTGGCGGCGCAGCCGGCACGGAAGGAACCGACGGAGAGTACCAGGCGGTTGCCGGCCGCGGAATCGTGCCTGCGACCGTTGCTGAAGCGCCGGTTGTTCCCGAGGCCAACTCTTCCGCTTCCGTAACGACGTCGCCAACGTCGACGAAGACCGGTCGCTGAATCGCTGGCGATTTCGGATTCGTTTCTACGGCCGACGTTACTACCGCGCCGTCCCCCGCCGTTACTTCCACGTCGAAATCAATCCCGATCCGCTCAACGCCATCGTCGCCAACCGTCACTTGCGTCGTCGGCACGATGATGGCCTGCGTCGGCGGCGGAGTTTCCGGCTCCGGTGCACGGGGTGGCAGTTGCTGTTCCACCTGTTCGATCTTCGACAAGAACGCCACCGACGGCCGCGCCGCCAGCGTCTGGGCGATCCTCAACGCGATCTCCGTTTCCTCGTCGGCGTCCTCAGCAATCGCGCCGCCGAGTGTCTTGCCGACGGAATCGAGAAACGCCCGCACTTCCTCGTCCGCCAGCAGCTGTTCGGTGCGGTTCTTCGTATCCGCGCCGGCCTTGCCGAGCGAATCCAAGCCCGCCCAGGCAAACCACGCGATACACTCGTCCGGCGCGGTCCGCCGCAGTGCCGCTTCATCGGCCACCGCCGCCCGAGGGCTAAGAACGCCCGCCAACGTCAAGCAACACGCCACCATGCACAAAGCGATTCTCATATTCCGGTCCTCCATGCTCGGAAAAGGTGCGCGGCGGCGCACAGGCGCTAGCCCTAAGAATGGGTCGCCGCACGTTGGGTCGGCCGGCATTCTCCCCGAATTCGCCCCCCCGCCACAAGGCGACTTTTCGCACCGAATGGTTCTAACCGATGCTAACTGCCCGCGTGCCAGCACCGCTGCGCGCCCCGCTTGCCACTGCCCGCCGGGCGTTGCTATGCTGTAGCCTCCACGCCGCGCTGGCCAATACCTCCTACCACCGGCGCACGCCGACTATGTCCCGCCGCAGCCGAGCACGCGAAGTCGCCCTGCAAGTGCTTTACCAGGACGACCTCAACCCCGTCGACGACCGCGACCCGGCCGTCGCGTTTCTGGCGATGCGTCTTCGCTTTCCTGAACTTATCGAGTTCGGCCGCGCGCTCGTTTCCGGCGTTCGCCGGCATCGCGACGAACTCGACGCGCTGCTCGAAGCCACCGCCGACAATTGGAGCCTCTCCCGCATGGCCGCCACCGACCGCAACGTGCTTCGGCTCGGCGCGTTCGAGATTCTCCACTTCGACACGCCGGAGCGCGTCGCCATCAACGAAGCCGTCGAACTCGCTAAACGCTACGGCAGCCGACAATCCGCCCAGTTCGTCAACGGCATCCTCGACCGCCTGCTGCACAACAGCCGGGGCTAAGTGCCCATTTGGAACCCGGATTTTGTAGGAGGCGAATCCTTTCGCCGAAAGCGCTGGCAAGTGATTCCATCGGCGAACCGACTCGCCCCCTTAAGTCCTGAGAAACGTGCGAAACAGAAAACGCCCCACGCGGCAGCGCCGTGCGGGGCGTTGAAGAATTCGTATTCTCCACCGGGCGACGGACAGCTTCGCCCAACGCTTTGCGTTAATACGCCTTCTGCACCTCGACGCCCTTATTCTTCTTCTCGTAAATCTGCCTGAGATTCTTCCTTTGCTCTTCGATGATGATGCCGTTGCCGAATCGCAATCCTTCGAGCAATTCGTCTTCGGCGTTTTGTTGGGCACCTTGCTGGCCCGGTTGTTTGGTCGGAGGTTTCGGCGTGGCGGCGGCCGGCACTGGCGGTGGGCCTAGTTGTTGTTTTCCTCGGTAGAAGGCGTATCTTCTTTCTTCTACTTGGGCGATGACGGTTGAGGTGCCGGCTATGTTGTCGGCTATGTAGATGCCGCGGAGGTCGGTGGCGCCGCTGTTGAAGTCTTCGTTTCTTGAACCG
>JAJDEG010000050.1 GCA_029259895.1 Planctomycetota bacterium
ACAACGAGACGGAATGAACCGCCGAGACGCAGAGACGCGGAGTGCCGTTGTGGCGTGGACGAAGCGTCCTCCGCGCCTCCGCGCCTCGGCGGTTCATTTCATGATCGCAACCGGTTGCGCCGCGTTTCTTCTCGCCGTGTCACTCTCGGTCACGGCCGTCGCCCAAGAAACCGCCCCCTATCCCAACGGCACTTCCGGTCTCAAAGCCGGCACCGTCCCGCCGCCAGGCCATTACTGGCTAATCTACAACCGCCTTTACGAAGCCCGCCGCACCAAAGACTTAAACGGCGACACCGTCACCGGACCCGGCGGCGTCGGTCTCGGTCTCGACGTCAATGCCTACGCCAACGTCCACCGGTTCATCCACGTCACCGAATACAAGCTCCTCGGCGCGGACTTTTCCTGGAACGCGGTGGTTCCCTTAGTCGGCGTCGACATGGGCATCGGCGCGTTCGGCGTGAGCGACAGCGCCTTTCGCATCGCCGATATCAACGTCGAACCGTTCGTCATCGAGTGGCACAAGCCGCGATACGACTTCGGCTACCTCTACGGTTTTTTCGCTCCCACGGCCGAGCGCAACGACGCCCGCCCCGCGCTCCCCGGCAAAGGCCATTGGACGCATTACGTCGGCGTCGCCGGCACGTACTACTTCGACGACGAGCGCACCTGGAGCCTCTCGGCCCTCTCGCGCTACGAGATGAGCGGAGAGCGTCGCGACAAGGACATCACGCCCGGCGACAATTTCTCCTTCGAGTGGGGCCTCGCCCGCAACGTCGAAAAAGTGCTCGACGTCGGCGTGTCGGGCTATTGCTCGTGGCAAACCACGCTCGACTCCGGCAGCGCCATCGACTACGTCAACACCCGCGATCGCGTCTTCGGCATCGGCCCCGAAGTGCAATACTTCTCGCCAAAGTACAAATTCGCCTACCAATTCCGCTACTGGTGGGAATTCGGTGCCCGCGACCGCTCGCAAGGAACGATCGCCACGCTGACGATCGTCAAGCCATTCTAGAAAACGGCCCCGTAGGGTGGGTCGAACGAAGTGAGGCCCACCGTTTCGACGTCGTCGCGCAAGTCGCTAAGGTTCCAACGCGCCCGCCGCCACGATCCGCTCGACGAGTTGCCCGGCGTCGCTCTCACCGCTCACGCCGACCGTGCAGCATTCGCTCAAACTGCGAAACCACGTCATCTGCCGCTTGGAGAACTGCCGCGTCCGCAGTTGGACCAATTCGACGGTCGCCGCCAGATCGCGCTCGCCGCGCAAATGCTCGATCACCTCGCGGTAGCCGACAGCCTGCCCAGCCGTCCGGCTCAACGTGCGCCCGGCACCGCGCCCCACATCGAGCAGCCGCCGCGTCTCCTCGACCAGTCCTGCCCCGAACATCGCGTCCACCCGCTCGTCGATCCGCGCCGTCAATTCGTCGCGCGCACGCTCGATCACAAAGCATCGACACTCCGCCGCCGGCCGCGCCCGATCGAACTGCCCTTGCAACGAACTGATCGGCTCGCCCGTCTGCTCGAACACTTCCAGCGCTCGAATAATTCTCCGTCGATCCCGTGGGTGAAGCCGCGCCGCGGCCACCGCATCGACGGCCGCTAACCGCCCGTGCAAATGCTCGTCGCCCAACTCGGCCGCCTCCGCTTCCATCCGCCGACGAAAGTCCCAATCGGCCACCGGCCCCACGAATAAGCCCCGCAAAAGCGCCTTGAGATACAGCGGCGTCCCGCCCACGAACAGCGGCACGCACCCGCGTCCGCGAACGTCGTCCACGGCCCGGTGCGCGGCCGCCACATAGTCGGCGATGCTGAATTCCTCGTCCGGCTCGACCAGATCGACCAAATGATGCGGCACCCGCCGCCGTTCGACCGCCGTCGGCTTCGCCGTCCCAATATCCATGCCGCGATACACGGCCATCGAGTCGAGCGAAAGAATCTCCGCCCCCAGCCGCTCGGCAAGCGGCAACGCCAGCGCCGACTTCCCGCACGCCGTCGCGCCCGTAAGAAACCAACAATCGGCGACGGGCGGCAAGGACATGATTTTGTAGGTCCGGCACCCCGTGCCTGACAATTGCAGAGTTTCAACACCGAAGCGGCTGACGATGGTATGCCGCGGTATTCCCCGGCAACGCCAGCAGGCGCAACATCACTCGCCCCGCATCGCTCCGTCCGCCGACCACTTCACCCGCCCACCCACAATCGTCGCCGCCGCTCGCCCGCGCAGCTTCCACCCGGCGAACGGGGTGTTCGCACTCTTCGATTGCCACCCCTTCGGATCGACCGTCCATTCGACGTCGGGATCGATGATCGTAATGTCCGCGTCCGCCCCGATCGCCAGCGTCCCTTTGCCCGACAGGCCAAGAATCCGCGCCGGGTTGATCGTCATCTTCTCAATCGCCTGCGACCACGTGAGGTGCCCCGGCTCGATGAGCTTCGTGATGACCAGTCCCAGCGTCGTCTCTAGTCCCGCGATACCAAACGGCGCGAGGTCCAACTCGCGAATCTTCTTCTCCGAAGCCAGCGGCGAATGGTCGCTCGCGATCACGTCGATCGTGCCGTCGACCAACGCTTCGATGCAGGCGTCGACGTGCTTCTGATGCCGTAGCGGCGGGTTTGTCTTGAAATTCGCATCGAACTTATACAACGACTCGTCGGTGAGCACAAAATTCTGCGGGCAGACCTCCGCGGTGACGCGGACGCCGCGATGCTTGGCATGCCGCGTCAGATCGACGCTGCCGCGGGTGGAGATGTGCATGAGGTGCAGCCGCCCGCCCGTCGATTCGGCCAGCGCGATGTCGCGGCTGACCATCACGTTTTCGGCGCTCGACGGCATGCCCGGCAGTCCGAGCACAAGCGAGACGAGTCCTTCGTGCATCACGCCGCCGTGCGCCAGTTCGCGAACCTCGGCGTGGTTGAGAATCGGTTTGTCGAACATCAAGGCGTACTCGAACGCCCGGCGGAGCAACTCCGGGTTCTCGATCGGCGCGTCGTCGTCGCTAAAACCGACCACGCCGACGGCGGCGAGTTGCCCCATCTCGGACAATTCCGTCCCCTGCCGCTGCTTGCTCACGCAGGCGATCACGTACACGTTGCAGTTGTCGGCCCGGCGGGCTTGATGCTGCACGAACTGCACGTCGGCCTCGGTGTCGAGCGGCGGATCGGTATCGGCGACGCAAGCGATCGAAGTAAACCCGCCGGC
>JAJDEG010000491.1 GCA_029259895.1 Planctomycetota bacterium
GGACGGCGTCGAAGGCCCCGTCGTAGAGCGCCTGCCACGCCCGTTCGTCGCCGGCCAGCGCCGCGCCGTGCAACAGTTGCTCGCGAGAAAGACGGTCCGGTGGGGACATCGTTTGGCTTGCGAGTTTCGGTTGGTCGCGACAGCGGTCACCTTCCTATTGTCGCTGCGGGCGGGAATCCTTCGGCGAATCTAGAAGAAAACTGGCCGGAGTTGTAACCACAGAGTTTTAACCACAGTGGACACGGAGGGGGAGCGCAGAGAGGCACGGAGGAAAGGCAATGCGGCGACGAGGTGCCGCGGTACTGCCGAGGGAGCGAGAGACGAGGTCACGCGCTTGCATGGCCACATTCATGTCTCCGTGCATGCGGTCGTTCGATTTGCTCCGTGTTCCTCTGCGCTCCTCCTCCGTGTCCTCCGTGGTGAAGCATTCCGCGATACTACTTATTCAGCTCGCGCAGGTAGATATTCTTGAACCACAGCGTGTTGCCGTGGTGTTGCAACTCGATTTGCCCGGTCGGGTAGATCGGTTTGTCGCGTTCCCAGAAGTTCTCCATGACGACTTCGTCGAGCACCGTCTTGCCGTTTAGCTTAACCGTCACCTTCTCGCCGACCATCTTGATGTAGAACGTATTCCACTCGCCGATCGGGTTGTCGGCGCACTCGCTGGGTTTGGATGGGTGTTTCTGGTTGTTGAACAGCCCGCCGGAACCCTCGGGGCGGTCGGCCGGATCCCAGATTTGGATTTGCGGGCTGCCGCGGACGTAAATGCCGCTGTCGCCCTTGGCTTTGATCTTCCAGTCGACGTACATCTCGAAGTCACCATAGTCTTTCGCGGTACAAAGACTTTGTCCGCTGCCATCGTACACGAGCGCCCCGTCCTCGACCTTCCAATGCGCTCGCATCTGCTCGTCGGCCTTCTTTTGCGCCGCTTCGAGCTGCTCCGCGCTCATCTTCGCGCGGGCGGGAGGCCCCTTGTCGGGCGAGACGAGGCCTTTCCAGCCCGTGAGATCCTTGCCGTTGAACAGCGCGGTGAAACCTTCCGGTGGCGTGTTGTCGGCGGCAGCGGCCAGCGATGCGAACGAAATCGAGCCAAAGAAGAACATCGCCGCGGCGATCGTCGTGCGTTGCATAGGGAATGACCTTGTTGGGAAATCGAGATTTGGGGAATGCGCGATCGTACGCGGCATTGTCGCCGAACAGCGTCACCTATTTGCCGCATCGAATTGCGCGATGCGTCCGACCGGCTGAACAAGCTCTGTGGTAACTCGCCGCCGTCGCCATTGCAAGTGTTGGCCGCTACTTTGGCGGTTCGTCTAAGCGAACGAGCGCCGGGTCGCGGTGGGGCTTGTTCTGGCGGTAGCCTTCGAGCCGTTGCTTGACGGCCGTGGCGAGATCGTCGTCTTTGGCTTCGACGGCGGCCGCGACGGCGAGATTGGCCGTGGTCACCGCGGCGTCGAACTGGCCGGTCTCTGCATACGCGGCGGCAAGGACGTCGAGGCCTCTGGCCCACTTGTCGCCGACGGTCTTGCGAACTCGCTGGGCCAATTCGACGGCTCGTTTGCCGTTGCGGAATTCGTCTTCAGGCGTCGTCGCCAATCGCCACGCAAGCCGCGCCATCGCCCCCATGACCTCGCGACCACTCGGCCCGGCGGAAAGCAGCCGATCGGCTTCGTCGAGTTGCCACTGTTGCATGAGGATTTCGGCGAGGTTGCCCCGCGCCGCGTCGAAGTCAGGCTCGATTCTCAAGGCCTTGCGATAGGCTTCCGCCGCGTCGTCGTACTCGCGAAGTCCAAGGTGCACGTCGGCCAACGTGGCGTGCGCCTGAGCGTTGCCCGGTTCGATGGACAGCGCTTCGCCGAGCACGCGTTTGGCATCGGCGTGTTTGCCGGCTCGCGCCAGCATCGCGCCTTCGTTTCGCGCAAACGAGGCGTTGCGTGGTTCGAGGCGGCGTGCCGCGGCGAACATGGCGAGCGACGTTTCCGCGTCGTCCTTCAAGGCGTAGAGCTTTCCGAGCTGGTTGTGCGCTTCGGCGAGGTTCGCGTCCGTTGCAACGACGTCGCGAAGTTCCTTTTCGGCCTCGTCGAGCCGGTTCAGCTTCATCAGCGCGCCGGCGGCGAGCGTGCGGGACTGAAGGACGAAATCCTTCTCGCCTCTGAGCGACGCGTATTTTTCGGCAGTGCGATAATACTCGAGCGCCTTTCCGTACTCGCCCGCGCGTTCGTTGATGTTGCCCAAGGAGTTGTACGTGACCGCGACCGTGGGATTGATTTCTAGTGACCGCTGGTAAAGCGCGATCGCCGTATCGAATTGCCCTTGCTTCTCGGCTCCGGCGGCGGCGCGAAACAGAGCCTCAGCGTCGTTGGGCACGAACTTGATGGCTTGCCTGGCCCAGTGGTTTGCCTCTTCGGGCTTGCCGGCCCATTCAAACACTTTGGACATCGTGCGCATCGCCTCGCCGTGCCGGCGGGCGCCGATGCGGGAGATAATCGTGTCGCCGATTCGATTTTTCGCTTCCGCGGTCCAGGCCCCGGTGTCGCGGACGACGCCATTCTCGATCATCTGATCCACGATCGCTTGGGCGAGAATCTTGTGGCCGGCCGGCGACGGGTGGACGTGGTCCATAAACCATTCTTTATCGGCAATTCCTTGGGGAGACACGTCGGCAACGATCTTCGGAAAGTCGATGACGTCGGCTTTTCGATCGTTGGCGACTAACTTGGTGACGTCGTCGATCTCGCGGATTGCGCGCAGGGGACAGACGTCTTCTTCCAACGCTCGCTGGTAAGCAGCCTTGGCGTCGGCGAAGTAGCGGAGTCGGTCGAGAATCTGTCCGCGGCGGTAATGCCCGGCGGCGTAACGTGGGTCGATGGCGATAGCGCGATCGATGGCGTCCAGGGCTTGCTTCAATTCGTTGAAGATCGCCCATCGGCCCTTTTCGGCATCGCTCAACGGTTTGCCGCCGTTGGACTTTTTCGTCGATGTCTTTTCGTCTGACTTGCCGTCGTCATTCTTAGCGGCGGCGATCTTCGCATCGCCGTCGTTCTTGCCGTCTTCCTCGGCTTTTGTCGTAGCTTTGGAATCGGACGGTTTGTCTGACTTCGGTGGCGTTTTCGCCTTGGAGTCGTCTTCGAGATTCGCAGCGTCGACCGCGGCCGCGAGTTTCTCTGCCGCATCCATCTTCGTCTTGGCGTCGCGGTAGGCGCGTTCGTATGCGGCTAGTTTTTCGTCGTCCGACGCCACGTCGTCCGAGTGTTGGCTCTTAAACGGCGAGCAATCGCGTAGATTGGACGCCGGTTGGACGAGCAGCACGTCGGCGCCATTGGCCCGCGCGGTGTCGATCATCTTCGAAAGGTTGTATCGATAGTGTTCGACGATGCGCTGGCGCTGTTCGTCGTCGCGGACATAGTCGGTTGGCCCGACGCTGCGATCGAGCCGCGCCAGGACGTCGTCGTCGAGTACGTCGCGCTCGGTGTCGTCCGGCTCGCCGCGGGCAGCTTGAACGGCCCAATGGGCGGCCGCATAGACTCGCGTGCGGCTGGCCAGCGCGCCCAAACCGCGAACCATCGGCGGCGTTTCGATCACCGTGCGGTAGGTGCGTCTTTCGAGAAACTCGTTCTGGCTGCCGTAGAAGATGAACAGGTCCGGTTCGTAGCGGCAGGCTTCTTTGACGATAATCGCTTCGCGGTAGCTGGCGTAGCTGATGCCGCCACAGTTAATCACTTCCCACGGATGCGACGAATCGGCCGCAGGCAAGTACTTCCGCAGAAACCCGCAAAACGAAGTCGCGTCGTCGTAGGGTCGGCCGAACGTCGTCGATCCGCCGAGGCAGAAGATGCGATACGTCCCGTCCGGCTTGTCGGGGGCGAACTTCTGGCCGTTGAACCACTTTCGCTTGTTCTCGGCCGTCTCCATCCAAATCGTCTCGTCCTCGTCGAGAGTTTCCACGAACAGCGGCGAGAGCGAAGAGAAGCCGACGTAGGGGTCTTCCGTTGCGATCACCGGACGGACGCCGAATAGCCAAAGCCCTGCTTCGACCAGCAGCAGCGCGAGGAGCGTCGCAACGGCGGCGAAAGCAAGCTTCTTACGCCAAGAGAGCCGGACCTTTTCGCGATCCGGCGTGAGACGATCGCGACGGCGAGGTCTACGCGAGCGGGCATCGTCCGGCGTCGAGTCGGCGTCGTCTGGCACCGTAGGGCGGTCGGATTGGTTGCGAATCTTTTTTTTTGTCATCGTCGTGCATCGCGACGCACGCCACGGCCAGAGCGACCGCAAGGAAACGTCGGTGTGCGAACACCAGAAGGAGCGGCCGCTTTAACGGCTAACGCGAGTGCAGGACGAAATTTCACTTTCGTCCTTCGCGGAGCTACTTATGGCAGTCGCGGAGGTTTCTTGCCCGCTCGCATGGCCCTGGCCCGGTGCGGAACGCGAAGCGTATCGCTACGTGCTTCACCGCCCGACAATGTAAGCATAAGGCAACGCACGCCCTCAGGCAACGAAAGAATCGCCGCACGATCGGCGGCCGCCCCCCGCGGGGTTACGCTTCCAGCCGGCAGCGGGCTTCCTCAGCCCAGGGGCTGTCGGGTGCAAGTTCCGCGAACCGCCGCCAGTGGCCGAGCGCTTCGTCGCGGCGGTCGAGCTCGTCGAGGGTGCGGGCCAGGTGGTAGTGGGCGTCGGCGTAGTCGATGTGGCACTCGAGCGCCCCGGCCAAGGCCGCGGCGGCCAGTTCCAATTGACCCGACTCCGCCAGCACGCAGCCGAGGTTCGCCCGCGCCTCGACGAAGTCCTCGTCCAATTCGACGGCCATGTAGTATCGCTCGCGAGCGGCGGGCAAATCTCCCAGGCGATAGAGCAATTCGGCCAGAATAAAGCACACCTCCGCGGTCGGACCGCCAGCGACGATCGCGGCGCGGCAGGCTTCGGCGGCGGCGGCGAATTCGCCGTTTTCTTCGAGTTCGGCGGCTGCGGCGAGCAGCTCGTCTGGCGTGGCAGCCGGAGCATCGGCATGAAACGCGGTGGGTGAGAGGATGTTCGGTACGGCTCGGCGCTGGGCGGCAGGTACGTCGGTATCTTGCGGTCGGTCCTCGCGTGCATCGTCGAGAGCATTATCGAGAGCGTCGAAGTCGATGCGGTACTGCCCCGCGGTGTCGACCAGGCCTTCGCCCTGTCGCAGCAACAATTGCCGACCGGACACGACCAGCGGCAACTCGCCCAACGGGCAGGCGACGTCGGGAAACCGCCGGGCGAGCAGCAGCGTCGAGCGGACGATCGCGGTGGGCGATACGCCGGCGGCAGTGAGCGCGGCCAATCGCCGCGCCGCCGTGACTTGGATAAAGTCGAAATACGCCAACTTGTGGACGCAGCACGTGGGGGTAAGAAGACCGCGACGCTGCCACGACCGCACGATCGAAAGCGATACGCCCAGCAGGCTGGCCAACATCGCCGGCGTATAGAGTTTCCGCACGTCTGGCGTGGCGTCGATGAGGCCGACGCGCTCCCATAGCACGGACTCGGCGATCAATTCAGCGGTGCCCTGTCGGATCAGCCGCCGCGTACACTCGTCGAGCGCGGTTAGCGGCGACGTCGCCTCGTCTCGCGGCCAAAGATCGTCGCCGACCAGAACGAGCGTGGCGGTCTCTTCGCTGGATTCGACTTGCCGAGCGTCGTGTTCGGCCAGCAGCCGCCGAAAGTCGCGTGGAGACATGCCGGACAGTCGGCCAACGACGACGATCTGCCGCCCGACGAGCCAGTCGCAATGCGTCATCGATACGGGCGCGGTCGGGGTTATTGCGGCGGCGGAATTCATGGCGGATATCTTAGCTCATCGCCGCGGGGCCGATTAGCCCATGCGGATCGTGGACCACTCGCCCTGCGGCAACGGTCGCCACGATGTCCCCGCGGCTGTGGAAAACTTGTTCGATTGGCGTCGCGCCACGGCTGCGGCCGGCGTCGTCGAGCGATACGGCCGCCAGATCGGCCGTTTTTCCGACCTCCAGGGAACCGCACTCGTCGTCGCGCATCAGCGCGGTCGCTCCGGCGATTGTGCCCATCGCCAGGATGCGTTCGAGCGGGATGTCGGGAGAATGTTCGGCCACGTGGCGAAGTTCGGCCAGTATGCTCAAGTCGGGATTCGAGGCGCGGCTGTCCGTGCCGATGGCGATTGGAATTTCGCGCCGCAACAATTCGGCAAGCGGATACGGATCGTGGCCGAAGTAGGCATGTGTCCGCGGGCAGTAGACGACGTACATTGGTCGCGCTGCGCTGGCGAGGAAGTCCATCGCTTCGCCGTCCAGGTAGTTGCCGTGGACGACGAGCGCCGTTGCCGCCGGAGTTGTTGCCGAAGTTGTGTTCGTTGCGTCGTGGCACATCTCTCGTAGCACGTCGATCGGTTTCTTACCGCCAAGTTTCCCGCCGAATGCATCGTCGGGCCACCCGCCGAAACGGACGAGCATGTCCCGCATCGATCCAGAGGCCGTAGCGAGCAGTTCGAGTTCCTCGCGCGACTCGGCGACGTGCATCGCCAGAGGCAAGTGGGCCAGGCGGCGCACGACATCGCGTTGCACGCTGTAAGGGGCTTGCGGGCTGATGCCGGTTCGCCAGCGCGCGTCTGATGGCGGCGTGCGCTGGACATGGTGGCGCGCCGCGGCGCAGAGTTCGTCGACGCGCTCCGCGGCGAGGCCGATTAGCTCCAAGTAGACGTTCACCGCCAGCGGCAGGCTCGCGATGGCGGCTTTCGACCAGTTGCCCTGGGCGATTTCGCCGATCGCGGTGACGCCGTAGCGAGCCGACTCGGCCAAGCCCGCCCGCACGGCGAGATCGCTGTCCCGGTCGGCTCGTCGTCGTTCGGCGACGACGAGCGGAATCCAATCGCACAACGGGATGTTAGCGTGGCCCAGCGGGACGGCGAGGTCGCTGAACTCCAGATGCGTGTGGGCGTTCACGAAGCCGGGCAACAGCGCGACGTCGCCGAGGTCGAAGAGGTCGCCGGCGGCGACGCCAGTTTCGGCCGCCGATCCAACGCCAGCGATCTTGTCGTCACAGATCGTCACTACGCCGCCGTCGATGGGTTCGCCAGCGACGGGGACTACCCAGCGAGCGCGGAGGGCGTAAGGAGCGGAGGGCATAGAGCGTCTCGCGCGACAGCTTCACAACGACGTAGCGGCGAAAACCTAACGACGAAAACCGGGCAGCGGCGACGCGATCCATGCGGTTACGGTATCACTGAACCGTAATCACTGAACCGAATGATGCCACTGTACCGCATGATGGGGCGAGAACAACACAGCGGCGCGTTCTGGAACGATTGCGGTCGGGGCTGCGTCTTGCCGGCGACGGACTAACGAACGTCGGCGAGGCGAGCCGGCGAATTCTGCTGGCGATCGCGGACCCAAGCTTCGAGCGTGCCGTGGGAGAAGGCACGGGTGTAGCCCATGAAGTTGGGTGTGCCCAGGGCTCGAGAGACTTCGTCGACGATGACGATGTCGGGCTGCGGTGGCGAATTGCGGT
>JAJDEG010000492.1 GCA_029259895.1 Planctomycetota bacterium
CGACGTGGTGCCGACGAGCAACCGAGCGCCGTGGTGCCCTGTGCCGTACTGCTCGAGCGCGGCGACGGCCGAGGCGTGCAGATGCGGATGGCCGAGCAGGCCGAGATACTCGTACGAGCTGAGCATCAACATGCGGCGGCCTTCGGCGACCACCCAGGCTCCGTCGTGGGCGGAGATTTCCGGCTCGAAGAAGTACACGCCTTGCTGCTTGGCGGCGCGGACGCGGCGATTGAGGCGTTCGTAATGGGCGACGGGATCGAACGGGGCGTCGGAGTCCGACCTTCTTTTCGATTCAGCAGGCGCGGACGTCGGGCGATGTTCCGGCGTCGGTGTTGGCGATAGTGTTTGCGACGGAGCTGGCGAAGTGGGTGTCGACGGGGGCGTCGATGTGAGCGTCGATGTGGGCCTCGATGTCGATGCGGCTTCGAGCGGCTCGATGCTGTCGAGATAGTTGGCAAGCTCGCGGATCGTTTCCAATTCGAAGACGACGTCGGGATGGAGTTTCTTGCCGGTGGTTCGTTCGAGGGTTTCGCCGATCGTGGCGATGCCGAGCGAGTCGATGCCGAGGGTCATCAGCGAAGCGTCGAGATCGACGCCGTCCGTGGCGACGCCGCCTTCGGTGCGGAGCCAATGGACGACGGCGTCGTGGACCAAATGGGCGGTGGACTGCGGGGCCTGCGTCGACGAATGGACCGACGTGGTGGAATTGGGCACGAGCGGCGTTTCCTTTGCGCGAAAGATTCCTACGCGTCGTTGCGAGGCGGGTGCTATTGGGAAACCCGGCGCACGTTCAACGTCGCACCATGATGATTCATTACGGCCCGGCGCTGGTCCGGGTTCGGTGCCGACCGGCGAAAAGCAACGTTGGCGGCCAGCGGGATGTGGCGAAGTCGGCCGCGGCATTGGGGCGAACTCGGTCAAATGGACGCTGTTCGCCTGCTGTCCGCGAATGGCAGTATAAATTGTAGCGGACTCGGCGCGGCAGCGATAGCAACCAGAAAGGCGTGGTGGGAGGATAGGGCGGTCGTTTCGATTGCGTTCGCGACGCGCGGCGGGGCGCGGCAATCTATCCACCGCTAAGGCACGGCGCGTTCGTTCTGGTCGCCGGCACCTTGCCGGCGTGGCCTCGGCTTGCCGCTTTGTGCTCGGCCGGCATTGCGGGGCAGTTCCTCGTGGTTCACCTGGGGGATCGACTTGGCCAGTCGCGCCTTGACGGCGTCGAATTGCCCCTGGGCAGCGACGTTCTTCCAACCGTAGGGGTCGGCCTCGTGGTCGTAGAGTTCTTCGTCTCCGTTGGCGTAACGAATGTAGCGCCAACGCTCGTCGCGGATGCTGTGATTGTTCTGGTGATATGTCGTGAGCGCCGGCCGATCCCACTTTGCCTGTGGATCGGCGAGCAATTGGCGAATGCTCGGTCCTTCGACGTGGGCCGGCGTGGCGATGCCGCATAGATCGCAGAGCGTCGGATAGATCGTCATGAAATCGACCGGCCGCTTGCAAATGCCGCCAGCTTTGGTCACGCCCGGTGCGACCCAAACGAGCGGCGAGCGGGTGGCTTCCTCCCACAGCGCGAACTTCCGCCAATGTTCTTTCTCGCCGAGATGCCAGCCGTGGTCGCCCCAGAGCACGATGATCGTGTTATCGCGGTGCGGCGACTTGTCGAGTCCGTCGATCAAGCGGCCGATCATGGCGTCGGCGAAGGCGATCGTCGCCAGATACGCCTGGACGGCTTCTTTCCAGCGGCCGGAGGCGAGCATCCGCGCATGGTCGCCCTCGGGCTTTGCCATGCGGCGGCCGGCGGGCGGAATGTCGGCGAGGTCGTCCGCGCGGTGCGGCGGCAGTTCGATCCGCTCGAGCGGAAACATGTCGAAATACTTTTTCGGCACGCTCCACGGCATGTGCGGCTTGACCAGGCCGACGGCCAGGAAGAACGGCTTGTCGTGCGCGGCGTTGAGCTTGCCGATCGCGTAGTCGACCGCCTTGTAGTCGGGCATGGCGTCGTCGTCGTTGGCCAACGGCGAGAACTTGATGCCGCCGACGCCGTCGTTCTTGGCCGATGGATGCCGCCGGAGCCCGCCGCCGCGCGGGTTATGGTAATCGGTCCATTCGCCGTCGCGATGGGCGCTGCCGTGGTAGATTTTGCCGGTGCCGAAAACGTTGTAGCCGGCGGCGAGGAACTGCGTGGTGAGGGTCTTGTCCTGGCCGATGACGGGCTGCCACGCTTGACCATTGTCGTAGACGCCGGTCGTGCTGGGACGCAGGCCGGACATGAGAGCGGCCCGCGACGGATTGCACGACGGGGCAGCGCAATGTGCGTTGGCGAACGAAACGCCGCGGGCGGCGAGTCGGTCGATGTTTGGCGTGCGGGTTTGCGGATTGCGCCCGAGGTGGCCGACCCAGTGGTTGAGGTCGTCGACGGCGATGAATAGGACGTTTGGTTTTCTTGACGGCGTTTCGGCCGCCAGCGCGTTGCCTGCGGCGACGAACAGAATGATGAAGAATATCCGACAGGGGACGTAGAGCATTGTCGCACACCTTTATGGCGTCGGGTGCTGGGGGCCGCTGCTGGATCGACGAGCAGTGCGAATTGCCGTTGGGCGATTCATTCTCGCATCGCGGGAAACCGGAGGCAACGATGGTGTTTCGAGCGCACGGCGCATAATCACTCGCCGCTTGTGTGGATTTCTGGACGAAAAAACCGCGTCTTCTGGCATCGCCAGAGCGTGGCGGGTTGGTTGGCCGGCGCGGCGGATCGTTGGGGGAGTGGCCTGAAAATTGGTGGACTTTGGTTTGGTGATTGGGTAGGTTGAGGGGTGCTGTTTTCGCGGTCGTTTAGTGGAGTTGAAAGACTTGGCGGTCGGTCGGCGGGCTTGGCCGGAAGGCTTGCCCAAGAGCGAACCGGTGGGCCTCGCTCCGCTCGACCCGCCCTACGACTTGCGAGGTTTAGTCAAGTGTAAAATCAGTGTTTTTTTGGTTTCGCTTGGGTGACTAGCCCGATAGAGGGAATTTGTGAGCGCAGCTCGCGTTTTTTTTCTGGGGTCGAGTCCGACAGGGCGCTCGTTTAGCTCGCAAGAGGGGCTGTTTGGCCCAAACTCGTTTTTTTTCGGGGGCTGGGGCTATTGGATGGCTGGCACAGTTTCGCCGAAGGGGGCTGCGGAGTGGATCGCGAGGCGGCGTGCCGAGGGGCATCGCGTGTGCCATCCCGCCGGGCGTTCTTTTGCAATGAGGAAAGAGGAAATGGGAGCGGTTGAAGGAGACGGACGAATGCCGAGAAAACACGATGTAATTGGCCACGATGTAATCGGCATCGTTGCCGTGAGCGATGCCGTAATGAGCGCTTCGTTGCTGTTGTCGTGGGTTCTTTTGGGCATTCCCAGTATTGCGCTCTTCGTTTGTTTTCCCTTGGCCGTCGTTGCGATCATCCGTCGCATGTTTCGAGCGTCTGAGCTCGTTAATTGCGCGCTGATTCTTGCTGTCGGTTGTGCGGTGTATAGCTCTTGGGCGCTAGCTAGTATGGCAGCCTTTCCCGTACTCCCAGACTGAAAACGAACTGAGATTTGAGTTGAGGGGACCGGTGGGCCTCGCTCCGTTCGACCCACCCTACGACTAATTAGAAGTCGAGCCAAGATTCCGACTCGATGACCCCGGATGTGTCATTCGGAGGTTGCATATTTGACGCCAGGCATTTGCGGAATTCATCCAGCGACGGCCACACAAACACCCGCTGTCGAGCGTCGTCCAGCATTTCGATCGAACCATTCTCGATGTTCATGCAAATCAAATCGTGCCAATCCCCATAGAAGGGCACCAACGTCTCGGGAACGTCCCAATCCGCTTGAACCAATCGAGCGTTTTCGATTTCTTTTTTCGACCAAAACGAATGATACAACGGGAGCGTCGTGGAGCCGGCTCTCACGACGTCGCAAAACTCGTTAAGTGAATCAACCGTGGTGAGAAATGCTCGTTGCTCTGCCGTGGTTTTCATGGACGCAGTTGTTTTCACACGACACTTGGCAAGAAACTCGAAGAACGCGAAGATCATCGCCAGCACGAACCGACGCTACGCGCCGCAATTGTTGCATTTCCTCAAGCCTCAAATTTCAAGTCTCAGGCCTCAGGCCTGACGCCTCGAGCCTAGATAAGCTCCCGCATCGGCATCACGCCATCATCGACCAACCCGTGCGGTCGACCGCGGAGGTCGAAGATTCGTTCTTGGTTTCGCATCAGGCCCATGTTTTCGTAGACGGTGGCGAGGACTTCGCCGAACTGGACTGGGCGGTCTTTGGCGTGTTCACCGAGGCGGTTGGTGCTGCCGATC
>JAJDEG010000493.1 GCA_029259895.1 Planctomycetota bacterium
GCGGGGTGATGCGGCGACACCAAAACGACATCGTTGGTGCGATTTCCAAGCGTGGTGCGGAGGACGGCGATGAAACCAGACGCATTTCAACGACGGACGGTCGACTTGCTCGACGGTCTACGCGAGAGCGGCCAATACAAGGAGTTTCTCACCATCGCGGGTCCGCTTGGCGCGACCGCCCGCGTTGAAGGTCGCGGCGACGTGCTGGTGCTCTGTTCGAACAATTACCTGGCGCTAGCCGACCATCCCGACGTCGTCGCCGCCGGGATCGAAGGACTAAAGGCCTATGGGGCGGGCACCGCGAGCGTGCGGTTCATCTGCGGGACGCTGGCGTGTCATCGGCAAATCGAGGAGACCATCGCGCGTTTCGTCGGCACCGAGCGGGCGTTGACTTACGTGAGCTGTTGGAACGCCAACGAGGCGCTCCTTGCCACCGTCGCCGGCGAGCGCGACGTGCTGATTTCCGACGAACTGAACCACGCTAGCATCATCGACGGCTGCCGTTTGGCGAGAAAAACTGTTCGCGACATTTACCGCCATAGCAACATAGACGATCTGGAAAACAAACTGCGGGCGCACGCCGACAAGGAGGTCCGCTGGGTGATCACCGACGGCGTATTCAGCATGGAAGGCGACGTGGCCCGACTCGACGAGTTGGTGGCCGTTTGTCGGCGGCACGAGGCGATCCTGATCGTCGACGATTCGCACGGCGTCGGCGTGTTGGGAGAAACCGGCCGCGGCACGCCGGAGCATTTCGGCATGCTCGGCCAGATCGACATTCTCACCGGCACGCTCGGCAAAGCGCTCGGTGGAGCCGCCGGCGGTTACGTGGCCGCCGCGCCGCACGTGATCGAACTGCTCGAACAGCGCAGCCGGCCGAGCCTCTTCTCGAACGCCCTGCCGGCGACCGTTGCGTATAGCGCCCGTGCCGCGATCGAGATCGTCGAGCGCGAGCCAAACCGCGTGGCCAAGCTGCACGCCAACGTCCGCCGCATGCGCGACGGCCTGGCCGCGCTCGGCTTCGATTTGCACGACTCGCCCACCGCGATCATTCCGATCATGATCGGCGAAACGTCCGACGCGATTGCGAAGAGCCGCCGGTTGATGGATCTCGGAGTGATGGTGATCGCGTTCGGCTACCCGGTGGTGCCGCAAGGTCAGGCGCGGCTCCGCGTGCAGGTTTCCGCGGCGCTCGAAGAAGAACATATCGCCACGGCCCTCGATGCGTTCGCGAAACTCTAGCTGGGCGAATTACGTTGCACTTCGATCGCGGCCGAGGATCGCATGAAACCTTAACGACGGCCGCGCCAGAGATCTCCCCTGCACCTCCTCGACGCATCGACATTTACCGGCCAATCGCGTGACGACTTCTCAAGACTTTACCGACCGCGATCTCGCCGCCATCGCCGGCACGACACGGGAAGTCGGCCGCGAAATCTTCGAGCGCCTGCCGCGCCGCCGCCCGACGATCCTGCAGCGCCAGTGGTGGGACGATCGGATTATGGATTGGGCGATGCGCGACGAGTCCGTCAAGGTGCAGATGTTCCGCTTCGTCGACGTGCTGCCGATGCTCACCACGAGCACCGACGTGGTGCAACATTTGCAGGAGTATTTCGACGAAGTCCGCTCGGCGCTTCCGTCGGCCGTTCGGCTCGGCATGGCGATGGCCCGGCCGGGTTCGGTCGTCGGTCGGGCCGTGGCGATGGCCGCGCGGCGCAATGCGTCGTCGCAAGCCCGCCGGTTTATCGCCGGGACTGACGCCGCGGAAGTGCTCAACGCCGCCCGTCGCGAGCGCCGCCTGCGCCGGGCGTTCACGCTCGACGTGCTGGGCGAAGCGGTGACCAACGACGTCGAAGCCGATCGTTATCTCGAAGCCTACAAGAGCCTGATCGAGAATGTCGCGCCAACCGTCAATTCTTGGCCGGAAGAGCCGCAAATCGACCGCGCCGGCGTCGATGAAATTCCCAGGGCGAACGTTTCGATCAAGCTTTCCGCGCTGGACAGCCATTTCGATCCGATCGATCCCGAAGGCGCGACGCGCCGCGTCGGAGAACGGCTACGATTCTTACTCCGCGTAGCCCGGCGGCACAGCACGTTCGTTAACGTCGACATGGAATCGTACGCCGTCAAAGACCTGACGCTGCACGTTTTCAGAACCGTGTTGATGGAAGAAGAATTCCGCGAGACGCGCGACGTGGGCATCGTAATCCAGTGCTACCTCAAGGACGCCGAGGCCGATCTGGTTGGGCTGCGCGATTGGGCGGCACAGCGCGGCACGCCGGTTTGGGTGCGGCTGGTCAAGGGAGCGTACTGGGACTACGAGACGACGTCGGCCGAAGCGACCGGCTGGCCCGTGCCGGTGTTTACCGAAAAGTGGCGAAGCGACGCCAACTTCGAGCGGCAAACGCGGTTTGTGATGCGCAACCACGCGCATCTTCGCGCCGCGTTGGGCAGCCACAACATCCGCTCGCTGGCGCACGGAATCGCCATCGCGCGGCACCTGGGCCTCGCGCCCGGCTCGTTCGAGATTCAGATGCTTTACGGCATGGCCGACGCGGAAAAGCAGGCGTTCGTCGACATGGGACATCGGCTGCGCGTGTATATGCCGTATGGCGAGTTGATTCCCGGAATGGCGTATCTCGTCCGCCGGCTGCTCGAAAACACGTCGAACGATTCCTTTCTCCGCGCCAGCTTTGCCGAACAACGGCCGGTCGAGGAACTGCTGGCCGACCCGCTGGCCAGCGCAACACATCTTCCGCCCAGCGGCGAGGGCCTTCACCGCGACGAGGAAAAAAACATGACTTCGGCCGCCATTAAGATCGTTTCACCGTCCGGGGCATCTCCCGACGCCGTTGCCTTTGAGAACGAACCGCCGATCGACTTTGCCATCGCCAAGAACCGCGAGGCCATGCAGCGGGCATTGGCCGGCGTCCGCCGCGAGTTGGGCAAGCACCACCCACTCTGGATCGGTGACGGTCCGATCGAAACGCTCGACAAGATCACATCGACGAATCCCTCGCAGTGCGACGAAGTGATCGGCACGGCCGGTTCGGCGACGGCGGAACACGTCGCCGCCGCGGTGCGAGCCGCAAAGAACGCGCTGCCCGCGTGGTTTGCTCGCGGCGCGGAAGGCCGGGCGCAATTCCTCCGCGACGCCGCCGCAGCCATGCGCCGCCGGCGCTTCGAGCTTTCGGCGTGGATCATCCTCGAAGCCGGCAAGCCCTGGCGCGAAGCCGACGCGGATGTTGCCGAGGCGATTGACTTTTGTGAGTTCTACGCGGCCGGCGCGATCGCAATGGAGCAGGCCCACGGCGTCGACGTCGCCGGCGAGGAGAACCGCTTCGAGTATCTCCCCCGCGGGGTGGTCGGCGTGATCTCGCCATGGAACTTTCCGCTGGCCATCCTTACCGGCATGACCGCCGCGGCACTGGCCACGGGCAACACCGTGGTGATGAAGCCCGCCGAGCAGACGCCGATCGTGGCGGCGAAGCTGATGGCGATTTTCGCGGAGTCGGATTTGCCCGAGGGCGTGCTCAGCTACGTACCCGGCGAGGGGCACGTCGCCGGAGCGGCTTTGGTCGAGCATCCCGATGTGGCGCTGATCGCCTTCACCGGCTCGCGCGAGGTTGGCTTGAAGATCAACGCCCGCGCGGCGGAAATCTCCGCGCAGTCGTCGTCGCAAGTCAAGCGCGTGATCGCCGAGATGGGCGGCAAGAACGCGATCATCGTCGACGCCGATGCCGATCTCGACGAAGCCGTCGTTGCCGTTGCCAAGAGCGCATTCGGCTACAGCGGCCAAAAGTGTTCCGCCTGTTCGCGTTGCATCGTTCTCTCCAGCATTTACGACACCTTTCTTAGCCGTCTCGTCGAGACGACGCGCAGCATGGTCTTCGGCCCGGCGGAGGAGCCGGCGACGCAGATTGGCCCCGTGATCGATCGGGAAGCGGTCGACCGGGTGCGGAAGTACGTCGACATCGGCGGGAGCGAGGGCCGCGTGGCGCTGGCAGTCGACGGGGGTTCGCTTTCCGAGCAAGGCAACTTTGTCGGTCCGCACATCTTTGCCGACGTCGGGCCGAACGCCCGCGTCGCTCAAGAAGAGGTTTTCGGCCCCGTACTGGCGGTGATTCGCGCGGCCAATCTCGACGAAGCGATCCGCATTGCGAACGACACCGATTACGCGCTCACCGGCGGAATTTTCTCGCGCAGCCCGGCGAATCTGGACTGCGCTCGTCGAGAAATGCTCGTCGGCAACCTGTACTTGAACCGCGGCATCACCGGCGCGCTCGTCTGCCGCCAGCCGTTCGGCGGGTTTAAGATGTCCGGCATCGGCAGCAAAGCTGGCGGGGCGGATTACCTCGTGCAGTTCGTAGTTCCGCGGACGATCACCGAAAACACCATGCGCCGCGGATTTGCTCCCAGAGCGAGCGAGGACGCCGATTGACGCGAACGACAAATCCGCGAGTTCTTCAATTCCTGCCGCGGTCGACACGCCGTTCGACGCGATCGTCGTCGGGGCCGGCGCGGCTGGATTGTTGGCCGCGGCGCGGGCTGCCGAACGAGGCCGCCGCGTATTGCTGCTGGAAAAGAACCGCCGGCCGGGCGTGAAGATTCTTATGTCCGGGGGCACGCGCTGCAATCTTACCCACGACACCGATGCCGCCGGCATCGTCGAAGCGTACGGCAAGAGTGGGCGGTTCTTACATTCGGCGCTAGCGGCACTTTCGCCGGCCGCTCTGGTCGCGCTCTTCGAGGCCGACGGCGTCGCCACGAAGGTCGAGCCGGGCGGAAAAGTGTTTCCCGTGAGCGATCGTGCAACCGACGTGCTCTCGGCGCTGATGCAACGACTGCAGCGCAGCGGCGCGACGCTGGCGACTGGCGAAGGCGTCGCGACGATCGAACGCTCTGCCAACGGATTCCGCGTCGGCACGTCGGCGCGAACGCTTGAAGCTTCGCAGGTGCTCATCACCGCCGGCGGCAAGTCGTATCCAGGAAGCGGAACGACGGGCGACGGCTACGCTTGGGCGGCGGCGCTGGGGCACACGATCGTACCGCCGCGGCCGGCGCTGACGCCGATCACGACCAATACCGAGTGGGTACGACAACTCCAGGGTGTGACCGTAACCGACGTGCTGGTGCGCGTCGTCGATCCGGCCGTCGACCACGCCAAGCGGCGCGTACTTGCCCAGCGGCGCGGCTCCTTTTTGTTCGCACACTTCGGACTTTCCGGGCCTGCGCCGATGGACGTAAGTCGTGCCGTGACCGGCCATCCGCGGCCAGCGACGCTGCTATTGGTATGCGACTTTTTGCCCGACGCACGAGAACACGCGTTGGACGAGCGTTTGCGGGCGATGGCCGCCAACGACGGCAAGCGGCGAATCGTGGCGATGCTTCCTGGCGTACTCGCCGAGTTGTCGCCCAATGCGTCGGTCGACGGGCTGCCCGCGCGGCTTGTGGCGGCGCTGGCCGCGCGGGCCTGCGTGGGCGAAGACCAACGCGCTGCCGAGCTGTCGAAGAACCAGCGCACGGCCCTGGTGACCGCAATTAAGCGGCAGGCGATCGGTGTCTCCGGCACGCGCGGATTCGCCAAGGCCGAGGTCACCGCCGGCGGCGTTTCGCTCGACGAAGTCGATTCGCGGTCGATGCAGAGCAAGCTAGTCGCGGGACTATACTTCGCCGGCGAGATTCTCGATCTCGACGGTCCGATCGGCGGATACAACTTTCAAGCGGCGTTCAGCACCGGGTATCTGGCCGGTGAGAAGTTGTAGCGCGTACGCGATGCGGCCGGCTTGATAGAATAGCGTTGGCCCGCGCTTCCGCGCCGTCGAAGCCTATTCTGCTAACGCCCGAACCGGCGCAAATCATCGCCATGTCCAACCGCCGCATTCAATCACCCGACGATCCCGCGCTCGACGTGCTTTGCGAGCGGTTGGCCGGGCTGGCCGGCGATCTGGATCGCTCCGGAGAATGGCCGGCCGAGCAATTGGCGCTGTGCCGCGACTTCGGCGTGCTGGAGTGGTTTTTTCCCGTCGAAGTCGGCGGGCAGGGCTGGAGCGAGTCGGACATCGTTCGCGGCGAGTTGCGATTGTCGGCGGCCTGTTTGACGACGATGTTCGTGCTCACGCAATGGTCCGGCGCATGCCGGCGCATCGTGGCGTGCGACAACGAATCGCTCCGCCAGCGGTTGATACCCGATCTGATCCGTGGACGCGAGTTCGCGACGCTGGGAATCTCCCATCTAACGACGAGCCGCCGGCACCTGGGCAAACCGGCGCTCTCCGCCGAAGAAACCCCACATGGATTTCGCCTAAACGGTTTCAGCCCCTGGGTCACCGGCGGACGTCACGCGCAGACGATCGTGATGGGGGCCGAAATGGCGGACGGGCGGCGAGTGATGCTGGCGATGCCGACCGATCTGCCGGGCGTTCGCTCGGGCGACGATGCGCAACTAGTGGCACTCTCCGCCAGCCACACCGGACCGATCCATTGCAGCGATGTTCTCATGTCGCGAGACGCCCTGGTGGCCGGGCCGAGCGAGGACGCGATGGCCGGGGCGCGGGGATCGAACACCGGCGGCATTCAGACATCGACGCTGGCCATCGGGCTGGCCGGCGCGGCGATTGACTTTCTGTTTGCCGAGGCGGAAAAGCGCGAAGATTTGTCGGCACCGGCCGGCGGATTTGCGGCAGAGTTGGCGGACGTTCGCGGCGATCTACTAGCGGCGGCGGTAGGCGAGCAGCGCTGTACGACGCAGACTTTGCGGACGCGTGCGAATAGCCTTGTGCTACGCGCGACGCAAGCGGCATTGGCGGCGGCGAAGGGGACGGGTTACGTCGTCGGGCATCCGACAGGACGGTGGTGCCGCGAGGCGTTGTTCTTCTTGGTTTGGAGTTGCCCGCAACAGGTGATGGCGGCGAATCTTTGCGAGTTGGCTGGATTGAGCGAGTAGAACCGCCGCCCAACGGCGTTCAGTCGACCGTCACCTTACCCGTCGCGGCCCATTCGACCGAGCGGCACAGCAGCCGCTGGTAGTTCTCGTTTTGCTTCGAGTCGATGCCGTGTCCGAGAACATTTTGCAGAACGCGGCCTTTGCCGTAGCTCTTGGCGAACACGATCGGCTCGGTCTTGCCGCTCCACTCGGAATCGGCGGTCGCTAGGACTTCGATTTCGGCGTCACCGGAAAGCTTGGCGTACAACTCGTCTTCCGTTTTGAAATCCTTGAGACCCTTCATCACGGGGTGTTCGGCGTCCTTAACCTTGACGGCAAACTCGCCATACGGTCCGTGACCGCCGACGCCTTTGACCCACACGCGGCCGAGCAACTCGCCGTATTCCTTCCAATCTTGAAACGCGCTGCACGCGAAATGGAGCGCGACGACATTGCCGCCGTCTTTGGCATACTTGAGCAACCCGGCTTTGCTCGCATCGCTGGGGTCGGCCTCGTTCCAGAAACCGAAATTCAACACCAGCACGTCGTACTCGCCAAGCTTGTCCGACGCGAAGACTTCCTTGTCCTTGCTGATCGCCACGTCGAAGCGGTCCGACTTCTGCAAGATCGACTGATTGAGCCGGGCCGACTCTTCCCACTTGTGCGAACCAACGTCGAAGCCGGTGACGATGAGCACCTTGACTTTTTCGGCGGCCGCGGCATACGAGGACAGGCCGATCGCAGAGGCGGCCACGAGTAAGACGATTCGTTTCGCGGATTTCATTGGTTTTCTCCCGTTGATCTGGTTCGCCGAGGTGAATCGAAACATGCCTGAGGGTTTACGGTCGGTGGACGCTGTCAAAATCGGCGTCGTGCCCGGCGAAAGTGACCTGCATCATGGTCGGGTCGGGACGACATTGCAAGTCGCAAATGCGACTCCCCGGCGACGCGGTTCTTGGCGATCGCAGCGGTGGCCGAGTTCAATATGCCTTAGCGAACGCCGCCCGCCGCGTGCTGGGCTGGCCGGTGACGATGCATTTGCCCGGCTCTTCAGGACCGTCCAGCGGGATGCACCGGATGGTGACCTTCAGCTCGTCGAGCGCGGCCTTAAGCTCCGGGCCGTCGTGGAAGTGGCACATGGCGATGCCGCCGTGGATTTCGGGCTGCTCGGCATTCTTGGGCGTGAAGAACGCGCGGAACTCGGCGAGGTCGTCGATCGTCCGCGTATGCTCTTTGCGAAACGCGGCGGCGCGATCGAACAGCGCTTGTTGCATGTCGGCCAGCGTTTGGGCAACCGTGGCGGCGAACTCGGCACGAGGAACGCCGGTCTTCTCCTTCGGTCCTCGGTCGCGGCGGCCGACGAACACGCTGTCGCCCTGCACGTCGCGGGGGCCGATTTCGAGCCGCAGCGGCACGCCCCGCTTGATGTGCTGCCAGGTCTTCTCGCCGCCGCGGAGATCGCGGTCGTCGATTTTCACTTGCACCGGCCGACCGTCGTATTGCTGGGCCGATACCTCTCGCTTAACACGCTCGGCGAATTCCAGCACGACGCGCTTCTCATCGTCGTTGCGATAGATCGGCAAGATGATGCAATGGACCGGCGCGAGCCGCGGCGGCAGCACCAGCCCGTCGTCGTCGCTGTGCGTCATCAGCAGGCCGCCGACGAGCCGCGTCGACACGCCCCAGGACGTCGTCCAGGCGAAAACTTCCTTGCCCTCTTGATCTTGGAATTTGATCTCCTGAGCTTTGGCGAAATTCTGACCGAGAAAGTGCGACGTGCCGGATTGCAGGGCCTTGCGGTCTTGCATCAGGGCTTCGATGGAGAGCGTGGTGACCGCGCCGGGGAAGCGTTCGCCGGCGGTTTTCTCGCCCTTGATGACCGGCATCGCCATGTAGTTCTCGGCGAAGTCGGCGTAGACCTCGAGCATCTTGCGGGTTTCTTCCAGCGCCTCTTCCGACGTGGCGTGGCAGGTGTGCCCCTCTTGCCAAAGGAACTCGGTCGTTCGGAGGAACATGCGGGTGCGCAATTCCCAGCGGACGACGTTCGCCCATTGGTTGATGAGGATCGGCAGATCACGGTAGCTCTGCACCCACTTGGCATACATCGCGCCAATGATCGTCTCGCTGGTCGGGCGAACGACGAGCGGCTCGTCGAGCGGAGCGGCCGGAACGAGGCCGCCGTCGGGACCGGGCTCGAGCCGATGGTGCGTCACCACGGCACATTCCTTGGCGAAACCCTCGACGTGTTCGGCTTCCTTCTCCAAGAAACTCTTGGGAATGAACAGCGGGAAGTAGGCGTTCTCGTGGCCGGTGTCTTTGAACATGCCGTCGAGGACGCGCTGGATATTCTCCCAAATGGCGTAGCCCCAAGGCTTGATGACCATGCAGCCGCGGACCGGCGAGGCCTCGGCCAGATCGGCCGCCTTGATGACCTGCTGGTACCACTCGGGATAGTCTTCGCTACGGGTAGGCGAGATTGCGGTTTGGGGTTTGGCCATTTAACGGGGGCTGTGGGTCGGGGGCTGGGGTCGGGAGTTAGTGCGGGGCCGCATTGTACCGAGTGCGGAGGCGAATCGGCAATTGGACCCGCCCAAAGCATCGTCGGCGAAAGTCGCTTGCCCTACGTTTGAAAAAAAGCCGGTGGACTGGTATAACCAGAGGGCGGCGTGTGTGCCACAGGCGTTCGGTCCGTCTTAGCCTCCTTCTATTCGAGGTCGTTATGTGGCGGCGTGTTTGGCCGAAACGGTTGGGAAGGGGTCGGGTCGTCAAGAGCGTGCGAAGACGCGACGGCTTGCGAGCGACGATTGAATCGCTCGAACCACGCATCGTGCTGGCCGGAACCTCGCCGCCGGTCGCGGTCGATGACGTGTACGTCTTTGGCAGCGGCACGCGACACCAACAGTATTCCGGCGTCGACGCCACGGAATACATCGAAGCCGGTTCGCTGTGGTATAGCAGCACTGACGGATCGGATCAGAACTCGCTAAACTCCGAATGGAAAGCCGGGCCCGACGCCGGCTTCGATCCGGCTTCGGGCGACGAAGCCGGCTGGACGTCGACGCCGCAGCCCGCGAAATTCGGTTTTGGAGACGGCAACGAATCCACAAACGTTCCCCAGGGGCACGCGACATACTACTTCTTCCGCACGTTCGACGTGCCCGACGAAATCCCGTCTCGGTTGCGATTGGCCATCGTACGCGACGACTGCGCCGCCGTGTATATCAACGGCAGAGAGGTTTATCGAACCTCAACACTAAACTACAACACCGACAACGGTTCCTACTGCACGGCGCCTGTGGCTACGGTCGATGAAAGTTCGTTTTTTGAACGCGTCATCGGGCCTTGGGAAGTAGATTTACGGGAGTCGGACAACACAATCGCCGTCGAAGTCCATCAGGCGTCGCCAACCAGTTCCGATCTCGGTTTCGATCTCAAGTTGCAGGACGCCAATGCGGGCTTGCTGGCAAATGACCTGTTTCCTGGCGGTGCAAAGCAAGACCTGACCGTCGAGGTCGTCGATGCTGGACTGGCGTTCCTTTACGGCACGCTCGACGTTTCGCCCGACGGGACGGTGACGTTCATGCCGAGCAGTCCACACGACGGCGGATTTTTCAACTTTACATACCGGGTTGTTGACAATTCATTGCCCGACCCGCAAGTCTCGAACGTCGCGACCGTATTCGTCACGGTTCTCATTGACGAACTTGGGCCGCCGGTTGCATCGGATGACGTCGGAATCCTGTCGTTCGTTACAAACGAGGACACTCCGCTGGTGATCGACGCCACGAGCGGTCCCAGCGGGCCGAACGGAGTCGGCGTCCTGGCGAACGATTTCGTGTTCAATTCGGAATGGGGACCTACTCATCTAATCTTGGTTACCGAGCCAACCAGCGGCGGATCGGTCGTGTTCGACGGATCGACCGGCGGATTCACCTATATGCCGGGTCGCGATTTCGTAGGCGTTGATACTTTTCAGTATGTTCTGGCCGACGTTAGCGCGCTAAGCAATTTGGCCACCGTGGAAATCGTGGTCACGCCCGTCGACGACGCGCCGACTGCCGTCGACGACCGCTACGAGGTCGACGAAGGCCGGACGCTGAACGTCGCTCTACGCGAGCCGGTGGTGTACCTGCCACGGCGAGCGACGTGGGCGTATCTCGACCAGATCGAGAACGGATTGCAATCCGTTCCACCCGTTGCCGCTGAGGATTATCCTCGCGACGCCGCGGGGCGCTTCTGGAACGATCCGCAATTCGACGTGGAAAGTAGCGATGCGACGATCGGAGCTTGGAAGGTTGGCTCGGGCGTTTTTTCCGGTCCTCTCGATGGGCTAAGTTTCGACGGCGAAACGTTTCTGGACGGCATCGACGACGCGGCATCGCCCCTGGGCAATAACTCCGTCACGACCTATCTGTTTCGCACGACGTTCGACGTTGCCGACGCCACGGGCATCGACCAGTTGATTACCGAAACGCTGGCCGACGACGGTTACGTCGTGTACCTAAACGGCGTCGAAATCGAACGTTACCAGTTGGCCGTTGGCCCGCTGACGACGCAATCGTTTGCCACCGCAAACGGCGACGAATCGGCATACGTTCGCCGATACGCCAACGTCGCCGGGATGTTGGCCACTGGAACGAACACGCTGGCGGTTGAAGTTCATCAATTCACCAACAGCAGTTCCGACGTCGGCTTCGACATGTCGGTAACGGCATTTCCCGGCGGCGGTGTAATTGCGAACGACATCGATCTCGAGGGCGATGAGATCGGTGACGCCACGCGCGTGCCCGGCAGCGGTCCGTCGAATGGTTCACTCGTCCTAAACGCGGATGGCACGTTCGTCTACACGCCGGACGCGGGATTCATCGGCGTGGATGAATTCCGCTATACAGTTGCCGCGGGCGGGCTGGTATCGGCGTCCGGCGCGGTCACGATTGCCGTCAGTAATGCGAGCCACTCGCCGCTGGACCTCAACCGCGACGGATTAGTCGAACGGGGTGACTTGGCGACGCTGGTCGCAAATTTCGGCACGGCAGGCGGCGTGTCAAGCGGCGAGGTACGGAGCGATATAAATCGCGACGGCAGAGTCGGCCTCGCCGATGCCATGCTCTTGCGCAACGGTCTCGCGCCGCTGTCGTCATCGCCCGCTGCCGCGGTCGTCGTTCGGGGGCGGGATGCGAGTCGGCTATCGCCACCGGCCGTCGACCGGTGCGTGGACTGTGGCGCGGAATTGGTCGCCGCGCGTCGGGGGCGGCGCTTGGTGGCGGAACGCGGCGGAACGTCACGCGAGAGCGAAATCGCGGGCAGCGCCTTCGAATCTACGGAGTTTTTATCGACGGCGAACGAATTGCAGGTTTCGCATCGGCGGCGGCTTGGGTCGCGACGTTGAGGATGGCGATGCCGGGGAAAGAGAACGATTTTTGACTCATCGAGGGAACTTAATCGAGACCGCGGCGTCCAATGCCGGTCAGGGTATCGCGGCGACCCCACCGCAAGGGGCGTTTGTGTGTTGAATTACGGACGACGAGGCAGGTTTCGGGAATAATCGGCGAATCGCCAAGCGAACGGATACTCTTGGTAGGCACTTGTCGTGCAAGCGAGCGATCCAAGCGGAATGCCGGCGTTTTTAGGGCGTGAAATGCCAGTGATCGGGCGGCTAGTTCGTAGTCCTTTTAGTTGCAATGACCTGCGGGTCAGCGTATTCTGAAAGTTACCCCGTTTGACAGGCGGGTTTTTCTCTTCTCCGGCATCTTCCAGGTGGTTGCCATGCGTTTCGGTTCGCGGTCACGCTCTAAATCCATATCGGCCAAGCGTCTTGGGCAAAACAAGCGGCGTCCGCCTCGACGCATGCAGCTCGAAAAGCTCGAAGTGCGCGAACTGCTCACAGCGACGCTTTCGGGCAAAGGTTCCTCAATACAGATCGACCCGGGCGACACCCCTTCCGGCCCCGTCTACGTCGGCTCGGCGTCGCAATCGCAGAGCCTAGGCTGGGCGACGTCTTACGGTCCGCAGCGAGAGGGGATTTCGACGATTTCGCCGATTCCGCTGCCCACCGGCTCGCCGTTGCGGTACGTGCCTAACGATCCGTACTACCAGCGGTATCAGTGGCAATTTCGGGACTACGATCTGCCCGCTGGCATCGCCAAGGGGTCGAATATCGAGCAGGCCTGGGACTGGATGATCACGGACGACAACGGCGACCCGAACAACCCCGATTCGTTCGCGTTCGGCGATCGCGTGCTGATTTCGTTCGTCGACAATGGCGTGCAACTCGACCATCCGGAGCTTGCCGATCGTTCTACCGGCGGATGCGATTGGACGATCGATCCTCGCATCTGCTTCGCGACGGGCGGCCCCGTCGATCGGTTCGTCGACATTCACGGTACGGCCGTCGCTGGGCTCGCCGTCGCCGCACGCGACGACGGACGCGGGTTGACCGGCGTGGCCCCGGACGCGCATTGGTTCTCCGATCGGCTGCTGCCCACGAATCCTCCCGGCACGCGCAACGTCGACGTCGGCGAGGCGAACGCGTTGTCGATTAAGCCCATCGGCCCGATGACGACGCGGTTGGGACAAGTGTTCTCGTCCTCGATCGATATTTTCAACAATAGCTGGGGACCGGTCGACGCGATCGATTGGCGAACTCCGGCCGCGATTCCCGGACCGTTGGCTCAAGGGGCGATCAACAACGGCCTGCAATTCGGCCGAGGTGGATTGGGGGCTATTTACGTTTGGGCCGCCGGCAACGGCGGCGCGTTTGGCGACAACGTCAACTACGATCGATACGCGAACCAGCGAGGGACAATCGCCGTCGGGGCGATCGACTTCAACGGCAAGCAGTCGGTCTATTCCGAACCGGGTGCCTCGCTACTCGTCGTGGCGCCCTCGAGCGCATCGTTCGACGCCAACGGGGCGATTCCGCCCGAACTGCTGACGACCGACATCGTCGAACTCGATCCGGCCCGCGACTTCCCGACGCAGGGCGATCTCGGCGGCTACAACTATCACACCGGCGCGAACGATCCGCGCGGCAACCCGCCGTATCCACCGGACAACGATCCGTTTGAGGACCCGAACGACGAATTCTACGGCATGGGCTACACGAGCTTTGGCCACTATTCGGCGGCCGACGCGCAGGGTGGCTTCGGCGGCACGTCGTCGGCGGCTCCGATCGTCACGGGCGTCATCGCCCTGATGCTCGACACGAATCCCAACTTGTCGTGGCGCGACGTTCAGCACATCCTCGTCCGCTCGACGTACAAGAACGATGGCGGCGACACGGACTGGGCGACCAATCGAGCCGGATTCCAGGTCAATCACAAGTACGGCTTCGGCGCGATCGACGCGCTGCAGGCGGTGAACAATGCCTCCGTTTGGCCCGGCGCAGGCGCACAGCAAAGTTTTTCGACGGGAAGAATGACCGTGCTGCGGGCACCGACGGATCCGGCCGGCACGATCGGGCGGATCATTCCCGACGACGCCGGCCCGATCGCACAGTTGTTCGATTTTGCGGTCGACTGCTTCGACACGACGCGGAATCTCAATTGCACGCTCAACGGCAATCCGTTGCCGGCAGGGTACGACGGCAACTCGTTTCCAGACATCGAGTGGATCGAGGTCGTGTTGGAAACGGACCACCAGTTTGCCGGCGACCTGGACGTGACGCTATTTGCGCCCGACTCCAACGGGCAGCCGGGGCAGTTTCGCTCCGTGCTGGCCACGGCTCACAACTCGGGTGAAAACTACGACAACTGGGTGTTCACGACGGCGCGCCATTGGGGCGAATCGGCCAAGGGCAAGTGGCGCCTGGAAATTCGCGACCGCGTTTTTGAGAACGTCGGGAATTTCGTGTCGTGGCAGATGAATTTCTACGGCAGTTCGATTCCGCCGATCGCGCTCGACGACACGTCCACCGCCAGCAGCGGCGTGTTGAAGCTGATCAACGTACTCAACAACGACAGCGGCGCATTCGTGTCGAGCAGCATCATCATCGTGCCGGGTACACTTCCGACAGGCCACTCCGCCAACCCGCGGCCGGACGGAAGAATCGAGTATCGGTCCCCGACCGACTTCGTCGGCACGATCGCGTTTCAATATCAGGTGTTCGATTCCGTCGGGCAGCCATCCAATCCGGCCACGGTGACGGTCCGCGTGTTGCCATTCAATCCCGCGCCGATCGCGGGCGACGACTTCGCCGTGACGACCTTCGGCGTACCGGTGACGATCGATCTATTGGCCAACGACATCGATCCGCCGCCGAACCCGTCGCTCGATCCGACGAGCGTGACGATCATTCAACCGCCGACATCGTCGATCGGCACGCTCTCGCCGGTCGTTAACGGAGTCGTGACGTTTACGCCGGCCGCCGGTTTCGCCGGGGCGCTTTCGTTCAAGTATCTCGTCAAGGACACGTCCGGGCGGGCTTCCAACACGGCGTTGGTAACGATCAACGTCGGCCCACCGCCGCCGCCGTTGCCGACCGCCGCCAACGACGTCGTGAGCGCCGTGGCCGGGCGTCAGATCACAATTGACCTTCTCGCCAACGACTTCGCCGCCGCCGGCGCGCCGCCGATCGACCGATCGAGCGTGCAGATCACGCTTCAGCCAACGGAAGGCGCGCTAGGCATTCCGAGCACGGTGAATGGCTCGGTGATTTACGTTGCCAACCCCGGTTTTCCGGGAACGGATATCTTCCAATACTTTATCCGCGACACCGACGGACGTCAGTCTTCGGTGGCGACGGTGACGATTAACGTCAATGCCCCGCCGATCGCGCTCAACGACGTGGCCACGACCGACGAAGAACACATCGTCAATATCAACGTGCTCGGTAACGATTCCGATCCCGATCCGGACGGCGGCATCGTCCCATCGTCGTTGCAGATCACGAGCCCGCCGGCGCACGGCACGGCGACGATCGATCCGGCAACGAGATTGGCGCGGTACACGCCGACGTGCGATTTCGTCGGCGTCGACACATTTACGTACACGGTGAACGACAACGAAGGCGTGACGTCGAATACGGCGACGGTCACCGTAACCGTTAACGCCGCCAGCGACGCGCCGCGGGCCAATCCGGACGTGGCCGGTACCGCGATGAATACGCCGGTGATCATTCGGCCTTGGGAAAACGACACGGACGCCGATCCCGGCGACGACGTCGATGACTCGTCGACGATGATTCCCTTCGGCGGTGGGCCGCTAAACGGCACGCTGAGCTACAACGCCGGCACGTTCGAGTACACGTACACGCCGAATACCGGTTTTACCGGGCTGGACCGATTTAACTATTTCGTTCGCGACCTGACCGGCGAAATCTCGAACCTCGGGACGGCGTGGATTCGCGTCGGCCCGGCGGTTAGCATCAGCGGCAACGTCTACGCCGATCCGAACAACAACGGCATCAAGGAACCGAGCGAGATCGGACTATCCGGCGTGCTGGTGCAGGCCATCTACAGCAACGGCGCGCTGACGTTCACGCAAACGGTGCGAACCGATGCGACCGGACGCTACGAGTTCGTCGACAACCCGAGCGATCCACAGCGGCCGATCATCATGCCGCCGGGAACGTACACGATCAAAGAATTGCAGCCGGGACTATTGGCCGACGGCAAAGACACCGCTGGAACGCCGGCCCCGACGATCGCGCCGACGAACGACCGGTTTGCCGGCGTCGTCCTCGCCGCCGGACAGTCGGCCACTGGCTACAACTTCGGCGAATTCCAGTTGCGCGGCGATTTCACGGTTAATCATCTTTCGACGGCGATCGAGTTCGCCTCGGCGTCGCTCGACGACGGAGTCTCGGACAGCGATCCGTTTACGATACCGCGACCGACGACAGGCAACCTTTCCGGTGGTCCGCTGAGTCTTTCCAGCGGCAACGTATGGTTCTCCTTCGACGAGGGACTAAACGGTCGGCACTTCATCGAAGCCGTCAGCAACGATGGTTCGGTGCGGCTGAGCCTCTACAACAACAATAACTTGACGTCGGCCGTAGCAACGTCGGGCGCTACCGCTCAGCCGTTCTCGCGGATCGAGTTCGACGGCACTTCGATGCCGCAGTTCTTGCGCGTGTCGGGTACGGGATCGGACTTCACGCTGCGAATGGGTTTGGTGGACGAATGCACGCAGACGGTTGCCCCGCCATCGGCCGAAGTCTTGGTGAAGAGCAGTTCGTGGACGCCGGCGTTCCTCAGCAATCTCACGAATTCGAGTCTGGGCAACGGCGGCTATCGCGTTCCTGCCGGCAACATTTCGCAGTTCGACCCGTTGACGTGGTCGGGCTTGAATCAAGTCGTCATGCGGTTTAGCGAGCCGACGACGGTGACACAGTCGTCGCTGGTCGTGACGGGTTTCAACCGGGCGACGTACGCGGTCAACGCCTTCAGCTACGACGCCACGACCGCCACCGCAACGTGGACGCTAGCCACGCCAATCGAGAACGACCGAGTATTACTCGATCTGAATTCCCCACAGGGCAACTTCGATCTCAAGTCGCTCACCGAAGACGGCGAGTTGCTGCGGTTCAGCGTGCTTGCGGGCGACGTGGATCGCAGCGGCAAGACGAGTTTCCAGGACACGATCGCGGTAAACAATCGCATCGGCCAGGCAATCGGCGGCCCGTCGTATTCGATCTTCCACGACGTGAACGGTTCGGGCGCGATCGATGCGGCCGACCGGGGACTGACGGTCGCCAACGGATTCAGCCAATTGCCGCTCGGACAACCGCCGCTGCCGGGTAGCCCGTCGCCGGCCGCTCCGGATGCGGTCGTGGTTGCGGCAACGACGAACGGCGGCGGCGTTGGCGCCACGGCGCTGGGAGCCGTTCGTTCGCGCGTCGCCCGAGCGGTGGAGAGCCGCCCGGTGGCACGCGTGCGAAACGACGTGCGGGCGTTGGCGACGGACTCAGCGCTGGCCGGCGAAGGCGCGTCGCAAGGGAGCGGTTTGTCGACGAGCCGGTTGCACGCGCGGCGGATTGGCCGCGTGGCAAGTGCGTCGGTATTCGATTCAGTACTCGAAACGCTGTAGATTCACTCGACTTTGGCGTTTTTCAATCTACGAGGGGCGGCTCGTTGCAACGGCCGCCCCTTTTCGGTTTCAGCCGTCCGGCCATGACGTGCGTAGCGGCGGGTTTCGCGACAGGGTTTGTCACCTTCCCCGGTCGCGGGTATCGTGGTTGCTGACCGCGTCGCGCGTGGGCGTGCTTTTCTCGCCGCGCGACGCTCTCGCAATTCTATACCTGCCAGGGACGCCTCCTAATGTCTGAGTCCGCCGTGACACTGTCGTTTTGGGAAAACGACGTCGCCGTGTTGTCGATCGACTTGCCCGGCAAGGGGGCTAACGTGCTGTCTACGGCCGTGTTGGACGAGTTGGCCGGGCATCTGGACGCGTTGGAAAAGCGCAGCGACTTGGCGGGATTGGTCATTCGTTCCGGAAAGCCGGGGACGTTTCTGGCCGGGGCCGATTTGCGCGAGTTCGTCTCTTCCCTGGGGGCGGCGAAGGACGTGATCGCGGCAATGTGCCGGCGCGGGCAGACGCTGTTCCAGCGGTTGTCGCGATGCCCTTTCGTCACCGTGGCGGCGATCGACGGCGTGTGTCTGGGCGGGGGGGCGGAATTGGCGATGTGGTGCGACCGGCGGGTGATGGCGACGAGTCCCAAGACCCAATTCGGCTTGCCGGAGGTAAAGCTAGGGCTGTTTCCGGGTTGGGGCGGTACGGCGCGGCTGCCGCGGATCGCCGGACTGGGGAACGCTGTCGAGATGATCACCGGCGGCGAGTCGATCGCAGCCGACGCGGCGATGGCGCTGGGTTTGGCCGACGACGTGACTTCGGCGGAAAAGCTGGACGCGGCGGCGCTGGCCGTTGTGCGGGACGAGCAGCAGACGCGCAAGTACGTCGAAGATCGTCGCCGCTGGAGCGGGCCAATCTCGATAAGCGAAACCGAATTGGCTTTTCTCGGTGCGACGGCGTCCGGCTTTATCCAACAACAGACGAAAGGGCATTACCCCGCGCCACTGGCAGCGCTAGAGGTGTTGCTCGAAGGGGCGGCGATGGACGCCGATGCGGCCTGCGAAGCCGAAGCGGCCGGCATGGCCGAACTGTTCGGTTCGCCGGTCAACGCCGCGCTGCTGAACGTGTTCTTCCTGGCCGACCGCAACAAAAAAGACACCGGCGTGGCAAACGACGTCGTGCCGCGCGAGGTTAAGCACGTCGGCGTGATCGGGGCCGGCATCATGGGAAGCGGGATCGCCGCGGCATGCGTGCGGCGGGAACTGCCGACCACGATCACCGACGCCGCGGCCGAAGCGCTCGCCCGCAGCACGAAGCTGGTGCTCGAAGAGGTGTCGTATAACAAGCTCACCAAAGCAACGGACGTGCAGCGGACGCTCAAATTCGCGCCGCTGCTCAACGCCACGACGTCGGACGTGGAACTGGCCGCAGCGGATGTCGTCATCGAGGCCGTGGTCGAGAACGCTTCGGTCAAGCGGCAAGTGTTCGGCCGCATCGAAGGCAAGATGCGCGACGACGCAATTCTGGCCAGCAATACGTCGACGATCCCAATCGCCAAGCTGGCCGAGGGACTCAAGCGGCCCGAGCTATTCTGCGGCATCCACTTTTTCAACCCCGTGCGGAAGATGCCGCTGGTCGAGGTGATCCGCGGGCCGAAGACCAGCGACGCCACGATTGCCACGGCCGTCGCGCTGGCCAAACGCATCGGCAAGTCACCGATCGTGGTCAACGACGGGCCGGGCTTTCTGGTCAATCGGTTGCTGCTGCCCTACATGAACGAGGCCGTCGAACTGCTGCTCGATGGGGCGAAGGTCGAGCACATCGAAAAATCGGCCAAGAGCTTCGGCATGCCGATGGGACCGCTGACGCTATTCGACGTGGTGGGCCTCGACACGGCGGTGAACGCCGGACTGGTGATGCACGAGGCGTTTCCCGAGCGGACGGTCGTTTCGTCGGTGCTCCCCACGCTGATGAAAGCCGGCCGGCTAGGACAAAAGTCGCTCGCCGGTTTCTTTCGCTACAAGCACGCCACGGCCCGCGGCGAGCGGGACGAAGAATTCGACCGGCTGATCGGGCCGCTGCTGCGGGAGCCGAAGAAGCTGTCGCGCGACGATCTGACGAACCGACTGTTCCTGCCGATGGTGCTCGAAGCGACGCGGATCCTGGAGGAGAATATCGTCCGCGACGTGCGCGACGTCGACCTGGGCCTGATTTACGGGATCGGCTTTCCGCCGTTCAAAGGCGGGCTGCTGTTTTGGGCCGACACGCTGGGCGCGGCGAAGATCGTCGAAATGCTCCAGCCGCTCTCTTCGCTCGGCGAGCGAATGCAGCCGACCGCGATGCTCTTGGAGATGGCAAAGAGCGGGAAGCGGTTTTACGACCGATAGCCCGGGACTGTAGGAGGCGAATCCTTTCGGCGAATTAACTCGCGCGGCGATCCGCTCGGCGAAAGGATTCGCCTCCTACAGTCGCCCGCCGACATCCCCGCTCGCGTCCGGCGTGGTCAATTCGGCCGCAAACGCGTAGAATGCGGCGGTGTTAGGATGAATTCGTGCGGTTGCGCGTTTACGTCAAGCGAGATTTCCGTTCCCTACCAACCAAGCGAAAAGCGATAAGCCATGCTCAGCCAAGTCGTCCAAAACGCCCTCAATGACCAGATCAATTACGAATTGACGTCGTCGTATGCCTACCTGTCGATGTCGGCCTATTGCGAGTTGCAAAATTTCCGCGGCTGCGCCAAGTGGCTGAAAATTCAGAGCGAGGAAGAATACACGCACGGCATGAAGCTGTACAACTTCATGCTTGCCCGCAATTGCAAGGTCGAGTTGCGCGAGATCGGCAAGCAGCCGACCGATTACGGCTCGATCGTGGGTGTTTTCGAGAAGGCCTTGGAGCAAGAGACGTCGGTGACGCGGCGGATCGAGGAGTTGTACGAGTTGGCGTTCAAAGAGCGAGCGTTCGCCGAGTTGGTGCAGTTGCAGTGGTTCATCACCGAGCAGGTGGAAGAAGAGCGGACCGCCCGCGACGTGGTGGCCAAATTCCAGATGGTGAAGGACGATCCGTCGGCAATGCTGGACCTGGATCGCGAGTTGGGCAGCCGTACGCCGGGCGCGGACGAGGGCGATGCGGCGGCGGAGTGATCATTGATGTCGGTATTAGAGCGAGCCGACCGCGGCGGTTTGGCCCGACTCGACATCCACGACATTCATGTGGGCGATGGCTTCTCGGCGCGCATCGCCGGCAAGGTATGTGAGGTTGCCGTCGGCGTCGCGCGATTCGCGGAACCGCGATTCGACGTAGCCCTGCTCCGAGGTAAGCGGACGCAGCGGCCCGAGGCAATCCGTGCGGACGAAGTAGGCGTTGTTGCCGGCCGAGTTGCAGCCGACGAAGGCGTAGCCCTTGCGCTCGGCAAGCACGCACAGCGCCGCGAGCGAGCAGCCCCAGTACAAGTTCGAGTAGTGAGCGGTAGTGCGATAGAAGGCCGGATCGTAAGGCACGGTCACAGCACGGCGGCCGCCGAAAACGCTGTTGTACTCGGCGATGACGATGGTCGGGCGTACGACGTCGATCCGCTCCCACACCCAATAGTCGTTGCCGTCGATGTCGACGCTGAGGATGCCGAGGTCGCCGCGAAAGCCATTGTCGGCGATCAAGGCGTTGATGTTGTCGCGATCGATGAACGCGGGTACCGCGGTCAGGTCGTGCCGCCAATAGATCGAATCGCGGCGGACCGACTCCATGTATCCGACATTGGCGTCGAGGATCAGGCCGCGCCAGTTGTCGTTGACCAGCAGAAACCGCGTGTTTGATTCGGTGTAGTTCTCGACGCCGAATTCGACGAACGCCGTCGGCTGTACGTCGAGCAGACGGACGAGGTACTGGACGATGCCGTCGTCGCCGAACTGAGAGAAAACGCGTAGCTCTGCGTCGGCCAACCGCGGCAACACGCCAGCGGCGGCAATCTGGCGAATGGCCGCCTGAGCAGCCAGCATCCGCGTTTCGGCAAGCTCCGCGCGGAGTGCGGCCGTGGCCGACTTCCAACGCTTCGACGACGAGAGGAGGTTGGGGAATTTCATGCTGCGGCGGCTCCGTTCTGTGCGTTCATCCCGACGGTCGTCGCGCGACCGCAAATTTCTCTCGCGGCGGCAAGCGGGAAACGTGGGCAAAGTCTAACGATGGGTGAATCGGCGCGCGCGAAGCGGCGGCTTCAATACAATCCGCGGCGGCGGTCAGCGAGATTGTTCACCGCCGTGAATTCCGGTCGCTAGTTCCACCATTTTCACCAGCTTCGCATCCGCGATTCTCGCGTTGACAGCATTTCCCAGCCCGCGTAAGCTCCCGCCGCTCGGTCTTGATCCGCAATTGACGCCCGCTAGCATAGTTGCGGTGGCAACGGCGCAACCACGGAATTCTTCGCACGGCAGTTTCGGTGCGGCGACTTCGATATCGGGCCAAAGCCGACTTGCGTTGTCGGCCGATGATGCGCCGGGACAAGGTGCCGGGGACAACGCCACGCAACATTGACTGCCATCATGCCGCATACCTGGACCAACGTGAACGACGTTCGCGCCGCACCGGCCGGCGCTCGCAGTTGGGGACCGGGCATCGCGCCGTCGAAGACGTGGGCCTGCGGACTCTCGACCGACGCGGCCTCGCCGCCGCCAAAGCACGTCGTTGCCAACGAAACGCGGCGCATGATCGCCACGGACCGCGGCGCGGTGCTGGTGATGCTCGACGAGCACGCCACGAGCGACGATATCTTGGCGCTGCTGCAAGACGCGCATACACGCATCCAGCGCGAAATCCACGCCCGGCGATCGCGGCAGCAGGTTGCCTAGCTTCAACACCGCACGCGGGTCGTCGCCAAGGCGGCAAAGAGTCGTCGCAACTCGTTTGGTCGTGCTGGAATACGACGATTCCTGGGAATCTTTCCCCGATGGCGAACTGCGACGCGGACGCGTGCGTAGAATTGGCTAGCCATGAATACGAATTCGCCTACCGTTCGACGTCTGGTTGCGCCCTTGTTAGTGGTGGGGTTGCTGGCGGGCTCGATGACGACGCACGTGCTGGCCGCCCAAGCCTGTACGGTTGAGGGGTGCCAAGCCGCGTGTTGTCGGTCCGAGTCCCGCGGAGCTGAGGCGTTGGCCCGCCGCTGTTGCCAGACGGTGTACGCCGTCGCGCAGTGCGACATGGCTTGCTGCCAAGCGCCGCTGCCGTTGCTGCCGCGATCGCCAGCCGATACGGACATACGGACGGAGCGAGTTCCCACCGGCGGAAAGTTGGGTTGGGTCGGCGCGTCGCTGGACCTGGAATCGGTCCATTCGTTACGATTGTCTTCGACGCATTGCACCGCCGCATCGATGGGCGGCGACAATTCTCTCATCGCGCAGCACGTTCGCTTGCAGATTTGATGCGCCGACCGAGCCGCTCTCGCGGCGCGCTCGGAAGCATTGAATTTTGTGTTGCGTTTCTGAATTCTTCATTCAAGCGATGGCGCATGGCCGTGCGCGAAACGTCTGTGCATAGCGCCAGTGCGTCGTCGAACGGGAGATACTTATCATGTTTACGTCCATTGCAACCTCGTTCGTTCTGTTGGCCGCGATGTTTGGCAGCGTCGACAATTCCGTCGGCTTGCCGAGTTGTTGTATCAAAAAGGCGTATTGCTGCACGGTTCGGCTCGACTGCTGCCCGCGGTCGACTGCGACAAACGAAGCAACGGTGCCGCCGGTCGAAACGGCGTCCGTCGAAGTGACGCCAGCGGAGGCAACGCTAAGTGCGACATCGGCCACAGAGGCCAGACCGATCTGCTGCGTGAAGCGGGCATACTGCTGCTCGATTCAAGCGTCGTGCTGCGACAGTTCGGCGCAGCGGGGCGCGAAAGCGACGGATGTGCCAGCGTGTTGTGCGGAAAACGAAGCTTGCTGCGCGGCCGAAATGCCGTGCTGTGCTTCGCATGCCAAGACGTCGACGAACTAGTCGCCGACGAGGCGTCGTACTGTGAAAGCTGGTCCTCGGCGGTCATTCGGTCGCCGGGGATCTTTTCTTTCGTCACGTTTGGCGATGCGCAACGTAGGCCAGTTGTCACTTCGTTAAGGCATCGCCGCACTTCTGACGGGCGACGCAGCGCGGCGCCATCGGGCACACCGGGCAAGGTTTGGCGCAATAGTCGTTTGCACAGCGGGTCGCGGCGCGGCAGGGCGGCAGCGGCGGGCACTTGGCGTCGTAGTTGGGACAACGCCAGCACCACGAAGGTAGCCGCACGCAAGGGGCCGGCTTCGGGCAATAGTCGTCGCAATGACACGGCCTCGTCGCCGGACAGCCTTCGCACCACGTGCGAAGCGCGCAGTTCGCGGCCGCCGAACTCGTCGCCACGGTGCGAGCGATTGGTTTCTGGCCCGACGCCACTTGCGAGGCGTGCAACACGAGTGCAATCGCCGCCACGAGCAAAGCGAGCGGCCAGAATCGGTTGAGGGCAAGGTTTGCATTCACGATCGATCTCCTTGAAACGCTTCATTCGGCGGAATGTCGATATGCCGCTGCGGTTACTTTGGCTCCGGCGGCGCGTCGGCCGGTTGCGGCGCAGGCGCTGCGACCTCATCGGGCAAACGCACGACGCCGTCGGCTCCCGCGCCGAGGCGAATCTGCCATCCGCCCCCCAGCGCGCGGTAAATGGCGATCAGGCTCTTGGCCACTTCGCCTTGGGCCTCCGCTTCGGCGTCTTCTTGTTGAACGAGAAAACTTTGTATGACGAATACGCGGTCGAGTTGGCCGTCCTTATCGCCGGCACGAAATAGGGACGACACCAATTCGTTCGAGCGACGGGCCGCCGCGGAACTTCTGGCAAGCGCGTCGCGCCGCTGCTGCGAACGGAGGAACGTGACGATGGCGTTCTCCGCTTCGGCGTTGGCCAGCAGCACGGTCTGTTGATAGACGAGCGCGGCCTGTTGGAAGCGGGCGTCCTCGGCCCGAACGTTGTTGAGGATGCGGCCGTAGTTGAGAACGTTCCAACGCAGCGACGGACCGACCGAGCCAAACGACGCGCCGGATTTGAACAGGTCTTGAAACTGGTTGGCCTCGACGCCGATGACGCCGGTCACCGCGATGTGCGGGTAGAACTCGGCCTCGGCGACGCCGATGCGGGCGCTTTGAGCCGCGAGTTGACGCTCGGCCCGACGGACATCGGGCCGACGGCGGAGCAATTCGCCGGGCACGCCCACGGCAACTTCGGCCGGCGCGCTCGGAATCGGCGCGGCGGCGAGACGCCGGTTCAAGTCCTCCGGCGGAATGCCGAGCAGCACGCAAAGTTGGTTCTGCGATTGCCGCAGCGCGATTTCGAGCTGAGGCACGAACGATTCGGTTAGGGCGAGGTTCGATTTAGCCTGCTGCACGTCGAGGTCGTTGCCGTCGCCGCCTTGCTTACGAAGTTCGGCAAGATCGAAGCTCCCCTTTTGCAGGCCGATGTTGGATTTGGCAAGTTCCAGCCGCCGCTCGAATGTGCGAATCTCGACGTAAGTTGTCGCGACGTCGGCCAGCAGCGTGACGAGTACGTCGTCGTAGTTTTCGATCGTCGCGTTCAGGTCGGCGTCGGCCGATTCGACCGCCCGCCGAAAGCGT